>CAYJNH010000011.1:0-20882 GCA_964371705.1 uncultured Muribaculaceae bacterium
AAGATCATTTTGCACCGTGTTTCCCTTGGTGCATAAGTAATATATCAAATATATACACCCTTGTCAACAAAAAAAACAACTTTTTTTCATTTTTTTTTCATTTTTACGTTTTATTTGCTGTTTTTGCCTATTTTTCGACATTTTTTAACTCTTTAAATTTGTTATAATACATTTCCACCACTTCTTTTTTAAATGGAAAATCATTGTTTTTTTTCATTTCTATGAGTTTTGACAACTCATATTTTATCACTTTATCCATATCTTCAGTGTAATTCATTAGTTTTTTATGATATTTATATTCATTTTTATCTAATACTTTATATCCTCCGTCTGGAAATACTCTTAAATCTAAATCATAATCTATATATTTTATTGTATTTTTTTCATATAAGTAAGGTGTTGCTATATTACAATAATAAAATATGCCGTATTTTTTAAATTGACACAAAATATTAAACCATTTATCTTTATAAAAAAATATTACAGCTGTTTCATTTGTTTTATATGATCTACCATCGCCTTCTGTGATTATTGTTTCTGAGTTTCCACATACAACCATATCATCCGTTATATCTATTATAATACTCTCTTCGTTAGTACTATGTAACTTTCCATCATGTTTGTAGACATTTATTTTTACTTTTTCTCCTATTTGCATATTTTTCTCTTTCTATATATATTATACACTATTTAATCATATTATAAAAGAAGCAGTAATTGCTTCTTTTATTTTAATAATTCTATTGCCTTTTCATATTGTTTATCAATTGCAGATTCTATTTTCCCTTCGGAATCTAATATATATTCTATTTCTATTTCATAATCAGGCTCTATTCCAATTTCATCTATACAAATTCCATTTGGGGTATACCACTTGGCAGAAGTATATTTAGCCACTAATCCTTCTGATGTTGTTAACGTTTGTTGAACTTTGCCTTTTCCGTATGATTGGGTCCCTACTATCTTTGCTCCATAACTATCTACTAAGGCAGCAGCTAATATTTCGGATGCTGATGCACTTTCTTCATTCATTAATATAATTATATCATATGATCTAGATTCATCTGTTTTATCTTTAATATCCTCTTTTCCATCTTTATTTTCTAAACTATATATTATTTCACCTTTTTCTAAAAATAAAGATGCTATTTCAGTTGCTCCATTTAAATAACCTCCAGTATTGTATCTTAAGTCTATTATCAAACTATTTATACTCTCTTTTTCTAAATTTATTAAATTTTTAGAAAAAGATTCTGTTACTTCTTCAGAAAACACATCTACTGATATATATCCAATATTAGTTTCAGCGATAACCTGCGATTGAACTGAAGCATCTAACTTTTCTTTTTTGATTTTAAATTCAATTAATTCTTCTGCTCTTTTAACAGTTATATTTGCGTACTCATTTTCAGATTGAGTAATAAAGTATGAGATTAAAGGTTCATTTTCTTCATTTATTAGAACTTCATCTACTTTATATATTATATCGTTAGGTAATATTCCTGCTTTTTCTGCTGGAGAATCTGGAAATACAGTTATTATTTGACTTCCTTTAATTGAAACTCCTATTCCTTGATAACTAGAATCTAATTGATTATTTAATATATTTGATTGGTCATCATTTAAATAGGTAGTATAATCATCCCCTAAATATGCTAGCATAGCCTCTGTTGCTATTTTTAACATTTCATCTTTGTCAGATCCGCTGTAACTTTTTAATGCTTCAGAAGCGCTGTTAAGCATTCCTGTTGTATCTACTTGATCATAATATTCAGAAATAATAGTAGAATATATGTTAATAAATTCTGCAAGGTCCTCATCATTCATAATTTCAGCATAAGACAAACCACTATTTCCTTTATAATTGTTATTTAGTATTATTCCTGTTGTTACTGCAGAAACTATAGAAGTTATTATTACTATTGTTATAACTGCAATTAAATTAAATCCTTTATTCATTACTTCTCCTATTGTTTTATTTTAACATGTATCCAAAAAAAAAGAAAGATAGACTCCTTCTTTTTACAACACTACATTTTTAATAGCTTCTATACCTGAATAATATTCAACTATTTCACCATTTCTTATTTTAACAAGAGTTACTTCACCAAGTGATAAATCATTTATAGTTTTTGCATTAACATTTTCCACTTTTTCTTCAGTAGCTAAATATTTATGATTTAAAGAATTATCTAAATCTACAAAGTAAAGTGGTAATGCTCCTTCTTTCTCTAAATATTTGCTCATTGTAGCGGCATAACTTACTGCATTATCTTGTGTTGCGTCATATAACGAAACAAAATATTCACCGTCAGCTTTATTAAACATTGTACCAACCGTAGCAATACTATAATTAATATTTCCTGCAGCTGATGGAACAATTGGTATTTTTACATCTCCATCGTTAATTACATATTTAGTAAATACAAATATTCCTATTATGATAACTACTAAAGAAGTTAAAATAATTATAAATCTTTTTATTTCTGTTTGTTCATCAGTCATAACTGCTTTTTCTTTTATTTTATTATTTTTTCTTTTTGTATTCATATTTCCTCCTAATATTAATTATAAAACATTTACTCTTAATAAGCAATAAATAACAAAAAAAAATAGCATTTATGCTATTTTGTAGATAAAACTGATACATCATTTCCTAGTGATAATGCTACGTTTACCATTTCTTCGTTTGTTAAATCATTACTTACTAAATAATAATCCACATTATTTCTTGTAAAGTACATTGAATTAGTACTAAGTGCACCTATTGTATCATTTAACAACAATGGATTTCCTGTAATAGGTATTATTTCATGCTCTTCACTTATTTTACTAACTTCCTCGATTAACACAAAATTTTTATCTCCTGAAAATGTTAATATAATTCTCTCACTGTTATCTGCATTTATTTCTTCTGAACTTGTTAATGTAGTATTTTCAGGTAAATACATCGGATATATTATATCACTTAGAGAAGATGTTGTTTGTGAGCTACTACATGTATCTATACAATTTTGATCTTCTTCACAACTTTCTTCACAATCAGTTTTGTCTATATAATCTTCTAAAATAAAATCTTCACTTTTTAAATTTGCTTTGTAATCTACTGATGTTATATTTACCGTTATTGCTGCCTTATCATTGTTATCGTAAACTTCTACTTTAGTTGGTATCATATCTTTATCAAAATATATTTTTTGATATTTAAATGTTGAGTTATTGGGATAATTAACTGTACTTTTTATTATGTACTCTTCTTCACTTTCGATTAACTCACTATTTTCATCATTTTTTATGTCGTTTAGTAATGACTCCAATAAGTATGCTTGTGAAGAGTTTTCCGGCCATATACTATCAAATTTGAAACTTTTATTTAAATTTGGAGAAATAACATATACACCTTCTTCATTTCTAAGTATTATTTGTTCGTGATTGTTAGTTTCATTTATTAAGATTACTTTATAATAGTCATCTTTCAAAAAATTAGATTCTAAGTTATAAACGAATTTTTCTTCACCGTTTATAATTTCCATTTTTCCTGTTAATTTATATGATTCTAAATCATTAATTGATTTTTCATATTTTTCCACTAAACTTTCTTTACTAACTTCTCCACATCCTGTTATAAAAATTATCATACTTAAGCATAATATAAATATTTTTTTCATAAAACCTCTTTCCTATTAAAATAATACTTGTTTTGATAAAAAATATTACTATTAGTGTATATTATTATGGAAACTACTAATAATATAATTAAAGGATGGTAATAATGGAAATAATACAAAAGATTGCTTTAGTATTTACAATAATAGGAGCTCTTAATTGGGGTCTAATTGGATTTTTTGATTATAATTTGGTCGAATCTATTTTTGGAGATACAAACATGATATCAAATATTATTTATGGAATTGTTGGAATATGCGGATTAATTAATATAGGTATATTGTTTAATCATTTAGAATCTAACATGTAAAAAAGCATCATTGATGCTTTTTTTATGATATTTTTACAGTAATTGTTGTTGAAACAACATACGTTATTAATGGATTATTATTTTCTATTTGTACTTTTACTTCGTGATCACCTTTATCTAAACCTGTTAAATCAACATATGCTGTTATATCTTCGATATCAATATTATCTATAACACTTGTTACTCCTTTTGCTTGAACTGTTATATCATCATTTGACACTATATTGGCTGATAAACCATCTGATAAACCTCTAGGTTTAATCTGGTTTCCAATATCTATTGTTTTTTGTTTCTCGTCACCAAAAGTTACTGATATTGTTACTGTATCTTCACTCATATATCTTACTCCCGGTGGTTTTGTTAATGAAACATTGTATGTTTTTACACTATCTTTACCTAAATCATCTATATCTATTGTTACTGGAACAAAATCTAGTAATTCTAATTCATCTTTTTCTCCGAAAACCTCTAAAGAATAACTATCTTTTTCATTTATTTGAATAGCTGCTATTGCTTTTCCTGCTATTAAAGTTCCTGTAGTATTTATTTGAAGTGGTAAACTTTTTGAATAACTATCTAGTGTAATAGTAGCTCCTACTGTTTTTGGTACTATTTCTACATTTTCAATTATTATTCCTGAATTATCATATGCTACTAATTTCACATCTGTTAAATCATATGTGCCTGCTTCTGATAATTTAGAATCTTTTAAATCTACTAAAGCTTTAATTGAAGCTACTTTGGCTAGCGATTCTTCGCTTCCTTTTACAACTACTTCACTTTGATCTAAGATAACACTTTTAACACTTAATTCTGGTGATAAGCTATCTATGTTTAATAAATCATAAGATATTGACATTAAACTGCTTACTTTTTTACTTATAGTAACACTAACATATCCTGGGTCAATATTATAAGTTAAACTGTCTATTGACTTTGAATATGTAAATTCTACTCTATAAGGTGAATCGCTTGCTGTATATTCTGTTAAATCTAAAACAACTTCATGATCTCCTAATTGTTTTGCTAAGTATATATGTTCTTTACTACCACTTATAGTGATATCGACGCTACTAGGTACACCCTCTACTACATATGCTTCATCGTTATAATTAACTTTTACAGGAACATTTCTAATTACCTCTGCTTCACTTTGTATTAAATTAACAGCTATTGTATCTATAAAAAGAAATACTATTATAGCCAATCCTAGTGATAAATATATTAAAAATTTTGGTTGATTTAACAACTTATCTAGTAAACCTCTGCTTTTACCTAATTTTTTCTTAAGAAAATATATAAATCTGCTAATAGGAATAACAATTAGTTTATCTACTATATTATATAACGCTCTAAACAACTTACGCATTTTCTTCTCCTTTTTCTTCTACATCAGCATCAAAGAAAACTTCAGGTTTTGGACTTAATGATTCTATTAATAACATTCTAAATTCATCAAGAGTTAAATTGTAATTCAATTCTCCTTCTATTGCTATACTTACTCTTCCTGTTTCTTCTGAAACGATTAAAGCTACTGCATCGCTTTCCTCTGCTATTCCTAAAGCTGCTCTATGTCTTGTACCTAATCTTTTTGATAAATTTGGATTCATACTTGTTTTAAATACAGCTCCAGCACAAGTAACACGATCTCCTTGAATTATTATTCCACCGTCATGAAGTGGTGAATTTGGAAAAAATATTGTTTCCAATAGCTCATCCGTTAAATCCGCATAGACTTTTGTTGATGACTCTATATACTCTTGTAGTGATACTTCTCTTTCAATTACTATTAACGCTCCCATTCTATTTTTACTAAAATATTCTATGGATTTCATTAATTCAAATACTATTTTTTCTCTTTCGTCTAATGTTAAAACTTTATGTCTTCCAAGTAGCTGTGTTCTACCAAATGATTCCAATACGCTTCTTATTTCTGGTTGAAATATAACTATTAACGCAAGAGGTCCCCATTGTATTATATATTCTAAAATTATCCCTACAGTATATAGGTTTAACAAATCACTTAATACTTTTACTAACAGTAAAATAACTATACCTTTGATAATTAAAGCCATTTTAATGTTGTTTTTTATACTTTTAAAGAAATAGTATAATCCCATCCAAACTATGCAAATATCTAATAGTTTTGTAAATATAGACCAAACAAATTCCATTTTACACCTTCCTTTTTATGCTTCTTTATTATATCATTTTTTATTCTAAATTTAAAGAGTTAATTTTTCTCAATAAAAACGAATCTATTTTTCAGATTCGTTTTTTTTATTATTTTTTTTGTATCCTATTATAGAAAAAACTAATATTATATTTATTATTATTATTAATATGTAATTGTCTATAATAAATTTATTTAATGTCTCCATAATCTACTCTATTACTAATGGTTGATCTTGTGGTTGTATTGATATATATGTGTTACCATCATTTACTATTAACTCAGTTCCATCTGTATATGTATAAATGGTTTGAGATTCTCTAGATTCCTTAGACCAATTTATTGGAATAGCATATCCTTCAGATATATAATAACCTGTTCCACTTCCTACATTGTTTAATTCTTGTCTTCCTTTTATTTCATTAGGCATATCATAATTATAAACTTGATAAGTAATTATATTCTTAAAATTGTATTGATTTCCTGTAATATAATCATTGTGCGGAGCTGAATTAATAAAATGATTATAAGTTTTTGTTTCTGTATTATATGAAAAACTTGGAATATTAGAATTTGAATAATTTATTTTTACTTCATTAGCTGAAATAGCTCCTTCTAATTTAGATTCATCTAGTTCTTCTGCTGTATAATTTAATAATAAATCTTTATTTAGTTCAGATCTGTACCCAGTAGTAGCTATAGCACTTTTAAGCTCTGCCATAGATGTATATGTACTATTTTCACTACTTACAGGAAGTGAAGTATCATAGAATGCATATTTATTATTATATACTTCATAACTGTCAATATCCATATAATTTAAATCATTTCTTGCTGGAGTACTAGCTCCCCAATGTATATAGTAAGCGTCGTTTTCAATTGCATAATCTAGATAATAATGTCTTGCACTTCTAACTCCTGATATTCTTTCTGTGTCAACGTCTTTGAATAATCCTAAGTATCTTGATATTCCACCTTCAACTACTATTTCGTATAAAATATAAGCATCTTGTAAACCAGCGTGATAAGGTCTTGCAGTTGAACTGTTTTCAATCATTACGGCATAAGGCCTTGTTGTTGAATTTATATCTACAATTTGAATTTCTTTTGCACTTGTTTGTTTTTCTGTTTCTTGCTTTTTTTCTGTTTCCTCATTATTATTAAATACAAATAATCCAATTAACAATCCAAACACTGCTACTATTAATACACTTAACAATATTAGTGTTTTTTTGTTTTTTAAAAACTTTTTCATTTATATCCTTTTACTTCCCTTTCTAAATCCCTTTGTTTTATTGTTTCTTTTTTATCGTATAATTTTTTTCCTTTTCCTACACCAATTAAAACTTTTGCATATGAATTTTTTATGTAAAGTTTTAGTGGTATTAATGAAATACCTTGCAATTCTTTTTCTTTTTTTAATTTCAATATTTCTTTTTTATGTAACAAAAGTTTTCTTTCTCGCGATTCTTCATGATTAAATATATTACCTTCTTCATATTTTGCTATGAACATATTAGTGATATATGCCTCATTATTTTTAATTCTTACAAAAGCATCTTTAATTTCTGCTTTTCCCTGTTTTAATGATTTAATTTCTGTTCCTTGTAAAACGAGACCAGCTTCAATTTCTTCTGTTATATAATAATTAAAGTACGCTTTCTTGTTTTTTATTTCCATCTTTTTCCTCTACAAGTTCAAAGTCTATTTGAGCTTTTTCTTTACTTGCTCCTGTAACTTTTACTTTTACTGAATCACCTAATCTATACCTTTTACTCTTATCTTTGTTTACTAATGATAGTATTTCAGGTATATACTCAAAATATCCATTCAATGTACTAATATGAACTAAACCTTCTATCAAATTTTCTAATTTGATGAACATACCAAAGTTAGTAACGCTTGTTATCATACCTGAATATTCTTCTCCAATATAATCTTCCATGTATTCTGCCATTTTCATGTCGTCTACTTCTCTTTCTGCTTCAACTGCAGCTACTTCTCTTTCACTTGCATGCTCTGTTAAACCAATTAGATATTCATTATTAAAATTTATGCTTTCTGTACTTAAATTATGTTTTACCAAATATTCTTTTAATAACCTATGCACTGTTAAATCAGGAAATCTTCTTATTGGAGATGTAAAATGTGTATACATTTTACTACCTAAACCAAAATGTCCTATATTGTTTGAACTGTATATAGCTTTTTTCATACTTCTAAGCAACATATCACTTAATATTTCATATTCTTTTTTATCTTTTAATTCAGATAATATTGCTTGCATACTTCTGCTTGTTAGTGATAGAGTTTTTGTTTTAAGTTGATAACCTAAAGCTTTTACAAAATTACTGAAATCTTCCACTTTTTCTGAATTTGGAACATCATGCACTCTATATACAAAAGGCAAATCCATATTATAAATATGTCCTGCTACTGTTTCATTAGCTACAATCATAAAATCTTCTATTAATTTTTCTGCATCAAAACGTAGTCTTCTTTTTACATCTACAGCTTTCCCAGTTTCATCTTGAATTATTTTAGCTTCGTCTAAATCAAATTCTATATATCCTCGTTCAACTTTTTCTTTTCTTAAAACTTTTGCGAGTTCGTTCATTTTTAATATTTGCTTTTCGTATTCTTCGTATCCTTCTGGAACAATTCCTTCCATAAGAATTTTATTAACTTTGTCATATGTCATTTGTTTTCTTGATTTAATATATGACTCCATTATGTCGTAATTGACAACTTTTCCTTTTTTGTCTATTTCCATAAAACAACTCATAGTTAAACGAATCACTTCTGGATTAAGCGAACATATTCCATTAGATAATTGATGAGGTATCATTGGTATAACAGTATCAGCCAAATATGAAGAAGTTCCTCTTTCATAAGCTGTTTCATATAATGCAGATCCTATTTTTACATAATTAGAAACATCTGCAATGTGTACTCCTAATAAATAATTACCATTTATTTCTTCTAAACTAATCGCATCATCTATATCTTTAGTATCATTACCGTCTATTGTAAATATCATCTTTTTTGTAAGATCTAATCTGTTTTTAAATTCTTTTTCTTCAACTTCACTTGGAATAGTTTCTAATTCTTCTATTACTTTTTCGTTAAAATCTATTTCTATATTGTGTTTTAAAGCTATAGATATGATATCTACACCAGGATCATTCTTATGACCTATTATTTTTATTACTTCACCTACATAATGAATATTATCTACTTTTTTATTTATTTTAACTAAAACTTTATGACCTTCAACGCAACCTTCTAAACTATCCTCTAAAAGTGTTATATTAAGTGTTATTTTATCATTATCTGGCTCAAACGTCATTTTGTTGTTTTTTACAACTATCTCACCTATGATATTATTTAAATCTCTTTTTAAAAGTTTAATAACTTTACCTTCTTTTTTACCATGATATGTAAACACATCTGCTAAAACAAAGTCACCTTCTATTGCTCCATTTAAATTATTTTTATAAATATATATGTCTTTTTCTTCACCATAATCTAGAAAACCGTTTCCTGCTTTATTAACTCTAACAACTCCCTTTTTTAAAGAACTGCAAAATTTAATAAGTATATACTCATTATTTTTTGTTTCATGTATTTCTCCTTCGCTAACCAACTGCTTCATTGTTTCTTCTAATTCTTTATATTCTTGTGTTGTTTTGTAGCCTAATAAATCATTTATTTCCATTAATGGTTTTGCTTTGTTAATGTTTTTTAATATTTCTAATATTTGTTCTTTCATAAATTCACCTATTTATCTTTCTCATTGTATTCGCAAACTTTATTTCCATCTTCATCCCATGTAACTTTAATTACATACGAAGGAATTTTCATATCACTTATCGTATTAGCGTATTTTTTATCTAAGTATCCTTTTTCTATTAATAATGATTTGTTAACGTCTATATTACAGTTGTTAGGATCTAAACATTCTTGCCTTAGATCTACAACTGATGCATAACTACAAGCAGCATTTTCAATAGTTTTTATATACACTGAATATTCTTTTTCAAAAGAATCATCCATTATATATGTATAACTAATTACTCCTATAACGCCTACTGCTCCTATAATACCTAATACAGATAACAATTCTAATATTGTAAAACCTTTTCTATTCATTACCATCACTTAATATATTATATCATATAAATTAGGAATATTATTATTTATTTTTAATGATTTTTGTAGTATTATATTATGGAAAGGGAGTAAATATGAATAATAAAGAATTTGCTGATATTATTATTCCTGATGTTAAAAATAATTGGGAATATTATGAAAATTTATATAAAGAAAGAAATTTAGGTGAGAGTCAAATAGTTTCTAGATTTGCACCAAGTCCTACTGGATCAATGCATATAGGAAATATTTTTGGAGCTTTTGTAGGATATACCTTTGCAAAACAAAGTAATGGAGTATTTTATTTAAGAGTCGAAGATACGGATCAAAAAAGAGAAGTAGAGAATGGAACTGAAACTATTATTAATGGCCTTGATGAACTTAATATTAATTTTGATGAAGGGCATACTTTAGGTGGAGAATATGGTCCATATTTACAAAGCGAAAGACAGGATATATACAAGGCATATGTAAAAAAACTTATCGAAGAAGATAAGGCTTATCCTTGTTTTTGTTCTCAAGATGAAATAAATGAAATAAGATCATTTCAAGAAGCTAAGAAACAAAGAATTGGATATTATGGAAAATTTGCTAAATGTCGTAATTTATCTAAGGAAGAAGTAATTAATAAAATTAACAATAAGGAAGATTATATAATAAGATTAAAATCTCAAGGTTCATTTTATAATAAAGTTGTTCTAAATGATTTAATTAGAGGAAAAATAGAAATGCCTGAAAATGATATTGATGAAGTAATTCTTAAATCTGATAACCTTCCGACTTATCATTTTGCACATGCTATAGATGATCATTTAATGAAAACTACACATGTTATACGTGGTGATGAATGGGTCTCAAGTTACCCTAAACATATTCAGCTGTTTGAAATGTTAGATTTTAAACTTCCAAATTATGCTCATATTTCTCCTATTAATATAAAAGATGGAGATGCAATTAGAAAGTTATCTAAAAGAAAAGATCCTTGGGCAGCTATTAATTTTTATAATGAAAAAGGTATACCTCATGAAGTAATTAAAATATATTTATCAACTCTTTTAAATTCTAATTTTGAAGAGTGGTTTAATGAAAATAATAGTAAAAAATATAGTGAATTCGAATTTACTTTCGAAAAAATGTCAATAAGTGGTCCTATATTTGATTATGAAAAATTGATTAATATTTCCAAAACTTATTTTTCTACTTTAAAAGCTGAAGATATTTACAATAATTTAGTTGATTACACTTCTAAATATGATCCTAAATTTAATTCAATAATATTAGATAATAAGGAATATGTTATTAATATGTTAAACATAGAAAGAGAAGTTCCTAAACCTAGAAAAGACATTACCTCTTATGAAGATATAAAAAATATTTATTGGTTTATGTTTGATGAATTATTTGAATTAAATACCGATATTTATGAAGAAATAACATGTGTTACCAAAGAAGAATTAACTGAATACTTTACAGAAATTTATAATAAAAATGATTCTCAAGAAGATTGGTTCAATAAATTAGCTGAATATGCTAATGGTATAGGTTTTACAAATGATCGTAAAGCATTTAAAGCTAGTCCTAGTGATTTTAAAGGAACTACTGCTGATTTTTGTAAATATTTAAGAATTATTATTACAAAAAAGAATTTAAGTCCTAACCTATATGATATTATAAATTTACTAGGAAAAGACAAATTAATAAATAGAATTAACAAATATTTCAATTAAAAAGTACTACTAAGTAGTACTTTTTTTATATTTTATAAATTTTGTTTTTGTTTTTAATGTTAATTAAGATCAGTAGAGCTATTATTGAAAGTAATACTACTGGAAATAATTCTGCTGCTACCCCAGTTTCAGGATTTTCTGTTGTTGTGTCAGGTCCGGAAACTTTACTTGAATCATAATCTGATATTTCTATTATATAATTCAATAATTTATCTGATAATTCATATTGGATTAAGTAATCTGTATCAGTTATATTAATATATATTCCATGTTCATCTAACGTTGGATTTTGTTCGGTTATATTTAATTCTGATGAAATTTTATTGTAATAATCTATAATTTCATTTGCTTCAGGATTGTTTGAAGATTCTACAATCCAATTAATAAATAATAAGTCGATAAATGCTTGTGAAAATGCAATTCCTGCATCTGTAGACAATGGCTGATCTGTATAAATAATATTCAAATCTGAATCATATTTATAATCTCGAGTATATTCTGTTGTTCCTACTTTTATATCTATAGATAGAATATCTCCTACATAACTAGCTACTAATGTATAATCTTCACCTGCATCTTTACTAGCTTGAATCAAATTGGCTGTTGTTCTTCCGTTATTTATATTTTCTATTAAATTTTCCATAGTTATGTCTGCTGCTGATACATTTAATATCAACACAAATAAAAGTGTTATTGTAAACAATATTTTTTTCATTCTAGTACTCCTATCATCTTGTATTAATACTATCACATTAATATATTTTTTGCAACAAAAAAACTATTATAAATATAATAGTTTAAATTAAAAATAGCACTAATGATAAAACGAAAAACATAACTCCCAGTATCAGCGTTAATCTACTGATAAATAGTTCAAATCCTCTTTCTTTCATATTTTGGAATAAAGCATCATTGCCTCCAGTAATTACATTTCCTGCATCACTAGCTTTGTTACTTTGTAATAATACTAATGCAATCAGCAATATTGATACTACTAACAATAATATTTCTAACATTATTTTTCACCATTTTCCTTTTTTGTATTTTTTTCTTCTTTTTTTACTATTTTACCATCTTTAACTTCAATTTTTTCAATACTTACAGTATTTTCTAAATCTTCTTTAAAGTTAGGTATTTTCATAGTTTTTACTATTTCTTCAATTTGTTCTTTTGTTAACGTTTCATATTTTATTAAGGCTTCACTTAATAAATTTATTAATTTTTCGTTTTCCTTAATAATTTTTTTAGCTTTTTCATAACATTCTTCAATAATTCTTCTTATTTCTTGATCTATTTCCAATGCTACTTGATCTGAAGTATTTCTAGATTTAGCATAATCTCTTCCTAAGAACACACCTTCACTTTTATGTTCATATTGCATTGGCCCTAAATGAGACATACCATATTCAGTTACCATACTTCTAGCTATTGACGTTGCTTTTTTAAAATCATCTGAAGCTCCTGTTGATATTTCATTTAAAAACATTTCTTCAGCCACTCTACCACCTAATAAACCAGTTATTTGTGCTAATAATTCTGTTTTAGTTAATACTGCCATTTTTTCTTCTTTAGGAAGCATCATAGTATAACCACCAGCCATACCTCTTGGTATTATAGTAATTTTATGAACATCATTTGCATCTTCTAATTTTATACCTATAACTGCGTGACCTGCTTCATGAAGGCTTACTAACTTTTTCTCTTTAGGAGTTATTTGTCTAGTAGTTTTAGCCGGACCTAATAGAACTCTATCTGTAGCTTCGTCTATTTCTTCCATTGTAATTTCTTTTTTATTTCTTCGCACCGCTAAAAGTGCAGCTTCATTAAGTAAATTTTCTAAATCAGCTCCACTAAATCCTGGAGTTCTTTGACTTAAAAAATCTAATTTAACATCTTTTGATAATATTTTATTTTTTGCATGAACTTCTAATATTGCTTCTCTTTCTTTAGAATCTGGTAGTCCCACAGTTACTTGACGATCAAATCTTCCTGGTCTTAATAATGCCGGGTCTAACACATCTGGTCTGTTTGTTGCAGCTATAATAATTATTCCTTCATTAGCTCCAAATCCATCCATTTCAGTTAACAATTGATTTAAAGTTTGTTCTCTTTCGTCATGTCCACCACCAAGGCCTGTTCCTCTTTGTCTACCCACTGCATCTATTTCATCAATAAATATTAAACAAGGGGCATTTCTTTTTGCTTCCTTGAACATATCTCTAACTCTAGATGCACCAACTCCTACAAAAAGCTCTACGAAATCTGAACCACTTATATAATAAAACGGCACATTTGCTTCACCAGCAATAGCTTTTGCTAGTAAAGTTTTACCTGTTCCTGGAGATCCTACTAGCAATACACCTTTTGGAATTCTTGCTCCTAATTTTTGGAATTTTTTAGGATTTTTCAGGAAATCTATAAGTTCTGAAACTTCTTCTTTTTCCTCTTTTAATCCCGCTACATCTTTAAACATTTTTTTATCTGTATCATTAGTTAATTTTGCTCTACTTTTACCAAAGTCCATTCCGTTTTTATTCCCGCTTGCTAATTTTGTAAATATAAAATATGTTACAACAACTATTAGAATAAGTGGTAATAAATTCACTAATATATACAAGAATGCAGAATCACCTGGATCTCCCTCGGTAATGTATTCTTTAATTTCATTTTCTACTGCATAAGATTGAATTGTTTCTAAATCTTTTGCCAGTACATTGGCAGTAAAACTTTCTCCTTCTTTATAATCATCTAATTTTCCAGTAATAACATACACACTTTCTCCTGAATTAGGAGTTATTGTTATTTCTGTTACTGTTTCTTTATTTATTTCTTTAATTAATTCTCCAGTAGTTAAATCATTTACTGTATCTCCTTGAAAATTAACTAATATTACAACAGCAATTATCACTATACCTAATATTAAATATGGTAAGTTATTTTTCACTTTTTTACTTTTATTTATTTTCATTTTAGTTCCTTTCATTTGCACTATATATTATATCACATATATATTTATTTTTTAATAAAAAATTGTTTCTTTTCCTTAAAACCTTTAAATCCATTAGATAAATCTATACTTCCTTTACCGTTTATGCTCTTAATAAGTTTATTAATTTCAAAAAAAGTATTGTCAGTAACGTTAAATTCGTATTTTTCTTGGATGGATAATATGTATAATTCTACTATTTTTTCTTGTATAAATTTATCTTCTTTTAAATATAATATTATATCTATTTTTTCATCGTTAATAACTCCCAAGTTATCAACATATTTTTTGATAAACTCGTCACATTCTTTTATTTTTTGACTGAATTTTAAATATTTTAAATGGATGCTTTTATTTTCTTCTTTTAAAAACGGTAATATATATTTTCTATATCTATTTCTTGTATATTCTTCTTTTGTATTACTATGATCTTCTCTATACTCTATATTGTTATTTTTATTATACTCTAATATGCTTTTTTTATCACTTGTAATAAGTGGTTTTATAATTTTATAATCTGCTTTGTAATCGATTGATTTAAAACCTGCATAACCGGACAAATTACTTCCTCTAGTTATTCTCATTAATATTGTTTCTACTAAATCATCGCCATGATGAGCAGTTAATATGCTGTGTGATTTATATTTGTTTTGTAATTCTTTTAAAAATTGATACCTTTGCATCCTGGCACTATTTTGAAAATTATCTGTATATTTATTTATTGTTAATAATTCAAATATCACATCATTTTTATCACAATATTCTCTTACAAATTTTTCTTCTTCTTCAGATTCAATTCTTTTTTTATGATTTACATGTGCACATATAATTGTTAATTTTTTTTCTTTTTTTAATTTTACTAATAACGATAATAAGCATATTGAATCTGCTCCTCCCGAACAAGCCAAAATCACTTTATCTTCCTCGTTTATTTCATTATATAAAAATTCGTATTCTTTTTTCATTTTATTTCCTAATCTATATTTTTTAAATTATGTTCCAACATTGGCCTTATATGACCATCCAAAATTTTAAATGGTTCAAAAGATTCATAATTTGATCTATGGTCTTTTACTAATTTATAAGGTTCTAATATATAACTTCGTATTTGTGAACCGAAATTAATACTAGAATTATCTTTCAAACCTTTTTCTGCTTCCTCTTTTTTTCTTAATTCTAGTTCATATAACTTACTTTGCAAAACTTTCATTGCTACATCTTTATTTTTTAATTGACTTCTTTCATTTTGGCATGTAACTACTATTTTACTTGGTAAATGAGTTATCCTTACTGCTGAATTTGTGGTATTTACGGATTGACCTCCAGCTCCTGATGAATGATATACATCTACCTTTATGTCTTCGTCTTTAATTTCTATATTAATAGTATTATCAAATTCAGGAGTTATTTGTACTGAAGCGAATGAAGTATGTCTTCTTTTATTGGAATCAAAAGGACTTATTCTGACTAACCTATGAACTCCTGTTTCCTTTTTTAAATATCCGTAAATGTAATCTCCTTTTATATTTATTATTACATTTTTTATTCCAGCTTCTTCTGCCTGCGATAAATATATTTCTTCATACTTATAATTGTTTTTATCACAAAATGATTTATACATATTCAAAAGCATACTAGCCCAATCACAACTTTCTGTTCCGCCTGCTCCCGGATGTATCTCTAAATAACAATTGTTACTATCATATTTTTTATTTAATAATGTGCTAATTTCTAATTCATTTATTTTTTGTTGTAAATTCACATATTCTTGTTCATCTAATGTTTCTTTTATTATTTCCATCATTATTTCAATTTCCTCGTATGAATTAATAACGTTTTCAAGTAAACTTATTTCTTTAAATAATATATTAGCTTTTTCTGGTACGTCCCATATACTTTCATTATGTGAATCTATTTTTAATTTATTTAATGTTTGTTTTTTTTCTTCAACTTCAAAGTAACCTCTTTAAATCTATGATTTTATTTTCTAAAATGTTTATGTTCATTTTTGCTTCACCAGTTATATTGTACTATTAAATTTTATAAGTTTCCACTATTTATGTGATTTTTCATTATATTTTCACATATCGTAATGTTTGTTTTTATGCAAAAAAAAAAGAATTAATCTTTTTTTTAATTGTTTTTTCCACAACATTGTTTATATTTTTTTCCACTACCACACGGACAAGTATCATTTCTACCTACTTTTTTCATAACTCTTTTTGGTGTGTTTTTTACTTTATCATCATTTGATACTGTTCCATTTAAAGTTTGTTTTCTTTCTATATTTTGTCTTACTTCAGCTCTTAATAAAAAGACAGATGATTCTTCATCAATTTTATTCAAAAAACTTTCGAATAATTCGTAACCTTCCATAGTATATGCTTGCACTGGTTTTACTTGTGCATAGGCTCTTAAATTTATTCCTTCTTTTAAATGTGCCATTGCGCTCATATGATTTACCCAATTTGTATCAATTACTTTTAAAGTTATTGCTTTTTCATATTCATCTTTATATGGTGCATCTTTCATTTTTTTATCATATTCTTTTATTATCAAGTCTGATATATAATGAACTATTTCATCATCTGTTTTATCTTCAATAGATTCATATTTGATTTTTTTATCTTTTAAATAATTAGTATTAACATACTCAACAATTTCTTCTTTATCTGCAGTTGTTAAGAATCCTTCTGGTGCTAAATGATTATCTACAGTATTTGAAACTACATTGAAAAATGTGTCTAGTACATTTTCATGAATACTTTCTTCTTCTAATATTTCATTTCTTCTTTCATAAAGAATTTCTCTTTGTTCATTTAGTACGTTGTCGTAATCTAATAAACTTTTTCTAATATCATAATTGTTTCCCTCAACTTTTTTTTGAGCTGTTTCTATACTTCTAGTTAACACCTTACTTCTAATAGATTGATCTCCTGTAACTCCTATTGCTTGAAGCATAGTTTTAATTCTATCTGTTCCAAACCTTCTCATTAAATCATCTTCAAATGAAACAAAAAATTGACTTATACCAGGATCTCCTTGACGTCCAGCTCTTCCTCTTAACTGATTATCAATTCTTCTTGATTCATGTCTTTCAGTTCCGATTACGCATAAACCACCTAGTTTTTTTACTTCTTCCCCTATTTTTATGTCAGTTCCACGACCAGCCATATTTGTAGCTAGTGTAATTGACCCTTTTTCTCCAGCTTTAGCTATTATATCCGCTTCTCTTGCATGATTTTTAGCATTTAAAACTTCATGTTTGAGTTTTGCTTTTGTCAAAATTTGTGATAATTCTTCATTTGCTTCTACTGAAATAGTACCTATTAATATTGGTTGACCTTTTTCATGAACTTCTTTTATAAATTTTACAATTGCACTGTATTTTCCTGACATATTTGAATAAACTAAATCAGCATAGTCTATTCTTTCAACTGGTTTATTAGTCGGAATACTTATTACATACATATTATATATACTTCTGAATTCTTCTTCTTCTGTTTTAGCTGTACCAGTCATACCAGATAATTTATTATACATTCTAAATAAATTTTGAAAAGTTATTGTGGCCATAGTTTTTGTTTCAGTATTTATTTGAACACCTTCTTTTGCCTCTATCGCTTGATGTAATCCTTCACTAAATTGTCGACCCTGCATTAGTCTTCCGGTAAACTGATCTACTATTATTACTTCTCCTTGTTCAACAACGTAGTCAACATCCTTTTTAAAACCATAATTTGCTTTTAAACTTTGATTTAATCTATGAACAAATGATGTATTATCTAGGTCATATAAATTTTTCGTATTTGTTAATTTTTCTACTTTTTCTGAACCTAATTCTGTTAAAGATACATTTTTTGTTTTTTCATCTATAGTGTAATCTGTATCATTTTTCAAAGATTTGGCTACTCTATCAGCATCTAAATATAAATTACTTACATTTACTCTTCCTCCACTAATAATTAAAGGAGTTCTTGCTTCATCAATTAGGATTGAATCCACTTCATCTATTATACAAAAATTAAGAGGCCTAAGTGTTCTATTTTCTTTTTTCACTACCATGTTATCTCTTAAATAATCAAAACCTATTTCATTATTTGTAGTATATGTTATATCACAATTATACGCTTCTTGTTTTTCTTTTGGATTTAATTCTCTAAGATTAATTCCCACAGATACTCCTAAGAGATCATAAATAGGTCTCATCCATTCAGCATTTCTTGTTGATAAATATTCATTTGTTGTTACAACATGTACTCCTTGACCTGTTAATGCATTTAAATAAGCAGGAAAGATAGTTGTCAAAGTTTTTCCTTCTCCTGTTTTTAATTCAGCTATATTTCCATAGTGTATTGCTAATCCACCCATTAATTGAGTTCTAAAAGCTTTTTCGCCTAGAGCTCTAAATGCAGCTTCTCTAGCTAAAGCAAAAGCCCTTACAGCTATATCCTCTAAAGTTTTTTCATTTGCTAATTCTTTTTTTAATTCTTCTGTATATTTTTTTATTTCTGAATCTTTTAGTTTTTGCATTTCTTCATCGAGTAATTCAATTTCATCAACTAATTTTCCAAATCTTTTTAATTCTTTATATTCAGTGTCAAATAATTTTTTTAGTATTCCCATAATTTCTCCTTGCATTTTATTATACCACAAAAAAACTTCTGTATATAAGAAGTTTTTTGTTTTTTTATTATTATTTAACGTCTATAATTCCATATCCATTATCTTTTCTTTTGTAAAGTACTGAAACACATTCTTCATCTGTATTTTTAAATACAAAAAAATCATGATTCACTAATTGCATTTGCAACAGAGCTTCTTCTTCATCCATTGGTTTCATTGATAAAGTTTTTCTTTTGATAATATCTAACTTTTCTTCTTCAATTTCATCTAAACCTTCAAAATTCATTTCAAAATCGTCATTATTTTTATATTTTTTATTCATTTTATCTTTATTTTTAGTTATTTGTCTTTCGATTTTATCTAATACTAAATCGATTGATGCATATAAATTTTCATTATCTTCTTCTGCCCTAATTGTAAAATGCTTTGTTGGTATTGTAA
This sequence comes from uncultured Muribaculaceae bacterium, assembly GCA_964371705.1. Lineage (GTDB taxonomy): Bacteria > Bacillota_I > Bacilli_A > RF39 > UBA660 > CAKOSP01. Next base: position 20,082 of record CAYJNH010000011.1, read on the forward strand.
TTTCAATTGTTTGTAAATTGTTTTTCACTCTTATATTTACAGTAGCTTTTAATTCTTCTGAATTATCAAAATATCTATTAATCTTTTTTACTTTTTCTTCCAAGTACTCTTTGATAGCTTTTGTAACCAGAATTTTGTCTCCATGAATCTGTAATTTCATATTATCACCTTCCTAATTATATTATAGCACTAATATATTTAAAATCAAGATACTTACATATAAAAACTGCCTAAGCAGTTATAGTACTTCTGTTGTTATTTCTTCTGCTACATCTACAGCTTGTAACCCTTTTGAAGTTTCAATCAATTTAAATGTAACTAAAGTGCCTTCTTCTAATGTTTTATATCCATCTTTAGATATTGCTGAATAATGAACAAAAATGTCTTCTAGTTCTGGATATTCTATGAAACCATAACCTTTTTCATTATTAAACCACTTTACTTTTCCTCTCATAACACACACCTCTTTTCTTTCTTGATTTTAGAATAACACATGGAAATGTATTAGTTCAAGAAATATCGGTCGACATAATATTACATTTCCTAACACCACTACATCTTAACAAATTATAATTTTAACAGTTTGTTTATAGTCTTAAATATCATTTTATTATCATAATTAAAAATTTATTTCTTTTTTTTGATTGTGTTTTTTTATTTTAGACACTTAATCTATATTTTTAAACTTGTTTATCATTATTATTTTTTTATAATGTTATTATTGAAATGTAGGAGTAAAAATGAATAAAAAAATTGCTTCAATAGTTATTGCTAATATTAAAAAAAAACAATATATAAGTG
>CAYJNH010000011.1:20959-22844 GCA_964371705.1 uncultured Muribaculaceae bacterium
TACACTTTAGAAGGTTTGATAAGTGCTTTTTCTAAAACTATATTAATAATAATTTTATCTTTTATTTTTAATTTATTTTTAGAAACCATTATATTAATGGTTAGTTATGGACTTCTTAGATCATTTGCTTTTGGATTACATGCATCTAAAGATTTATATTGTTGGATTTCTAGTATTCTTGTGTATTTAATTACTCCTTATATAATATCAGTACTTAATTTACCAATTATTATTTATTATTTGTTTTTTGTTTTTTTTTGCTGTTATGTTAATTATATATTCTCCTGCTGATACTCCAAAAAGACCTTTAATTAGAATAGAAAAAAGAAAAAGAAATAAAATAATTATTACCATTATACTTATTGTATATTTAGGAATAGTAATATTACTTAATATACCTATACTAAATTATTCATTGTTAATGGCTATAATTATTCAATCTATTTGTGTTAACCCCTTAACTTATAAATTGTTTAATACTAGATTTAATAATTATTTGTATTATCAACCTAAAGAGGTTTAAATGAAATTTATATAGATTTAAGCAGAAAGGAGTATATATGTTAGTTGATATTTTAAAAAATATTGGTGAAACTCAAGGTAAAGAATGCTTTACACCTTTATGGATTTGGGATGAACCAACTTGCCCTGAAGAATTATTATAAAAAATAAACCGTATGGTTTATTTTTTTATTGTCAAGTACAAAGTAAATATATCATTTATTATTTCAATCTTACTTTTAACTTTATTGCTTTTTTTTATTGAGTACAATCCAAATCCTGATTTTCTGTTTTTAGTCGAGTAATTTTTTAATCCTAATTTATCTAAATCTAATTCATTTATACTGTTAAATTTTCTGAATCTTCTTCAAAAAATACTGCTATTTCCACTTTTTCTAATTCTTTTGAAATTTCAATTATATTATCCAAACAAGTGCATAAAGGCAATCCTAATGAGGATACATATTTAATATAATTTTTTTCATCATCAATTATCTTATTTACTATATTTATAGTTATATTATGATTATCGCGTAACTTATCATAAAATAAAGTTACAAAACCTTTTGGTAAATTTCCTAGTTGAATCATTTTATCTAGTTTTTGATTTTCTTTGTATAATATATTATCTATCAATTTACCAACTTTTTTACATGATATAGACTTAATTGATAATAATTGATTATTGATATTATGCTTAAATATTTTGTCTTCGTTAATTTTTTCGATATAAAATTTATTTATATTTGTCAATTCTTCTCTATATTTTTTTGTTTTCATATTAACATATATAATGATTTGGCTAACACAAATTATTATACTTGATGAAAAATATAATAGTACTAACAGGAGATCAGACATTTTATTCATAGAATAATTGAAAATTAATAATGACAGAATTATATAAATTAATATTTCGAATGATACTAGTACATATATTAATTTCTCTTTTTTTACTGTATAATAGGATTTTTTTATTGTTTCAATTATAGTTCTAAAAATTTTCAATTTAGATATAAATATTAAAAATAAGCTACTCGTGATCGTATATATTAATGTATATATTCTATATATTTCAATAGATTGATTTTCCAGAATATTAGTTACTCTAAAAGAAATCAACATATCTCCTAAAGATAAATAAATTATTATTATTACCATGTAAAATATACTTGTTTTATAATCAAAATTTAATATGTATTTATTTACAATAAAATAAGTTAAAACCAATACAGGTAGTTTAATTATCATGGGGAAATATATATGATTAATTGTTAATAGTAAACAAATTATCAAAAGCATAATTTGTTTAGATATGACTGTTTTTTCTTTTTTATTAGTCATATTTTTCAAAAATATAACGATTGATGTTCCTAAAAATAAA
>CAYJNH010000012.1:0-1651 GCA_964371705.1 uncultured Muribaculaceae bacterium
CGTTTATAAATAGTTCCCCAATTAAGAATTGTTTTGCCACTGATTTAGTTGCGCCTAATATTCTTATTGTTGAGTAATATACATTTCTAGAATTTAAAATTAATCTAATAACAAAATATGTTATAAAAAATAAAGCTATAATCATTATAACAGTAAGTATATTATTAAACACGATAAATACTTGGCCATCCTCATTACCTACGAAAGTATCACTAATTTTTATAGTGTCATATCCCATATTTTCTAAATCATTTACAGTCTGATCAATATTTTTTATATCTTTGACAATAACACTGATTTGATAATTATCAGTCTTATAAAAATTGATGTAATCCTGACTATTAAAAACTATATAAGAACTTGTTTCATCGTAATTAGCAAAGCCATAATTTGAATAATTATATTTATTTATATAACCTGAAACAGTATATCTTATATTCAAATCTTCATATAAATCATTTCTAGTAATACTAACACCTTTGTTTAAGCATTTATAGCAATAATCGTTTATAACTACTGTTCCTGAAGGTACATTATCACTAGTTTTATAATTATAATACATACCATAGTTATCATCTACTTCTACATTTATACCCATACCACTACTCATATGATTATTTATTATATATTTGTTTACATATTCAGCACTCAAATAAATTTGGTCATAATTATAATCATCTGTCACTTCAACAATTCCTACTATTTTTATATCACCAAAAAAATTATTATAATCTCCATCAAATTTATAAGTTTTATTTAATGCTTCTTCTACTGAATAATATACATAATCAGGGTTAATTACAAGTATTCCTTCATTCTCATTTTCAGGCAATCTACCTAAACTTATTTCATATTCTTCTGGCAGATCATCTATATCATTTAATTTACCCCATAAACAAAAATAATCAAAATCACATAAATATGCATTAGTATCTAATACTAAATCATTAACTACAACTTTATCAACATTATCTAGCTTATCTATTTCATTATATTCATTATCACTAATTGATGATTTATCTAATTTAGTAATGATAATTCTTTCTTTAGAATTATCATAAAAATAATAATTATATCCTCCGCTAGTTAAAGATGATTCTTGTTCTTTATCAAAAGCATACTTGCTTAAAACTGCTGTTATCAAAAAGAAAAAAACAAAAAGTAATAAAAAGAACTTTGCAGGAATATTAAAAGTATTTCTAAACATAAGTACCACTTTATTAAAAAATCTTATTTCCTTATGATCAATATAATCATCATTGCCATTATCTACTTTTTTTATAACTTTATCCTCAAGCAATTTACCATCATGCATTCTAACTTTTCTAGTAACATATTTTTCTATTTGTTCATAGTTATGAGTAACAATAACAACTAATTTATCTTTAGATATTTCACTTAATAACTTAATTACATCAGATGCAGATTTGCTATCTAAATTACCAGTAGGTTCATCTGCTATAATAATCGGAGTATCTTTTGCCAATGCTCTTGCAATGGCAACTCTTTGTTTTTGACCACCAGACAATTTTGAGACTTTCATTTTTTTATATTTTGAAAGACCAACTTTATCAATTAAAGCATTTATTTTTTCTTTAATATCTTTTTTTCTCTCACCATTCAAAAGAAGTACCAATTCAATATTTTGATA
>CAYJNH010000012.1:1661-16242 GCA_964371705.1 uncultured Muribaculaceae bacterium
TATACAGTATAACTGTTAACTAAATTAAAACTTTGAAATATATTACCAATATATTTTCTACGATAATCTTCGTAATCTTTTTCACTATAATGACTTGTTTCAAGTCCATTAATATACATTTCACCATCTTCATAAGAATCTAAACCACTAATTACATTTAAAAGCGTTGATTTACCACTACCACTTTCACCAGTTATAGCTACAAATTCTCCTATTTTAAGTTCTAAGTTAACTTTAGAAATACCACTTGCTACTATACCTTTGCTATAATAAAATTTGGATACATTTTTTAAATTAATCATAACTATCCTCCATAATAATAATATCACTTAACTTTACAGCATACAAGTAAAATTTCTTGCATTATAACTACTTATATGATGAAATATATATATAAGGAGGAAAATATGACTGAAGAATTAAATAATAATGCTATTATGTTAAAAAGAAAATTAGATAATAATGATTTTAGCAATGATCAAAAAATAATAAACGACTGTTTAAATCTACTAATTAGTCCAAGTTCATATAATCCAAATGGTCACCTAATAGAAAAATGGCTAACTATAAATGAAGATTTATCCCCTGAATACGCACTTAACTTAATTATTTCACTTAAAAATGCATATTTACCAAGTATAAATCGCTCTGATGTAGAAAAACAAAGAGCATTATGGGATAAATTATATATATTAGCAGAAAACAAAGTTAAAAATATTACCCCTGAAATACAAAGATAAAAAAACAACTTATTTAGTTGTTTTAATTTGCTTTAGTTACATTTCCTTCTGAATCAATAAAAGTATTAATAGACCAACCATTCATTTTATCAATCCATTCTTGTTTAGTGTCACCTTCTAAAAATGAAGTTTTCATATTAGTTTGTAATCCTGGTAGAAATAAATAATCCATAGATTTATCACTATTAATAGTAAATGTAACTACACCTACTTCTCTTGAATAATTATCAAATATAAAATTACCAATATTATAAAAAACAGGTTTATCATTATAAAATTCAATACCTTGAAGTACATGAGCATGATGACCAACAATAGCATCTGCACCTGCATCTATATATTGTTTGCTAGTTTCTTTAAGAACATCTTCTATTCTATGTTCACCTTCTGCTCCCCAATGAATTATAGGAATAACAATATCACTTCTAGTTTTTTCTAATGTAATTGCATTAATTAAATTTTGAGGATCATAACATCTAAATACACCTTCACTAGTTTCATCTGCGCCTTTAGTGAGTATAGTTTTTTCCGATCTATTAGCACTTAAAAATGCTACTTTATAACCATTAATTACATAATAATATGCTTTAGATGCTTCTTCTAAATTTGCACCAGCACCTATTCTATTAATATCTGCATTATCCAATGTTTCAAGTGTAGTAAAAAAGTCTTCACTACCATAATCATAAACATGATTGTTAGCAAGTGTTACTAAATCAACACCCATATCATGATAAATATTTACATTTTCAGGATTAGAATAAAATGCAAACTGTTTTCCTGGTAGTTTATTTTGACCATAACCAAACGCAAACTCGCTATTAGCTATAGTTACAGCACTATCATTTAAATAAGTTATCATATCAGTACTTAATATACCTTCAAGTCCTATTCCCCTAGTTTTATATGCCTGCATAATATAATAATTATCAGCAAGTGATACATCACCTACAAATGTAACAGTATCTCCTTTTTCAATTATATCTAAAGTTATATTTTGATATAAATCATTTAAAACATTTAAAGAATATCCAGTTAACTCATACCACATCAAATCATTATATTCTAAATCATTTAAATCAGTATATAACTGCTCAAGAACATCAGGATAATTAACATCTATATATTCAAGAAAATCATCTTCTATTTCACTTAATTTCATATTTTTTACTTCAGTAAGATAATTTATTTCAGGAGTTATTAATGTTTTTTCCTCTTTGAAAAAAAACATATAAATTCCTAAAGTCAAACCGGCTATAATTAAAGTTCCTATTATACTTAACAAAAATTTTTTAACTTTCATATACATCACTAAAAAAAGTATACCATATAATTGACAAATATACATCCTTTTGATATTATATTTAACACTTGAAAGGGGTTAATATGGATTTAAAAAGAAAATATTACGGACAATGTATTACATGTAATCGCTGCAATACCGGACGTACAAAAGGACATAAATTATATTGTACTGACCATAATGATTATTATGTACCATTTGATAAATGTAACGCAAGAATGTTTGGTGGTTACTCAGAAAATAGATCAATTACTAACGATGATATAAAATATATACTTAAAAAACTAGGATATAATTATTATATTAGTAGTGCTGTGTTAAATATATTATTATCTAGTACAACAAACGAAACAGAAAAAACATTATATCAAGATGTACTTGAAACATTAATTAATTTCAGAAATGTAGAATTAGAAGACAATAAAGATAATACTTCATTTATTGATGATTACGAAACTTATGCTGAATTAATTGCAGATAAATTATATGAAGATGAAAATAGTTTATCACTAGCTCATCATTTATTCAATACTTACTTATATCCTTGTTATATATTTGTAAAAACTCAAAATTATAAAGATGCTACTACTCACTACATAAACATGTGTGAAACTTTACAAACATATTATAATATTGAAAATATTAAAACAGAACAAAGAAAAAGAACTAATACAAATTATTAGTTCTTTTATTTTACTTCTACAACTTCAGTATTACAAATTATATCGTGTAATCCTTTATTATCTTTTCTAAACATAATTGTAGCAATCATAACAAAATTAAGTAAATATATAACACTACTAATTATAGATATAGACGATAAATATAAATTTACATCTAATATATATACTAAACCTATTAACATTACATATGTAAATAAAGAATATATTAATAATGATCTAAAAGTTAATTTCAATAAACTTAATTTGTTATCACTTACTATTTTAATTTTCATAATCTTTTTACCAAGAGTTTGTCCTCCAGTATATAGCTGAAAAAATACAAAGTAAGCAATACATACTACTATTTCAATTATATTATAAACAACACCATATTTTGATAAATTAAAAGTTACATTTTTAAATTCAGTTGTTTTTTGCAAAGCTATTAAATCTTCATTATTTTCCACAAGTTCTGTATATTCCATAGCATTTTCTTGATATTTATCATAATCCCAATTTAAATAAGATAATTGAGAAATCATGCCAACAACTAAAGTTATCAACATAAAATCAAGTATATATGCAAATAATCTTTTGATTCTCATATTTTTTGTAAACATTTTATTATCCCGTTATCTGACTAGTACCCAATGTTACATTTGCAGTATAACTCTTTCCATCTCTAAAATAAGTTAATTCTATTTTATCATTTACATTATATTTATACAACTCATATTTAAAATAAGAAATACTTTTAACTTCCGTATCTTCAACATGTGTAATTATATCTCCTACTTCAAGTCCTGCATTAGCTGCTGCTGAATTAGGAACTACTTCAGTAATTATAATACCATTATCTAAACCACTTTCTTCAACAATATTTTGGAAGTTCCTAAAATCTGCAGATGCATAAACTGATGAAAAATCAAGCATAGCAACACCTAAATATGGTTGAGACGTAGATTTGCCATCTATTATATCTTGTGCAGTTTCCAAAGCTTGCTCTATAGGTATAGCAAAACCCATTCCTTCTACTCCATCACTTGCAAGTTTTAAGGTATTAATACCAATTACTTCTCCATTCGAATTACATAAAGGCCCACCAGAGTTACCACTATTTATCGCAGCATCTGTTTGAAGTACTTTCATAACATAATCAGGCGTACTACTATCAGTAGTTGATACCTCTACAAATCTATCTTTTCCTGATATGATTCCTCTAGTTACAGTCCAAGAAAAAGCACTATCTAAAGGAGCTCCTACTGCAAACGAAGTATCACCTATTAATAAATCTTCGCTACTTCCAAGTTCTGCAACTTTAAGTACATCTTCTTCATTAATTTCTAAAACAGCTATATCTTCATACGAATTAGCTCCAATAACATTTGTTTCTAATACATTTCCATCTGTTAATGTTACAGTAACACTATTAGTTCCTTCTATTACATGAGAATTTGTTAATATATATGCTTTTCCATCATTTATTTCATATACAAAACCAGTACCCGAAGAATATAACACTTTATCTCCATTTGTTTCTTTATATGCAGATACAACTACTACTGAATCATATACTTTATCAACAGCATCAGCTATTCCTTCATCAGTTATAGTTACATCCTTTTCAGTTTTAGTTACTGTCGTACTAAATTGCTGAGGAAAAAAATATATCGCTCCATACATAATCATTGCTCCACATATTAGTGATATAACAATTCCAACAATATTTTTCTTATTATTCATTTAATCCATCCTTACTATTTCTTTGTAGTTTGCGGGAAATCCCATTGTTTCTAATACTTTATCAATAGTAATTACTTTAAGTTTACCTGATAAAAAATCTAATTCATAATTAACTTCATTCATAAACAAAGTAAAATCCTTTTCATTTAAAACTTGTTTTAAAATAATTACTAATGCAAACAAATCGTTTTTACCATACATATATTCCATTTCTTTTTTAGGGATATATAATTCATAATGATATTTAGTATCATCAATGGCTTTTTGACTCTTATTTGTATAGCAAATATCTTCATGAGCACATAAATTTCTATAATTTGCAAGTATTGGTAAATAAAGTGATAATTTATCAACTTCAATTTCAAATATATCACTTATCTCACATTGATCAGGATGCTGTAATATTTGATATAATTCTCCAACAATTCCAAATGATAAAACTTTAACAACAACCCATAATGGAATAAATCCATATTTATTTATAAAGTGACTAGTTGCGCTATGTTGTTTACCATTTACATTAATTTGTCTTTTCATTTTTCTAATAAGGTCATTAACTTGTTTTATTCTACTAGGATTTCTAACAAAATTTTTGGGATTCAAGTAACTTTGCTCTTTAAATCCATGGTTTTTACTAACTACATACGATAAAATACTTTTTAAATTATTTTCAAAAATTAATATGTTTTTAAAAATAATATTTCTTAATTGTCTATCAAAATAAAACATACCATACAACTCTTCAAAAGTTGTCCCATTTAAATATGATTCATCAACTTTAGATACAGAAAATAAATGTCTATAACCACTTACAAAAAAATAATTTTCACGAAGTAAAATTTTTCTAGTAAAATCATAATCAGTTATTATCATATTTTTAGCAATTAACCCATCAATTTGTTCATCTAATGATTTAAATGTTTTATTCTTCACTATTGACCACCTTTTTATCATAATCATTATATCACAAACTACATATATAATATATATCTTTTTTTTGATTTGTATGTAATGTATTAGTGAATACTATGTGAAGTATTATATTTTTCTACTATTTCATTTTTGTGTTTATATATGCTATTACTAGGAACTTCACCTCTTACAAAACTTAATGGATACACATTTGTATTTTTACCAATGATTGTGCCAGGATTTAAAACAGCTCCACATCCTATTTCTACATTATCACCTATCAAAGAACCTAATTTTTTCATATTAGTTTTTATTTTTTCATTATTATATTTTACAACCACGTTATTTTTATCTGATTTTACATTTGATAAAATAACTCCCGCTCCTAGATGTGCTTTATTACCAAGAATTGAATCTCCTACATAATTATAGTGTGGAACTTGCACATCATCAAATAATATACAATTTTTAAGTTCACTTGAGTTACCTACTACGCAGTTTTCTCCAATTATAACACTTCCTCTTATATAAGCAAACGGTCTAACAGTTGCCTTTTTACAAATAATAAGTGGACCATTTATACTAGACATATCTGATACTTCAGCATCTTTTGCTACCCATATATCACTTCCAATTTTATGATAATCATTTAAATTAAGTGTATTACCCATAAAAATAATATAGTCTTTTATCTTAGGAATAACATCCCATGGATAAATACATCCCTCAAATAATTCTTTAGCTATACTTTTATCTAAATCAAATAAATCATTAATATTTTCCATATACCCTCCATATTATTTTATTATACAATAATTATAGAATAAATAAAATAATTGTTATTAACAAATTTATGTAATATAATGACATTAAGAGGATATATGAAAAATAAACTTATAGAACTTATAAATGACAAACAACCTATAGTAAAAATAATGGATTATTTTAATGTAAATAGAAAAACATTAAATTTCATGCTAAAGGAATTAGAATCAGAATATTTTATTGAGTTTAAAGGAAATACAATCATATTAAAAAAGTTTAACACACACGAATTTTACACAATAAAAACAAACAATATCAATAATAATAAATTCATGTTTCTATCTGATACACATTTAGGTTGTAAAGATGAAGCTCTTTTTTTACTTAACGAAGCATATGAACATGCATACAAATTAGGAATACAAACTGTCTTTCATTGTGGAGATTTTTTAGATGGCATTTTTTCTAAAGACGAAGAACAACTAAATAATTTACATTATAAAAATGGATTAGAACAATTACTTTACAGTTGCGCTGTGTATCCCAAAAATAATACAATTACAACTTATTTAGTAACAGGAAATCATGATAAAACATTATTAAAAGAAAGTCAAATAATTGTTGGAGATGAGATATAAAAGATAAGAAAGGATATAATTTATTTAGATTACAGTGTAGCAAATATAACTATTAATAATATTAACATATTGCTATATCATGGTAATAAAGAACAAAATAAATTGGAAGAAATCAAATTATTTAATTTAGCATTAGGGCTTAAAGAAAATACATATGATTTAATAGCTAGAGGACATTCACATGCTTCAGCATATTATTATGTTAATAATATACATTGTTTACAAGTACCAGCATTATCATTTGTTGAAGCCACAAAGAACACTTCAGAATTAGCAAGAACAGTTGGATATAATATTATTGAATTAATACCAAACGATCATGGCTATGATATTAGAAATGAATTAAAAACTTTTACCAGAAAAAAATAAAATATGTGTAATTTAATTAATAAATATGTTTACACTTATCAGATATATTTAGTATAATAATTACAATAGGTGAATTATATGAATAAAAAACAACAAAAGTACAACTGCGAATATTTTAAAAAATTAATAATCATATTCGTGGTTGGAGCATTTTTAGGATTATTGATAGAAGAAACATTTTTATATTTTAGAGGCATTATTTATGATATAGACAGAATAAATTGGAATTTTGAACGAAGTTTAATATATGGTCCATTTAGCCCAGTTTATGGTATAGGGGCGGTTGTATTAACTATTTTCTTTGCTGACAAAAAATTATCTTGGTGGAAAATATTTTTACTTGCATCTCTTCTTGGTGGAATTACAGAATTTTTAGCTAGTTTAATACAAGAAAATATTTTAGGAGTTGTTTCATGGGATTATACTGATGAATTTTCAAATATTTTAGGAAGAACAAAAATAACTTATATGTTAGGTTTTGGATTTATAGGAATGGCATTTATCAAAGGTGTATACCCATTAATAAAACTATTTTTAAAAAAAATACCAATCATAATAAAAAATATATTATATTATTCATTACTAGTTTTCATGATATTTAATATTATAATTTCTATCATGGCTATAAATAGGTATTACGAAAGAGTTGAAGGTATTGAGGCAAGCACATCTATAGATAAATTTTTAGATAAATATTATCATGATGAAGTTGTAAAAATGCATGTATATAAAATGAAAAAAATGAAATAATATTTTTCTTTTTTTATACATAAATATTTGTTATAAATATATTATTAAGTATGAAAAAAAAATATTATATTATATTAATAATTTTCTGTTTATTAACATTTGTATTAAATATACCAAGAACATATGCATCATTACCTTTAGTTGGAAAATTAATAATAATAGATCCAGGACATGGGGGTGTTGACCCAGGAACTATTCATGAAAAAATATTTGAAAAAGATATTAATTTATCTATATCAAAACAATTAGAAATAGAATTAAGTAAATTAGGAGCTTCAGTATTATTAACAAGAGATGGAGATTATGATATAAGTTCTCCTGGAGTTTCATGGAGAAAAAGAAGTGATTTTGATAACAGAATAAATTTAATAAATAATTCAAAAGCAAATTTATACTTATCTATTCATATTAATTACTTAAACAATACAAGTTATAGTGGAGCACAGGTTTTCTACTTAGATAATAATAAAACTCTAGCTCAGCAACTACAAAATGACTTAAACAAACATTTAAATTCAAATAGAGAAATAAAACAAATTCCACAAGGAACTTATATGTATGACAAACTAAATATTCCTGGAGTGTTAATAGAATGTGGATTTCTTTCTAATTACAATGAAAGAATTTTATTACAAGATAATCTATACCAAGAAAAAATAGCAAATACAATTGCTAATTCTTTAGTTAATTACTTTTAATTATTTCATACCATTCTGATTTTGCTGGTTGATCAATAATTTTAACATCTTCATATATAGCCTCTTCTTTATATATTGGAGCATTCCATTCTTTCACACCTCCATGATGTGAACAAGTACCTCTTCCAGTAGAACAAGAAGGACTTCTAGTTCCATCATTGCACAAAGTACAGTAGCCAACTATTATAGTATTATAACCAACAATTTTACTTTCATAATGACTTATTTCTTCAGTAGATGGATGGAATATATATTTATCATACATTTCGCCATTTAATTCACAGTTTTCAGTAATATTCACTCCATCACAAGTAAATATTTCATTAACAACTTTTTCTTCCAATATATCAGAATTTTCTTCTTGAGTAGTAGTAGCAATGACACCAATACTAAAAACCACAGCTGAAACAATACCTATTTTATTTATTAATTTCAAAACACTACACCATACCTCTTAATTTAATTATATAATTTATAAAAAGTATAAATTTAAAATATGTTTAAAACTATACCAATTTTGTCTTAAATAGCGAATACATAAAAATTTTTAGATAAATAAAAAAACTCGTACAAACGAGTTTTTTGTATAACCAATAAAATTGATTATCTTTTTGAAAATTGAGGTGCTCTACGAGCTTTTTTAAGACCGTATTTTTTACGTTCTTTAACTCTTGCATCACGAGTAACAAATCCAGCTGATTTTAAGATTTTTCTATAAGAATCTTCTCTTGTTTGATCAGTATTTTCATCAAATTTTAATAATGCTCTAGTAATACCTAAACGAATAGCTCCAGTTTGACCTGTAAACCCTCCACCTATTACACTAATTTCAATATCAAATCTATTTTCATTATTTGTAAGCACTAACGGTTGTTTTAAATCCATAACAAGTGTAGCATAAGGCATATACTCATCTACGTTTTTACCATTAACAGTAATGTTACCAGTTCCACCAACTAGTGTTACTTTAGCAATTGAAGATTTTCTTCTTCCAGTTGCATTCCATGTTTGTTTTTTTGCCATTATAAATCCTCCTAATCAATTTCCATAGCTACTGGTTTTTGAGCTGTTTGTTTGTGATTTTCATCTCTATAAACAAATAACTTAGAACTCATAGCTCTACCAAGTCTATTATGAGGAAGCATTCCTTTAATAGCTCTTTCCATCATTTCTTCTGGATATTTATCAATCATAACTTCAGCAGTTCTTTCTCTAAGTCCTCCTGGAAATCCTGAATGATTATAATATTTTTTGTCAGCTAATTTATTACCAGTTAATTTAACCTTTTCAGCATTAATAACGATAACAAAGTCTCCACAATCAATATGAGGTGTGTAAGTAGGCTTATGTTTACCTCTTAATATATGAGCAGCTTTTGTAGCAACTCTACCAAGTGGTTTATCAGTAGCGTCTATTACATACCAATTTCTTTCTACATTTTCTTTTTTTTGCATAAATGATTTCATTTAAATTTTTTCCTTTCAATTATTCATCTTTTTTACTTTTCCCAGAAGTAAAATCAAGAATAAATAAAATGTACCGCAAATAATATATCAAATTATATGTGATATGTCAAGTATTTGTAACCAAAAAAGGTTACAAATAAAAAGAAGAATATATCTTCTATTTATTCATATGATTTTTAAATATATAATAACTAATTATAGAAACTAAAGGAAATAACGATAATACTATAAAAGGTATGCCATCTCCATTTAAAAATGCCATAAAAGTATAATATAAAGGGTATAACGATGCTATAACAGATATTATTGCTGTTGCTTTTGCTAATTTTATACTACTGCTTCTAAATGCTCTACCGGAAGTACTAATACAAACGAACGACATAACTACAGTAATGATAAAATTTAGTACCATAAAATCGTCTTCAGAAAGCAATATAAAAGAAAGTGGATTTAAGAAAAAAACAAATGAATATATTACAAAATATATAGTAGAATATATAACAATCAATATTTTATATCAACTAAGTACAAACCTTCAGGTTTTACTGTTGACAATTTTTTGTCAACATCTGGACACATAAGCATATTTTCAATTACATTTTTTTCTACTTTTAATTTTCCAACATCGATAAGTGCACCAACTAAATTTCTAATCATATATCTATAAAAACCTATACCAACAAATAATATATGCAGTCTATTATTTTTAAACTTAAACTTTATATCAAATATAGTCGTTTCATAATCATCCCTATATCCAGCTACAAAATTTTTAAAATTATGAGTTCCTATAAATAACTTAGATGTTTCTTTCATTAATTTAAAATCTAGTGGTTTATAATATAATAAATAATATCTATCATCATCATTATTATTAAAACTTATAATATATTCATAACTCTTTTTCTTAACACTATACCTTGAATGAAAATCATCATTTACATAAGAAACTTTTTTTATAAATATATCATTAAGTATATTATTTAATTCTCTTTTTAAACTTGGAATTATTTCTAAGTTATCTACGTGTGCATACTGATTAATGGCGTGTACACCTCTATCAGTTCTTCCTGCTCCCTTTACAACTACTTGTTTATTATATATTTTAGATAATGCATTTTCCAAATCGCCTTGTACACTTCTTACATTTTGTTGACGCTGAAATCCATTAAATTTAGAACCATCATAACTAAATTGCAATAGTATTTTCTTCATATAATAAAACTATCTTTCCAGCATTTAAACTCTTTTTTACATCAATTACTCTTTGATTAGTACTACCTCTATATTTACATTCTAAACTCTTTTTATTTATATCAAATTTACTGTCAATTAATATATCTAAATTATTAAGTATATCTTTATAAACATTATTCATATTTAATAATTCATTATAAGTAAAACCAGTATAACACAAATTATTATACCCCTTTTTTTTAGCGTATTTTAATATTTCTAAAAATGCTTCAGGTTGAAACATTGGATCACCACCAGAATAAGTAATACCATCTTGAAATTCTAAATTATCTATCATTTTAAAAACATCTTCAGTGTCCATATACATACCAATATTAAATTCATGTGTTTCAGGATTATGACACCCTTCACATGCATGTGAACAACCTTGAAACCAAAGAACAGATCTAAGTCCAGGTCCATCCACAATACTATCAGTTTCTATATCTCTAGCAAGAAATACTTTCATTTTATTTCACTTCCTTATGCTTATTTATTATATCATTTATTTTAATAAAATTATGATTTATACCAGATTTACCTATTTTATAATTTGTTTCAAGTGTAATTATTTCAGCAAGTTCACTAAAAGACGCTTCAGGATATTTTTCCCTCATTACAACTACTGTTTTTGTTTTATCATCTAATAAATCTATTAAATCATTTTCTTTTAAATATTCAATAGCCTCAAGTTGTTTCATACCTGTTTTAATTGTTTTTTCTTGATTAGCTATTTCACAATTAGTAAGTCTATTTACCATATTTTTATGATCTCTATATATTCTTATATCTTCAAAATAAAATAAAGAATTAATAGCTCTAAATGCTTTAATTAAATCACTTATTTCTTCAGAAGATTTCAAATAAGTAATATATTTATTACTTCTTTTTACTACTTTGGCATTTAATTTAAAAAACATTAATAATTTTCTTATATCTTCTGAAACTTTCTTTTTAGAACAAGAAAATTCTAAATGATAACCACTAGTTTTAGGATCACTTATTGATCCAACTGCTAAAAATGCTCCTTTTAAAAATGCAACTTTATCTTCATTAGTTTCACAAAATTCAAAAATATTTTTATATTTTATAGATTCTTTGATTAAATCAACTTTATCAATTATATTTAACATATATGCTTGTTTATACCTAAATCTTCTTTGAATACGTACTTTTATTCTAGGGTTAACGTCATATATTAATTTAAAATCTGAATAAATTTTTCTTATTACAGATGCAGTTTCACTATTAATTTCCAATTCATTACTAAATTTCCCCATCAATATCAAAAAAGCATTTAAAGAAAACCTTTTTTCTAACATATTATCATCTAATTTTGATAATTCCTCTTTCAAACTTATAGTAAATGTCATTATTTATCCATATCCATCATGTAAGAATATATATAGTATGCAGTTTTAAGCGAATCATGTCGATAAAATTCTCCATCAACAATAATAAAATCATCATGAAAAACTTTTATATTCTTATTTTTTATATTTTTAGAATCGTTAATAACTAAATCTTTTTGTTCTTCTTGTAAATACTTTGTGGCTAGCTTAGATTTAACTATTTTATCGTTGGCAACTACTGCATCTATAGAATTTTCACCTATATATTTTTCCAGTATATTGATATGATCACTAAGTTTATAACCATCAGTCTCCCCAGGTTGAGTAAATAAGTTACATACATATAATTTTTTTACTTTACTTTTATTTATATAATCTGTTACTTTTTTTACTATTATATGTGGCATTATGCTTGTAAGAATAGATCCAGAAGAATATACAACTAAATCAGCTTCATCTATTGCTTTAAATATTTTAGGATTAACTTCGAAATCTTTATCGTATTCCATATCAATTATTTTTTCATCAACTTTAGTAATTTGCTCTTCACCAAATATTTTAAGACCACTTTCAGTAGTTCCTACTAAATCAACATATTCTTCAGTTAAAGGAAGTACTGTTCCATCAATATCAAGTAATTTACAAAATACTGGTATAGCGTCATTAAAGTTACCTTTTAAATCGATAAGAGCCGTAATTAGCAAATTTTTTATCGAATGTTTATCAATAGATTTTGCTTCTTTAAATTTGTAATTCATTAAATCTATTATATCATTATCCATATTTGACATAGATAATAACACTTTAGTAACATCTCCTACTGCAGGTATTAAAAAATCTTCGCGAAGTTTACCTGTACTTCTTCCATTATCTGCAACTGTAACAACACTTGTTATTTCAATTGGAAACTGGCGTAATCCTTTTAATAATTGGGATAATCCCGTTCCTCCACCAAATATAACTACCTTTTTCATTTTATCATCTCCAACCCTAGTGTATCATATATACAAAAAAAAAGAAACTTATAAAAGTTTCAAAATAACATTATCAATTATTGATCTAAATCATCAAATGAGAATATTTTTAATTCATAATCATCTGTTAGTGTAGGTGCTTTTTGACCTTCAACAGCTTCAACATTTTCTAATAACATAGCTATAATATCCATATTATCATAATCAATTTCCCTATCTACATTTTCAACAACACCATATATTCCTACATTATTTCCAATTTCAGTATAGTATGAAATACCTTCATTAATACCATCCGACAATTCATAAGTAATATATTCTACTGAGTTGTATTCATCAGTTTGAAAATCAGTCATATCAATACCAACTTTGTCATGTTGTGATTCAAATTGAAGTTCTAAATCCATAAAATCATCCATACCATAAGGTATAATTACTGCTGCAGTAACTATCAAATTATCACCAATCTTCAATGATTCATCAATAGCAGTATCATACATATAACCATCATGTTTTAAAAATTGATACCCAGAGTACAAATAATATTTATCTGTATCAACATCAGTTTCATCATCATTATCATCTTCTTTATCAGTATCAGAATCTGTTGTTTCTTCGTAATCATTTTTTATAGTATTACCTTTAGATGAATTATCTTCATACACAAAGAAATAATATGCAGCTCCAGCACCTAAAATCAATATTATTAAAATAATTATTAATCCCATTGGACTTTTCTTTTTTTGATTACCACTACCTGGTGAAGAAAACGGAATTCCACTTGATACCATTGGATCATTTGTCACTGGCACTTCAGAATTCATAGGTGCTCCCATCATTGGATCTGGCGTTACTGGCATTCCTGTATTAACAGGTGATTCCATCACTGGTTCAGGTGTTACTGGCATTCCTGTATTAACAGGTGCTCCCATCATTGGATCTGGCGTAACCGGCATTCCTGTATTAACAGGTG
>CAYJNH010000012.1:16342-22680 GCA_964371705.1 uncultured Muribaculaceae bacterium
ACAGGTGCTCCCATCATTGGATCTGGCGTAACCGGCATTCCTGTATTAACAGGTGATTCCATCACTGGTTCAGGTGTTACTGGCATTCCTGTATTAACAGGTGCTCCCATCATTGGATCTGGCGTAACCGGCATTCCTGTATTAACAGGTGCTACCGGTACTGGATTTGGCGTTACTGGCATTCCAGTATTAACATTTTGATTATTTTGTTCATTATTCATTTTAATTTTCCTCCTTATTTAATTTTATCAATTCAGAATAATATGTATTGTTATTAACATCATCAATTTCAAAAGTACAATAATAATCATACCCATCATCGAAATCATATATTTTGAAATTTAAGTTTTCTACGTATTCTTCATAACCTGTAAATACACCATTACTACTATCAGACCAATTTATATCAACATTACCTTCATCATCTAAAATATAATAACTACTACTTCCAAAAGCAATAGATTGATAATCATTTATATCAGCAGTAGTTCTATTAGGTAAATCATAAGTTGAATTAATTACAGTATTTGTTATATCTACATTATTACTTTCTCTATCTAATGTCAGTGACATAGTTGCTGCTTTCATAATAAAGTTTTCATCTCTAAAGTCTTGTAATATAACTACAGAATCATAAGTTATATATTTTTCTGAAACTTCTTTTTCTATTAAAGTTATAGTAAAATCTACTTCATCACTTGTTGAATAAAGACCTAATTGTCTATCTGTAATTTTTGCTGTTAATTGATTATTTTCTAATGTGGCTTCTTTTCCTTTATAAACAGGATAATAAGTACCATCTTTATTATCTCTAAATACTATGTATTCAGATTTAGCATATGCTTTAACCTGTTCTTCAGTTAAGTTTAGAGTAAAGTCAGTGGTATTTGTTTCTTCATTAAATTCAGTACTACTACTATTTTTTTCAAAACTAAGTTTATTACTAGCATTAATAGTTTTTAAATCCGAAAAATCATTTATAAATTCAACATATTTTTCGTTATTACTTACTTTTGAATAAGTATCAAAGTAATATTTTTCTATACTTTCCGTTGCATAATAAGGAAAATATATACTAACTCCTCTTGAAGAATCATTGGTAGAATAATTGTATATAATAGTATTTTCAAGTTCTTCTATTAATTTATCTGCTTTTTGAGGAGATAAATGCTTTAATTCTAATACTAAATTATATAAATCTACCATATCATAAGAAGGAATTGAAGCTGATTCATATGCATATTGATATAAATTACTTCTAATTTTAGCTATTTCATTATAATTGTCTTCGATATCAATACTGCCAAAAAATTCTTCTATTTCATTATTTAAATTATCTACATTATTTAAATCTAACACAGAATAAGTAGAATATATGTCATATTCCATATTATATGACTCATAATTTTCCTTTAAAAATTGCATTTTTGATTTGTATTTTTCTATATACATTAAACCAATATCTACAGATTCAGTTTCTAAAGTAACATCATTTATAAAACTTAAATCACTTCGTCCTCTTACAGCAAGTGAAACCTCTTCTGATGCTACAAAATAATCCGCATGATCACTAAATACTGTAGCATTCTCAACTGTTCCATTTAAACAAGTACTAAATATAATTGTTTCTATTTTATTATTTCCTTTAAAATCAGTATTTTCTAAAGCTTCCTTTATTTCAACTAATTCTAAATTATCATTCATAAATAATTCATCGTATTCACTACCTTGAAGAGCTCCACCATGATTCCAAAATATTAATTCATATTCATCAGTTATATAAGTATTAGATGTGTAATTCAAGAAATCTTCAAGAGTTTCAGACTCACCCATATTTAATAATTCTTGTTCTCTTACTTTTACAAAACCATCTTCAGTTAATTGATAAATAGAAGTTGAATCCCCATCTATATAATCATTATGCCATTCTTTAGCTCCACCAGCTATTACAACAACATTTACATTATCAAAATCTACTTCTTCTGGATCAATACCATCTAAATCAGAAGTAGCCATAGCGCCATTAGATTCTAAATCAGAGCCTGCCATGTATATCATAAATGTTCTAGTGACATCTTTTGGTTTAGCAAAGAAAAAATCATAAGCTATTAACCCTACTAACGCTACTAATATAATTACCAAACCATAAATAATATATTTTATTTTTTTATTACGATTATCCAAGCAAACACCTCTCTATTCTTAATATGATTATAACACAAATTTTCAAGATATAATACAAATTTTTTTATTTAAATTATTATTTTCATTATTCATATATATCTCCCTTATTTTTATATACATTATATTACATTAATTAAAAAAAACACAACGTTAATCAAACCATTGTGTTCTTGAATAAAATGCACCATATAAACCTGGGTACCCTGGTGGTTCTATTGCTCTAGCTACATATGTAGAGTAAGAGGAATAACCATCTGGTCCACCACCTAAATAAAATCCTGTTGCCACACCTAAATGTAAATGAGCTCCAGTAGAACAGCTATCCCACCATGTTTGAGATCCTCCACCTACTGTTCCAATTACAGTATTAGTTGTAACTTTGTCTCCTACATTTACATTATGTTGTAATAAATGTAAATATGATACTGTATATGCCTGACCGTTTACATACGAATGTACATAAACTTTAGTACCACCACATCCCGATCTATATGTTACTGCTGATACCGTACCATTAGTTATACTATAAATTGGAGTTCCCTCCCAATTTCCACCAATGTCAACTGCATTATGAAAATCAAGTCTTCCCCATAAGTATCTATAACCATATATACTTGTAACTACACCATAATCAAATGGTTTTAGCCACGAAACATTATTTGCTACTGCAACACACTCAGTCAAACTTTGATCTTCTTTACATCCTAAATTTTCATAATATTCAATCAAAGATCTTTGATTTTTTATTTGGTCATCTATATCTTCAGAAATTTCAGTAAATGATGCTAAATCAACACTTAAAGAAGATATTTTTTTTTCATATTCAACGATATTTTTTGATAAAGTATCTTTATGTTCAATTAAATCTAGCGTAGCTTGTTCGTTTTCCAGAATTAAATTTTCTAAAGTATCTATCGTATTTTTATTGTACTCTAGTAGCTGATTAATCGCATCCGTTCTCATAATAAGATCTGTCATACTAGAAGCACCAGTAACATATTCTAAATATACTTCATTGTTATTAAGTTGTTCAAACATTACCATAAGAGCAGAAGCATCCTCTTGTAATTTATCAATTTCAACCTCAGATTCAGCTATTTTTTGTTCTGCAAGTGCTATATCATTGTTAGACTTTTCTATATTTGCATAAGCATCCGCTATTTCTTGATTTTGTTTATTTATTTGATCTTGAGTTGCAGCAACGTTTCCACTAGTTTCATTTTTTTTAGATTCTAATGCACTTAACTCATCTCTTAATTCTCTTAATGTATCAGCACTTTGAGCATTAACTACCATTGGTTCTAAAATATACGGTGATACTACTAATACAATCAGTAATACTTTGCCTATTAAATTTAAACCTTTTTTTATCATACTTTCAAATACTTTCTTACAGCTCTTAAACTTCCAAATATACCAACTATAGATCCTATTAAAATTAATATTCCTGAAACTAAGAACACAAAATTATATGGATCTATTAATGTAATCATATTACTAAATAATACTCCATTATATTCTGCATATAAAATAACATAACCATAAATAGTGACACACACTGGAATAATAGATCCTATCACTCCTATTATTAAACCTTCAAAAAAGAATGGTAATTTGATCGTAATATTACTAGCACCAACTAATCTCATAATTTCTATTTCATTTCTTCTAGAAAAAATAGTCAATTTAATTGTATTACCTATTAAAAATGCAGTAACAAGTATTAAAGCTATAACAAGACCAATAGTAACATTTTGAACTACAGAAAATGTACTAATAATTGTATCAACCATACCTTCGCCATATTTAACAGTATCTACATTTTCACTTGATGCTATATATTCGGCAACTGTACTTAAATCTTCTATTTCTTTTACTTTAACAGAAAATGAATTTAAAAGAGGGTTTTCATCCAAGTAATTTAAAACTGTTTCAAAAGTTTCATCATACTCACTCATTTCATTTTTCCATTCATCTTTACTTTTAAACGTTACTTCTGATACTTTATCTAAACCAGTTATTTCATTTTCCAATTCTTTTATTTGATCTTCAGTAACTCCATGATTCATATAAACAACTATACTAAGTTCATCTTCAAATTTTTGTGTAGTATAATTTATGTTTGCAGATGCAATGATCGAAACTGATACTAATAAAAGAGTAATAGTTACACACATTATCGCAGCTATACTTAAACTAAAATTACGAATTATACTTTTAAATGAATCTCTAATGCTTCTAGCTAATATCCTAAGACTTTTCATTTGCTTTATATCTTCCTTTCTCGTAATCTCCAACTACACTACCATTTTCAATAACAAGAACTCTTTTTTTCATCTTATTAACTATATCACGGTCATGAGTTGCCATAATAATAGTAGTTTCTAATTCACTATTAATACTTTCTATAACCTTCATTATTTCTTTACTTGTTTCTGGATCTAAATTACCTGTTGGTTCATCACATATTAATATTTTTGGATTATTAACAATAGCTCTAGCAATACAAACTCTTTGCTGTTCTCCACCAGATAATTCTCCTGGATAGCTTCTAGATTTAGCTTTCAAACCAACTATTTCTAGTGCTTTTAATACTTTAGGCCTAATTTCACTATTTTTCATACCAGTACACTCTAAAGCAAAAGCAACATTTTCAAATGCAGTCAATTTAGGTAATAATTTAAAATCTTGGAATACTATTCCTATTTTCCTTCTTAATTTATAAACATTACCATTTCTAAGCTTACCAACATTAATTCCCCCTACTATAACTGATCCACTTGTAGGTTTTTCTTCTCTATATAATAATTTTATTAACGTAGATTTACCACTTGCAGTTAAACCAATAACAAAAACAAACTCACCTTTATTAATAGTAAGTGAAGTATTTGCCACAGCAGTTATACCATTTTTATATGTTTTATTAACATTACTTAATTCTATAAATTTCATTATCTAACTTCCCTTATAATAATCAGTATAACATATTTCCAATTAATATTCACTACTTAATTATGAAAATTACATGAAAAAACAAAACTATTTATTTTGTTTTCTTACTCTTTCATTTTTACTAAGAGATAAAATATATTTTTCAGTAAATTCACTCATTTGATCTTGATTTAGTATATTAATTTCACTGTCAACAGCATAATCTAAAAGAGCATTTAAAGCATCTTTAATCGGAGCAAATTTAGCTGAATTATATTGTTCTGAATTTATGATTTTTAGTAAATCAAATGGTTTTAGTGAATAATCCTCTATACCTTCTGTTATTAAATATAAATCAGTATCTGTAAAAAAAGTTTCCACATCCGGAGCCTCATTTAAATTAATGTTTTTTTCTTCAACGTATATAAGTTCTCTATATGGACCATATTCTCTTGAAAAAATACCGTATTTATCAATTGATGAACATAAATCAAATGATTCTACAAATTTATGTTTATATTCTTTACCGTTAATAAATCCTAATACTTTAGTTATCATATCACATACAAGTTTTCTATCCTGTAAATTATATTCATACAAAGCTTTTTTTGTATTTTCTAATAAACTATCTGCAGATTCCAGTTTTGTTTCATATTTTTTATTTATATTATTAATTTCAATTTCTTTTTGAAGCAGTATACCTTTTTTAAATTCTTCTTCTATTTTAATTAAATTACCAAGTTTATTCATTATATCCTCCTAGAATAATTATAAATCATTAATAACATCTGCGCAAGAAAAAAAATACTATAAAGTATTTAAACATAAGGAATGTTATCTTTTTTATAACCACCTTGAGATTCATAAGCATCGCAAATAATGAAAAATGCATTTTCATCAGTTTCAAGAATTCTATTTTTAAAATGATAGTATTCCCTATTCGGAAGAACAGCCATTATTACTGTCCCTGCTGCATGAGTATACCCTCCTTTTGTAGGTAATTCAGTAAATCCTGTATTAAATTCTTTTAAAATTATTTCTTCAACTGCTTTTAGTTTTCGAGTGAATACATAAAATACTTTCCCATTTGATATATCAAACATAACCTTATCTAATATAATTGAGCTCAAATACAATGTTAAAAGCGCATATATCATCATTTCAAATCCAAAAACAAATCCACCAAATAGTATAATCAGTATATTAAGTATCAACATAGATTG
>CAYJNH010000013.1:0-21188 GCA_964371705.1 uncultured Muribaculaceae bacterium
CAACAGTAATAGCAGAGTTAACAGTATTTGCAGTGCAATACAAATTTGGATCAAAAGATAAACTATTCACAGGCTTATTTCCTAATGTAATAAAATTTGTGACAGCAGGTTTAATTATGGGTATAATAACACTTTTGATAGGGTATTATATGCAAATAGGATTATTAACAGGTATTATACAGTTTGTTGTAGGTTTTGTAGTGTATATAGGACTATTGTTGTTGTTTAAAGATGACACAATGAAAAATATAATTCAAACGGTAAAAAAATTTAAAAAGGAGCGTAAGTATGATTAAATATAGTATTATTGTTCCTGTATATAATGTAGAAAAATATCTTGAAAGATGTATAAATAGTTTGATAAATCAAACATATTCTAATATTGAAATAATATTAGTAAATGATGGAAGTTCAGATAATAGCGAAAATATTTTAAAAACATACTCAAATAAATACGATAACATTAAATATATAAATAAAAAAAATGGAGGTCAAGCTAGTGCTAGAAATCTGGGACTAACTAAAGTTTCAGGAGATTATATTAGTTTTATAGACAGTGATGATTATGTAGAAGAAAATATGTTTGAAGAAATAAACAAAATTTTAGAAGAAGATAAAAAAGATATAATAGTATTTGATATGTATCAAATAAATAAACAAAATAAAATAATATTAAAAGGATTTAATAATAAAAGTACAGATAATAATAAAAATTATATAATATCACCAGCAGGGCCTTGTAATAAAATTTATTCTAAACAAATAGCATCTAAAATAAAATTTTTAGAAAATCATATATATGAAGATTTGGCTGTAATACCATCTTTAGCTTGCTATACAAATAATATTTATTATTTAGATAAACCATTATACAATTATGTAATATACGGTGAATCTACTATGAGGCAAAATAAATATAATGAAAAATTACTAGATATATTTAAAGTAGTGGAACATATGGAAAATGAATTTATTAAAAATAAAAAGTATAATGAATATAGTGAAGAGATAGAATATATATATATAGAAGATTTATTACATGGGGCAACTCTTAGATTCATAAAATATGAAGAAGGTTTAAAAGATATAATAAAAATAAAACAAATAATAAAAGAAAAATATCCAAATTATTATAAAAATAAATATTATAAATTAAAAAACATTAAATATAAAATTATGTGTTACCTAACAATGCATAATAAAATAAAATTATTAAAAAAATTACTGAAATAAAGGAGTAAATATGAAAAAAATACTTTTTGTAGTAGACGATCAAAAAATTGGTGGGGTATCTATTGTACTAAGGGAAATATTAATAAAGTTAAACAAAAAAAATCAAATAGATTTACTTATACTAAATAATGAGGGAGATTGCTTAAAAAATATTAAGGGAGTTAATTATTTAACAGGAAGCAGTTTTTTTTCAGTAGTTAATAAAACTATAGTAGAAGTAATAAAAGAAAAAAATATAATTCAAATTATAAAAAAATTAAATTTAATATTTCTATTAAAAACAGGATTAATTAAATCTAAAATAAAAAAAGAAAGAAAAAAAATGTTTTTAGAAAAATATGATACAGAAATAGCATATAAAGATGGTTTTTGTACTATTTTTACAGCAAATGGAAACAGCAATAAAAAAATAACTTTCTTACACACAGACTACTCTAATAATGATCCTTCTAGCAAATATCAATCAGTATTCCAAGATTCAATAAATAAATTGGATATGGTAGTTTCAATTAGTAAAGATATAAAAAGAAAGTTTAATAAGGTGTATGGTAATAAGGAAAAAACAGATGTAATATACAATTATTTAGATAAAGATAAAATAATTAAAAATTCATTAAAAACAGTTATAAAATATAATTCTAAATTAGAATTCATAACAGTGGGAAGATTTCATCCAGTAAAAGGTTACGATAGATTAATTGAAGTGTTTAACAAATTAAATAAAGAAAATTTATTAAACGGAATACATCTAACTATGATCGGAGATGGAGAAACAAAAAAAGACATAGAAAAGAAAATTGCTGAATATAACTTAGAAGAATATATTACTTTGGAAGGTTTAAAAAATAATCCT
The DNA here is from genome assembly GCA_964371705.1 of uncultured Muribaculaceae bacterium. Classification (GTDB taxonomy): domain Bacteria; phylum Bacillota_I; class Bacilli_A; order RF39; family UBA660; genus CAKOSP01. Next base: position 2,087 of record CAYJNH010000013.1, read on the forward strand.
TATCCATATATAAAGGCTGCTGATTGCATGCTTATCACAAGTATATCTGAAGGTTATCCATTAACAGTAATGGAAAGCTACATGCTTGAAGTTCCAGTTATAGCGCTAAATTATTCCAGCGCAAAAGAAATGATTAATAATCATATAAATGGAATTATTTTAAAAAATGATGAGGAATCATTATACAAAGGTTTAAATGAGGTTGTTGATAATCCTAATATAATTCACGAATTTAAAAAAGTTATAAAAAACGAACAAAAAAAAGAAAGTAATATAATAGAAAAAATAGAGGAGATATTTTGAGTAAATTAAAAAAAAATAAAAATACTATAAAAATAATTTTAATGATATTTTTAATAATTCAACCATTACTAGATCTATATTATTTATATAGTGATGTGGTAATGGATTTTGTGGGATTTTCACCTTCGACAGTAATTAGAGTTGGAATGATAGGGTTATTAACTTTATTAGTTTTGATGACAATAAAATTCAATAAAAAATATCTGTGGTTTATATTATATGGTGGAATATTGATATTGTATTTTTTATTACATCATATAAACTCAACTTTATTTTCGAATAATACAACAGGAACATTTAATTATAATCTCTTTGAAGAAATATTTTATATAATAAGAATGGTACTTCCATTTGCAGTTGCATTTATAACGTTTCATGTAAATGTAACAAATGAAAATATAAGAAAAGTAATTTTTTATATAATATCCATTTTAACAGGAATAATAATTATTACAAATATACTTTGTATATCATTACCATCATATGGAACAAATGAACAGTTAATTACATCTAATATATTTAGTTGGTTTAACGTATCGAATATAAGTTCAAATGTAGATATATCATCTAGAGGTCTATTCATGTCAGCTAATCAATTATCTGCACTACTTACAATGCTTTTGCCATTTGTAATATACTTTGCATTTTATAAAAGAAGTAATAAGTATTTTGTTTTATTAACATTACAAATAATTACATTATTAATGTTAGGGACAAGAATATCTTCATACGCATGGATATTAATAATGATAGCAATGTTTATTTTATATTTATTTTTTACTTTAATGAAAAAAGAGATAAAAATCAATAAAATAGTGATGATCAAATATGGGGTTGTGTTTTTATCAATGATAGTGCTATTTAATTTTTCGCCAATACAGTATAGATTATTTGCAGAAGATTATGCAGGTGATGCAATTAATATGACAGAAGAAGAAAAAGAAGAAATATCTAGTTATAGTTCAGAAGAAAAAATCAAGTTTGTAGAAAAAAACTATGATATATATCATTTGAATAAAGAGTTTGTAGAAGATATATACAATTATGAAAATAATTATGATTTTTGGATAGAAGTTATGAAATTAGATTTTTTAGATAGATCAGACAGTAGATTAATAGAAGGTTATATTATGACAGATCTTTATAAAAATAATAATAACTCAAATGATGTATGGTTTGGTATAAGTTTTTCTAGACTTAGAAGCGGAGGCTTTTATTTAGAACATGATTTTCTAGTACATTTTTATACATTAGGTTTGCTTGGTAGTTTATTACTAGTGTGGCCTTATTTAATAATAATATTATTAGGTATATTTAGGGTATTAAAAAATTATAAAGAAAAATTCACATTTAACAACATAACATGTATATTTTCACTAAGTTTAATGTGCATGATATCTTATTTTACAGGAAGTGTATTAGATCAATTATTTATAACGTTAATCGCAGGCTTTTTATTAGCGGTCTTATATAAAAATTTAGTGCATAAATAGTGTAAAATAAAAATAATATAAGGAAAATACTTGAATAATGTGAAGCTTTATAATAAAATTATAAAGCGAGGTAAAAAAATGACAAAATCTGCTAAAATCACATGTACATTATTATTTATATTAGTAATATTAATAATATATAGTTTTTAGTATAATTGACTTTTTGTGACAAATATGATATAATTTAACTATCAGGGGTGATATTATGATTATTTCAAAAAAAGGTTTATTTATACAATCAATTGTAGAGTTAATAGTAGCTGTATTATTAATAATTATATCTATACCATTATGGATTAATTTTAATACATCAGGTTACAAAGAAACAGCAGAATATTATGAAAGATATAATTTTGAAAACTAAATTTAATTTAGTTTTTTTTATTTATAAATGTTGTTTAAAAATAAAATTTGTGATAATATAATTATAAGACTATGGAGAATAATTATGAAATCACTTAAAAAATTTAAAAAAGAAACATCGATTATAATTATTAGTGTAATATGTTTAACTACAATGACGTTAGGATTTTCTTACGCTGTTTTTTTTGATATAGATTCATCTTCAACAAATCAAAATATTCAAACTGGATCATTGATAGTAGAATTTGATTCGTCATCATCTGCAATAGTAAATAATAATATGTTACCAACACCAGATGAAGTAGGTGTTGCTAGTGGAAATGCTAGTACAATATATTTGCAAAATAATGGATCATTAGATTCCAATTTTGAATTAACTATAGGTTATGATAAAACTTCATTTTTTGAAGCAGCTGATTATACATCATCAGATAAATTAATACCTTTAGAATTTTTAAAACTAGCTATATTTGAATATAATCCATCAAGTGGAGAATCTACAATGTTAGGTGATATAGTTAATCTTGCTGATTTATCTCCATCAAGTGGTGCAGATAAATCATATATATTATATGAATCAAGCATTGGAAGAAGTTCGTCAGGTTCGAATGCAAAAACTTATACAATAAAAGTTTGGCTTGATGAATATGCACCAAGTTATCTTTCTACATATAAGTTATATTTAAAGCTTGGTATAAATGCTGGTGTTACAGAAGCTCTTACTGATTATACAATAAATGGTACTTTAAAAAATACATCAGATGCAGCAATTGCAAACGCAAATATTAGTATCCAAAATGGATATATTAATACTACGTCGGACGCTAATGGTAATTTTACAATAACTGATATCAGTGAAGGAAAATATAGTTTGAAAGTAACTGATTCATCAGGTAATGAATCATATGGTACATTTACTGTTTTAGAGGGATCTGTAGTGGGTTTAAGTAAATATTCACAAACACATACAGTAGCAACAGGAAATACACTTGAAGATATTGCATATACATATTCAACGTCAATTAATAACATAAAAAAAGTAAATAATATATTAACTAATTCTAATGAATCAAATTTAACTGAAGGTAGTGTGGTAATCATACCAAACGTTTATAGAATAAATGCAGGACAAAGTTCAGTTATAAATAATTTAACAATCAAATTAGAAGATGGTTTAATTGAACAAATGAGTTTAAATTAAAGGAGGATAAATGAGGGATACAAAAGTAAAATTATCTTTGATATTATTAGTAATAATGATAGTATTTACAACAGTTGCATCATATGCATATTTTACATCGTCGCCAGGAGTATCTAATTATACTAACGTAGATTTAGAATCAGCTGAAACAGGCGGAGCATATATTCAAGCAGGTAGTACAATTAGTTTACTTGTTACTGGTGAGCAAATGGCTCAGCATAATGCATCGTCAATAACTCCAGCATTCGAAGGAGAAAACACAACACCAGTAAAAATTGTATTAAAAACAGGTGATGATGGTGGAGAATTAAAATGTTCATACGACATAGCTTATGTTCCAGAAACTCCATTTATGAACAGTTCCTTAAATGTAACAAATTTAAAAGAATTCACTATTAAAGGGATAGAAAATTTAAAAAACAATGATATTCCAGAAACTGATTTAGGAAATGCTACTAGTAAAGTATTACTACTAGATGATTATCCAATAAGTTTAACTGGAGTTAATAAAAAATTAGAACAAGAATGGGTATTTACAGTAGGATTTTATAATCATACTTTTAACCAAGATGATAATGCAAATATTGATTTTGGTGGTAAAATAATCATAGAAGACATAAAATGTGAAAATATTTTTTAAAATTCTAAAAAAGCATTGAAAAAAATAAAATATTTTGATATATTTATAATAGAGAGGAAGATAAAAATATGGAAAGAAAAAATACTTTATTACTAACTGTTATAGCTGTAGCAACATTATTAGTAGCAGTAGTAGGAGCAACATTTGCGTACTTCACAGCTTCAACAAGTGGAGGAACTGCATCAGATGTTCAAGTAACAACTAGATCAATAGATATAGTTAGTACAACTGCAACAGATTTAATACTAGATGTAACAGCAAATGATATGCTACTAGCAAATGGTACTGAAGAAGGAGTTGCAAAAACTGGAAGTAGTACATTAACAATGAGCACTGAAACAGGATCATCTGGAGGTACAAGTGTTTGTACATATGACTTAGTTTATACAGTATCTAATGAATTTACTAATTCATCAACTAATACTACTAACAAAATAGAATTTTCATTAACAGGAGCAACAAGTACAGCAAGTACAGTAGGAAGTCCTACATTAACTTCAAGTGTACCATCGTTTTCAGAAGTGGATATGAATGGTCATGCTGATGCTGAAAAAGTAACTCTTGTAGACAATGCTACATTTACAGTAGATGGTGGAAGCAATGCAACAGCAGGTAATTTAATTTGGACAATTACAGCTAGTTTCAAAAATTATAATTTTGATCAAACTGAATTAGCAGGTAATGTTTATGGTGGATCTGTTAACTTTGAAAATATAAGTTGTGTAAATAGTTAAGAAAGTTTAATAAATGTTAAACTTTTTTTTTGTCGTAAAATATGATATAATTCTAAATATAAAATAGATGAAATGAGGCATTATATATGATTAAAGTTTTAGTAACAGGAGCAGCAGGTACAGTAGGTATTCAAACGATAAAATATTTACTTAGTGAGGGTAAATATGAAATTACTGCATTAGATTTAAAAAACAGTAAGTCATATAATGAATTGAAAAAATACAAAAAAAGGATGAACATAATATATGGTGATGTTTGTGATAGAGTTTTGATTGAAGCATTAGTAAAAGATCATGATTATATTATACATTTAGCATCAGTATTACCACCACTTGCAAATATGAAAAAAAATTTAACAAAACTTATAGAGTACGATGCTTTAGAAAATATAGTTCGTTCGATTAATTACTATAATCCTAATCTTCATTTAATTTATTCTTCAGCAACTAGTTTATATAAAGATCAAGTAAATTGCACAGTGAAGACAAAGGTGAAAACTTCTAAAAATGAATACTACACGTATTATAAGGCGAAGTCTGAAGAATTAATTAAAGAAAAATTAAAAAAATATACAATAGCAAGATTACCTTTAGTAATAAGTTCGAATCCTAAAAGTCCTATTATATATAATACTAATACTAACAATGAAATAGATGTAATTACTAATATTGATGCAGGTTATGCATTTGCAAAAATAGTTTCAAATTCTGATAAATTAAATAAAAAAATTATAAATTTATCTAGTGAAAATAGTTTTTCAATGAAATTTAATGATTTAATGAAAAAAATTATTCAGTCTAGAGGTCTTAGTTACAAGTATGTATTAAGTAAAATTTTTATGGCAAAAAATTATTACTCGAATAAATGCACTGATACTATTAACTATGAAGAAATACTAAACTACAGAATGGATACTTTAGAAAAATTCATGCAACGTTCATACTATGAAGGTAAAAGCAAAATGGTATCCAAATTAATTGGTAAGATATACAATAAAATATGGGGAAGAAAATGACAGGATTAGCTCTAGAAGGCGGGGGAACCAAAGGAGCTTATCAAGTAGGTGTCTATAAGGCATTAAAGGAATGTAGTATAAAGATAAATGGAATAACAGGAACCTCTATAGGATCGTTTAATGCAGCTTTAATTGCATCTGGTTTAGATAAAGAATTAGAAAATTTTTGGATGAATGAAAATATAGCTAAATTATTAGGTTTAGAAAAGTTAATTGTAAAAGATGTTAATTTTTTTGATAATGTCAAAGGAATAACAAAGCCTATAATTGATATAATAAATAATTCTGGTTTGCCATCTGATAAACTTTTTGAAAAACTTCAGAAAATTCTTGACGAGGATAAACTAAGAAGTAGTAAATTAGATTATGGTTTGGTTACATTTAGATTAAAAGATAACAAACCATTATATTTATATAAAGAAGATATTCCAAAAGGAAAGTTAGTAGACTATATAGTGGCAAGCTCATTTTTGCCAGTGTTTAAACCTATATTACTTGATGGGGAAAGTTATTATTTAGATGGTGCATTTTACGATGTATCCCCATCAAATATGTTAGAAGAAAAGGGATATAGTAAAATTTATGTAGTTAGTCTAAAAGCTCCAGGTATTAAAAGAAAAAAAACAGGATCATCAAAAATAATAAAAATAACTCCGTCAAGACCTCTAGGAAACATGCTTAATGTAGATAAAATGAAAATATATGAAAATATTGAAATGGGTTATTATGATACAATAAGAAAGATAAAAAAGTTGGATGGTTATAAATTTACATTTGCCAAAAAATCAAAATGGTTATATAATATAAAAGCAAAAAAAGTTTCTAAAAAAACATTAAATCGAATACAAGTATTTTTCTTTACAAATGATATTAAGGAATTAATTATTAAATCATTAGAATATGTAATGACAAAAGAAAAGTATTCATATGGAAAAATTTATGATCCTTTTGTTGAAATATCAAAAGTAAAAAAATATAAAAAAGAGTTAATTCCATATAAATTTTTAAAGGAACTAAAAATAATATAGAAGAGGTGTTTAAATGGGAAGAGCATACGAAGTAAGAAAATCAAGTATATTAAAAACAGGAGCCGCTAAGGGAAAAATATATACAACTTATGCAAAAGAAATATATTTAGTAGCAAAAAAAGGGAATCCGGATCCAGATACCAATGATTCTTTAAGAAGACTTATTGATAAAGCAAAAAAAGAGCAAGTGCCAAATGATATAATAACTAGAGCAATTGACAAAGCTAAAGGTGCTGGAGCTGATGAATATTTTGAAGCAATTTATGAAGGTTTTGGTCCTGGAGCATCAACACTTATTATAAAATGTTTGACTGATAACGTAAATAGAACAGTTGGAATGGTTAGAGCATCATTTAATAAATTAAATAAAAGTCTAGGAGTTACAAACTCAGTATCTTATAATTATGATTACTTAGCGGTTATATCAGTGGTTTTAGACGAAGAAACAGTTATGAATGCTTTAATAGAAAATGATATTGATCCAATAGATTTAGAAGATGAAGATAATTTAATTACAATTAGTATACATCCAAGAGATTATGATAAATTAAAATCTGCTTTAGAAAAAATTGATTCAAACATTAACTATGAGTATGATGAAGTTGGAATGTTTGCAAAAGAAGAAGTAATACTTACTGGAGAAGATTTAGATAATTTTAATAAGTTATACAAATTACTAGATGAAATAGATGACGTAACTGCTATTTATCACAATGTAAAAATAGATTAAAATGCTTTTGATAAGCATTTTTTTGCAGAAACAAAAAACAAAAATTGAAAGAAGGTTAGATGAAAAGATACAAAGATGTTATTAATAGTGATGATACAACAAATTTTACTAAAGAAACATTACGTAGTTCAATTGCAATATATATAAACTTAACAAAGAAAAAATATTGTTATAAAACAGAAGAATTAAAGGATTTAAATAAAGTTGATTTATCCATTATATTAAGTTTTGTAATATATATGAAAATAGGTTATTATCATATAATAAAAAATAATACAGAGTTACTCAACAATATAAATAAATTTGCTAAGGAATATAATAAAATAATCGAAGCATATGTAGAATCAGAAAACGAAGAATCAGTTATATATGAAAAATACTTTAATGAAAATTTTGATGAAATAGAAGCTTCATCAAAATTAATAAGATTAAATAGTAAAACTGAAGAAGATCAATGTAATAGTTATCTAAAATATACAATTGAATATATAGATAGGTTATTAGATATTGATGAAATGACATCAAATATATACCTTGATATAATTACAAATGGATATAATTTACAAACAAAAGAAAATTCAAATATTGTAAGAAGAAATACTATTAACTTAGAAGAAAAAACAGAATTTAAAAGAAAATAGTTGATAAAAAATAATATATAATATATAATTAGATTGTTAGTGATGAAGGAATTTACGACTCTAGAGCTAAAACGGTTAACTTTCGTTAAAAGTTAAAGAGTATGATTAAAATCATAAATTAAGGTGGTACCGCGGGTAATTACTCGTCCTTGCTAATTAATTTATGATTTTTTATTTGAGAAAGGAATATATGATAAAAAAAATAATATTTGATATAGATAAAACTCTACTTGACTCAACTATAGATTGTATTAAAGCATATAATAATTATTTAAAGGAAAATAAAGATTTTAGTAATAAATTAGATGCACAAAATATTTATGACGTATTAGAAAAATTTGAGAAAAGTAATATATTATACACAAAAGAAAATCTTAGTAATTTTATCAAGGATTGTATAGGTAAAAATTTTTCAGTAGAAGACCTTGAAAAAATGTTTGATTATTATGGAAAAGAAGCAACATTAATATCAAATGAAACAGATAAAGTATTAAAATACTTAAGTGAAAAATATGAGATTATAGCGTTATCTAATTGGTTTTACGAAGTGCAAGAAAGTAGATTAGAAAAAGCAGGCATTAAAAAGTACTTTAAAAAAGTATATGGTGTGGATAATTTAGGAAGAAAGCCAGATATAAATGTTTTTAAAAAAGCTTGTGAACCATTCTTATTAAAAGAATGTGTAATAGTAGGAGACAATTTAGAAAACGACATAAAAGTATCAAGTAAAATTGGTATGAGATCTATATACTTAAATAGAAAAAAAGTGTATACAAAATTTGAAAATATAGAAAATATAGAAGAATTGTTAAATATTCTTTAAGAAAGGAAAAATATGGAATTATTTGAAGATTTAAAATGGAGAGGTTTAATTAAGGATGTAGCAGGAGAAGATATTGCAAAAAAATTAAACGAAGAAAAAATAACATTTTATTGGGGCACAGACCCAACAGCAGATTCACTGCATTTAGGACATTATTCATCTTTGGTAATGGCTAAAAGATTGGCTCTTGCAGGACATAAACCAGTACTTTTAGTAGGTGGAGCAACAGGTCTTATTGGTGACCCTAGGCCTACTGCTGAAAGAGAAATTATATCAAAAGAAGCATTAGATAAAAATTTAGAGGGTTTAAAAAAACAAGTAGATTATATACTTGACGGAAAAGCAAAATTAGTTAATAACTTTGATTGGTTTAAAGATATTAATTTTTTAGATTTTTTAAGAGATGTAGGTAAATATATTAACTTAAGTTATATGGTAAATAAAGACATAATAAAAAGAAGAATTGAAAGTGGAATAACATATGCAGAGTTTTCATATATGTTAATACAAGGGTATGATTATTTACATTTATATGAAAATGAAGGATGTACATTTCAAGTTGCTGGATCTGATCAATGGGGTAATATCACAACAGGTATTGAACTTATAAAAAGAAAATTAGGAAAAGAAGTATATGGTTTTACAATGCCTTTAATTACGGATAAATTTGGTAATAAATTTGGTAAATCAGAAGGTAATGCATTATGGCTTGATAAAAATAAAACTTCAAGTTATGAACTATATCAATATTTCTTAAATCTAGAAGATGAAATGATTATTCATTATTTAAAAATATTTACATTTTTATCAAAAGAAGAAATCGAAGAAACTGAAAAAAAACATAATGAAAAACCAGAAAATAGGTTAGCTCAAAAAACTTTAGCAAAAGAAATAATATCTAATATCCACAGTGTTGAAGATTATGAAAAAGCAGTAAAAATAAGTGAAAATTTGTTTAGTGAAAATATATTTGAATTAGCAAGTAGTGATATAATATCATCGTTATCCGGAGTTAAAAATTTTACTCTTGAGGAAGATGAATTAGTAATTAATGAACTGTTAGTAAAATATAATATTTGTTCAAGTAAAAGAGAAGCAAGAGAAATGCTTCAAGCAGGAGCAATAAGTATAAATAATAAAAAAATAAATGATTATGACGAAATAATAAAAAAAGTTGATGCGATAGAATCGAAAGTATTATTAATTAAAAAAGGCAAAAAAAATTATTACTTAGGTATTTATAACTAGGTGCTATATTCTCTTTTTCATATAATGTATGGAAAGGAGAATTTTTTTTATGATTAACAAATATAATCAAAAACAATATTATTCTAATAATTCGCTTATGTATAATAAACAAAATGAAGGAGATAGATTTTTCTTTGCTGCACCTTTTTTATTCGGTGCATTAGCAGGTGGAGCAGTAGCTTCAGTAACAAGACCTAGACCTGTTTATGTAACACCACCATCTACATATTACAATCCAGCATATCCTCATGGATCTACTTCCTATAACTACTATTATCCAGTACGTTAACTAATTTTTAAATATATAGATAAAAATAAAAAATAAATTAATAAAGTAGTTCCACCATAGGACAAAAAGGGTAAAGGAATACCCATTATAGGCAAAAGTCCAATATTCATAAGTATATTGTAAAGTTGTTGAAAAATAAATATATAGATAAATATACAAGCAAATAGTTTATTATTTGCTTTTTTATATTTATAAATTAAAACAAGATCAATTATCAAATATGTTAAAGTTACAACTATACCAGAAATAAGCCCAAAGTTACCAATATTAAATGCATATATAAAATCTGTAGGAGCTTCAGGAACATATAATGATATATCATTAAGTCCGCTTCCAAAAAACTTAGATGAACCTATTAATGTTAATGCATTTGTTATTTGATAATTATCAGTAAAATTAATTAATCTATCAATCCTATAAAAAAAAGAAGTTCCTATTAAATTAATTAATAAATCTTGATTATAAATATACAAATACACAAAAAAAGAAGATATTAATAATAATATTATTATTAAAATCCATTTATATATTTTTTTTATGTTTGCAGAAAAAAGACAAACGAAGAATATAATAGCAAAAAATATAATGGCTCCAGTATCTGGTTCGATGAAAACTAATATTGAAGGTATTAATGTATAAATAGAAATTTGAAATATATACATGAAAGTATTTTTATTATAGTTTTTATTAAATTTATCAGTCAAATTAGCAAGAAATAAAGAAAGAGTTAATTTGGTTAGTTCACTAGGTTGAAAAGAAATTCCATAAAAAGAAAACCATGCCTTAGCGCCATTAACTTCAATTCCATAAAATAATACAAGAATAAGCAATAATATAGAAAATAAGTATAAATAAAAGCTTATATCAAAAAGTTTGTTAATATTTATTTTAGATACAACAAAAATAATGAAAAAACCAATAATAAACCAAATAAGTTGCTTGATAAAATGATATTCGTAAATTTCATCAATAATTCTTGTATTGATCATATTAAGTAAACTAAATAACATTAATATAAATATAAAAATAAGTAAATTGTATTTTTTTAATATCCTCATAATAATATTATGGTACAAAAATACTAGTTTTATCATAAATTATAATGAAGGTGATAATATGAAAAAGCTGCCAAGAGTATATGTTAATGATATCAAGAAAGAATTTAAAAATTATCAAAAAGAATGTTTAACTGATAAGGAAAAAGAATTTACTACAAATAAAAATTTATCTATGAAGATAAAAGATATATTTAATTCAAGAAATTATATTTATAGACAAAAAGTTAGAATTAAATTAATAAATGGTACATTTGAAAAAACTATAGTAGGAAAAACAAATACAAACTTATTAACTTTAAATGGAGAAAAAATAAAAATGACAGATATCATAGACTTAGATTTAATATAAAAAAAATATATCTTAGAGTAAGTCTTCGATATATTTTTTTAATTCTTTAGCTTTTTTATCAAAAATTATTTTTAATTGATTATCAATTTCAACTACTCCTTTTGCGCCTAATTTTTGAATTCCGTCTTTATCCGCTTTGCTGACATCCTTTAATATAACCTTTAATCTACTCATATTACATTCAGCATTAACTATATTATCTTTGCCACCAAGATATGTAATAAGTTTATTAGCTTCAATATCAAAACCTTTTTTATTAAGCTTAAATATAACTAATATAATAATAGCAAGTACAGCCGCAATAACCAGATATTGTAAATAAATTTCCATTTTTAATCACCTATTAATAATTATACTACAAAAAACTAAATTAAACAATTCATATTATTCTGCTATATACAATCACAAAATTAAAAAAAACACATAAATTAATAATGAATAACGAAAGGGTGAAAATTATGAATAATACAAATAAAGATGGTAACTGTATAAATGATATTTTAAGTGTTATATTAGTTCTTCAAGATAATGCAAGTCCAGATAACTGTTTAGATTCTTGTGACAGACCTATATTAGGTGGAGGACCAAACTGTTTAATATGTAATACAAGACCAGTAATGCTTTATACATGTTGTGGTAATGGTGTACCATTTAGTATACCTACAAGCAAAGAATCAATTTTAAACTGTGCTGAAGCAACACTTACTGATAACTGTTCTCCAATATTTAGAGTTGAAAAAATGGATTGTAACTGCGCTACATTTAGAGTTTTAGCAGCTAATCCTGATACAACAAGTCTATATCCATATGTTGCAACAAATTCTTTCTTCACAATGGATACAAGTTGTCTATGTGCAATAAGATGTTTAAATGATACATATGTAGACTGTGTATGTTAATACTAAGGTGCTTAAAGGCATCTTTTTTATTGACAAAACAAACACAGTGTAGTACCATACATATCACAAAAGGAGATTGTATGAAAAAAATTTATTACCCAAAAGATGTTTTGGAAACTATAGAAAGAAAGATAGCGTATTTAAATAATTGTACTGAAGAAGACGTAAAGTTTTTTGAGTTTTGTAAAATTATCGATTTAAATATTGAAGTTTTAAAAGGTGTTAATTCGTTATTTAAAGATATTACAATGTTAAGAACTGGACAAATAATAGCATCCACAGAAGAATATAAAACTAAAGATGAAAGAAAAGTAATATTTAATGAAACTTTAGAAAATGCATTTATTGTAATAGATATACTAAAGAAAATTAATGCAAATTTTAAAATAAATGAAGAAGAGTTCGGAGTAAAAAAACTAGTATGGGATTCTCTTGTACATTGTAAATTAGGTGATAATTTTAATTTTGTGTATGATATAGCATTTTATACTGAACAACTAGCGGAAGCTGTTGAAAGATTAGAAGAATATATTGATTATAGTGAACATAAAAAGGAAAAAGCACTTAATGTATTAGATGCATGTAATGATATTTTTAAGTTAGATGTCAGCGGAGAAGAAAGAAAAGAATTATTAGTAACACAAAAAGAGTTACTTAACGAAATCACAACAGAAGAAATTCAATTAGAAGTATATAATTTTATTAAAGAAAAAAACTTTCAAAAAATAGTTAGATCAGATTCTAATGCAAGACGCATTAAAATGCATAAAAAAAATGAAAAAAACAATATAGAATAGTAGAGGAAAATGGAAAAGAAATTAATTAATCAACTAGGTAGTTATATTGAGATAATTAGAGATTATCATGATTTATTATTTATGTGTGAATTAGAAAGAAGCAAAATAATTATTTGTAATGAAGATATTCAGTTTAATAATATGCAACTAAAAGATATTCTACTTGTTCTTTCTTCAGCTTTATTTAAGGCAAAATATATTCATCAAATTTTAAATAATAAATATAATGCTGTATCTAATGCAATTACAGAAACTAATGAAACTTTGCTTAGTAGATATGGTATGTACTCAAGTGTAATTGTAGAGGGTGAAAACGAAAAAAAATTAACAGAGGAACTTGTGGTAGTAAAAGAACAACTTAGTTTAATAGGTGATAATTTTTCTATTAATGAGAAGTTAAATTTGTTAGAAACTAAATATATTAATGAATTAAAAATAAATATTATAGGTTTATCTAAACTAGGAAAACAAACTCCAGAACAAAGACAATAAGAAAAGCAAATTTGCTTTTTTTATTTTGCTTCAAAGAGTATTTGTATTTAAAATTAAGTGATTTTATGGTATAATATATACATAATTTAGGAGGGAAATATGACACTTAAAAACAAACTTAATATCGAAATATCTAGTGAGCTGGCATACATGGAAGAAAAAATTACTAAGAAAAAAGCTTTGGAACTTTTTGATAAAGGGATATTAGATAATTTAAATGCAGGGACATTTAAATCATTAACTACTATTCATGAATATTTATTTGGTGATATATATGAATTTGCAGGTAAAATACGTGATGTAAATATTGCAAAAGGAAATTTTAGATTTTCACCAGTAATGTATTTAGAAGAAGCATTAAAACATATTGATCAAATGCCTCAAAGTAATATAGATGAAATTATAGCAAAATATGTTGAAATGAATGTGTGTCATCCTTTTAGAGAAGGTAACGGAAGAAGTGCTAGAATATGGCTAGATGTTATCTTAAAAAAAGAATTAAAAAAAGTTGTTGACTGGAATAAAATTGATAAAGATGATTATTTGTTAGCAATGGAAAGAAGTCCTATTAAAGATACAGAAATAAAGATATTGATTGAAAATGCTTTAACAGATAAAATAGATGACCGTGGCAATTATATGAAAGGTATAGATCATAGTTACTATTATGAAGGATACAACACATTTAAAACAGAAGAATTGTAAAAAAAAGGCGTGTTCGCTTTTTTCTTTTGTATATAAATGATATAATTAATATGCAGTATGGAGGAAGTATGAACTATTTAGAATCACTTAATGAAAATCAAAGAAAGGCAGCAGAACATGTTAATGGTCCATGCTTAGTAATCGCAGGAGCCGGTTCGGGTAAAACTAAAGTATTAACAACAAGAATTGCTCATCTTATAGATCAAGGAATATATTCAAATAATATATTAGCTATAACATTTACTAATAAAGCAGCGAAGGAAATGAGAGATAGATTAAATTTAATTATACATGATAATTATGCATTTGTAGGTACATTTCACTCATTTGGAGTAAAAGTAATTAGAGAAAATTATGAAAAAATGAATTTGCTTAGAAATTTTACTATACTAGATTCAGATGATGTTTCAAATGTAATAAAAAAAATTATTAAAGATAGTGGAATGGACGTAAAAGAAATAAGTCCATCTTATGTTAGAAATAAAATTAGTTTTATTAAAAACGAAATGTTATCAGAGGCCGGAATAGAAAGATATTTTAGTAGTTACATAGATAAAAAAGTAGCAGAAATATATTATAAATATGAAAATATTCTTCACAAAAATAATGCAATAGACTTTGATGATTTGCTTAAAAAACCAGTAGAATTATTTATGCATAATCAAGATGTTCTTGAAGCATATCAAGATAAATTTAAATATATATTAGTAGACGAGTATCAAGATACAAATGAAGTTCAATACAAATTAATAAAAATGTTATCTAAAAAACATAATAATATATTTGTAGTTGGAGATGTAAATCAAAGTATATATGCATTTAGGTACTCTAATTATAAAAATATATTAAATTTCGAAAAAGATTTTAAAAATTGCAAGGTAATAACTTTAGATCAAAATTATAGATCTACTACAAATATTTTAAAAGCAGCAAATGATGTTATTAAAAATAATTCTGAGAGAAAAGATGTAGAATTATATTCTAATTTAGGTGATGGAGTTAAAATTAAATATTTTAGAGCCTATAACGATCAAAGTGAAGTAAGTCACGTTACAAATGAAATAAAAGATTTGATTTCCAGAGGTTATTCAAAAAAAGATATGGCAGTTTTTTATAGAACTAATGCACAGTCTCGTGGTATAGAAGAGGCAATGATGAAATCAAGCATTCCTTATAAAGTAGTAGGAAGTTTTTTCTTCTATAAAAGAAAAGAAATAAAAGACCTATTGTCGTATTTAAAATTAATATCAAATAATCAAGATGATATATCACTAGAAAGAATTATAAATGTACCTAAAAGAGGTATTGGTGAAAAAGCAGTAGCCAATATTAAAAACTTTGCAGATGCAGAAGGTACTAGTATGTTCGACGCTATAAATAGCGGTAAAGAGTTAAAATTTAAAGAAATAATTCAAGATATAATTAAAGCAAAAGAAGAAATGAGTTTGACTGAACTTATAGATTATGTACTTGATAAATCAGGAATGCTTAAAGAACTTGAAAATGAAAAAACGTTAGAGGCAGATCTTAGAATAGAAAACTTAATGGAATTCAAATCAATTACTGAAAATTATCAAAAAGAAACTGGTACAGTTAACCTAGAAGATTTCTTAGAAGATATATCTTTAGTTGCAGATATAACAGACCATAAAGATTATGATGATGTAGTAACACTTATGACTATACATGGATCTAAAGGTTTAGAATTTAAAATAGTATTTTTAATCGGAGCAGAAGAAGGTATACTTCCTCATCAAAATAGTTTATTTGAAAAAAATGAATTAGAGGAAGAAAGAAGATTATGCTATGTTGCAATAACTAGAGCAAAAGAAATGCTATATATTTCAAATGCTGAAAGAAGAATGCTGTACGGTAAATTAAGTGCTAATCTTCCATCGAGATTTGTAGATGAAATAAACGAAGAATTATTAGAACGAAAAAAAGAAAAACAAAATGAAGAAGTAAAAAAAATAAATAAAAGTGTGTTATATACTAATGAAAACGCAGAATTTACATTAGGTGATAATGTATTTCATGCTAGTTTTGGATCGGGTAAAGTAACTATGGTCGATGAAAGATTTGTTACAGTTGCATTTGGTCCTAGATTTGGTGTAAAAAAAGTATTAAAAAATTATAAAGGTTTGCAAAGGAGATAAAATTATGGAAAAAACTTTAGTAATTATGGCTGCAGGAATGGGTTCAAGGTTTGGTGGAATTAAACAAATAGAGCCAGTAGGTCCAAATGGAGAAATCATAAGTGATTATAATATATATAATGCTTATAAAAATGGGTTCACAAAGGTAGTGTTTATAATCAGAAAACATCTTGAGGAAGTATTTAAAAGTGATATTATAACTAAATATAAAGATAAAATAGAAATAGAATTCGCATACCAAGAATTAGATACTATAAATAACGGAAATAAAGTTCCTTCAACAAGAGAAAAAATGCTGGGAACAGCACATGCATTGTTATGTGCAAAAGATAAAATATCTGGACCATTTGTTGTTTTAAATGCAGATGATTTTTATGGTTCAAGTGCATTTAAAATAGCTAGTGAATTTTTAAATAATAATATAAAAGAATTTGAATACATGAATGTTACTTATCCAGTAAAGCTTGTTACTAGCGAAATAAATCCAGTAAAAAGAGGGATAATATATAGCGAAAATGGAATAATAAATAAGGTGGTTGAATCTGATATTATTCAAAAAGCTGGAAAAGCCTTTGCTGAATCTGTATCTACTGGAGAAAAATTTGAAGTAGATTTAAATAATGGATGTTCAATGAACTTTTTTGTTTTAAAGCCAAGTATATTAGAAATATTTGAAAAAGAATATGATATATTTTTAGAAACTATAGATGACACAGTAGAATTTTTATTACCGAGTATTATAGCTAAATATATTCATTCAGGTATAGTGACATTATACGAAGAAAAATCGGAATCAAATTGGTATGGTATTACTTATAAAGAAGATTTAATTGAATTCAAAGAAGAATTAAATAAATTAATTGAAAAAGGAGAATATCCATCTAACTTATGGGGGTAAAATGAAAGAAAAAATAAAACAAATAATTAAGCAAATAAATGAAGCAAATGATGCATATTATATTCATGCAAATCCGATTATAACGGATAATGAATATGATAGTTTAATGAGAAACTTAATTGATTTAGAAAACCAAAATCCAGAATTAATAGATCCAAACAGTCCAACAAAAAGAGTTGGTGGAACAAAAATAGATGCATTTGAAAAACTCGTTCATCAAGTTCCAATGTTATCCATACAAGATGCTTTTAATTACGAAGAATTATATGATTTTGATAAAAAAGTAAAAGAAGTATATGATGATATAGAGTATGTTTGTGAATTAAAAATAGATGGGCTTAGTGTTTCACTGCATTATGAAAAAGGTTTGTTAATAAGCGGAGCAACTAGAGGTGACGGTGTAACTGGAGAAAATATAACTGAAAATGTTAAAACAATAAAAAATATACCACTAAAACTAAAAGAAGATATCAATATTGAAGTGCGTGGTGAAATATTTATGAATAAAGCTACACTTGATATTTTAAATAAAGAACGTGAAAAGAAAAATGAACAGTTATTTCAAAATGTAAGAAATGCTGCAGCTGGTTCAGCAAGACAGTTGGATCCTAAAATATGCGCTAAAAGAAATTTAGATAATTTTATTTATCACTTACCAAATGCTGAAAATTATAATATTAAATCTCATGAAGAAACACTTGAATTTATGGGAAAATTAGGGTTTAAAGTAAATGATAAAAGATCAAAAGCAAAAAATATAGACGAAGTAATTAAATTTATTGAAAATATTTCGGATATAAGAAAAGATTTACCGTATGAAATAGATGGTATAGTAATTAAAGTAAACAGTTTAGATAAACAAAAAAAATTAGGATTAACAGCTAAATATCCAAAATGGTCTAGAGCATATAAATTTCCAGCAGAAGAAGTTTTAACTAAACTAGAAGATATAATTTTCACAGTGGGCAGAACAGGTCAAGTAACACCAAATGCAGTGCTTTCACCAACTCTAATTATGGGATCAACTATTTCAAGAGCAACACTTCATAATGAAGATTATATATTACAAAAAGATTTAAGAATAGGTGACGTAGTATCAATTAGAAAAGCTGGAGATGTAATTCCAGAAGTTGTCGAACCAATTCTTGAAAGAAGAAAAGAAAATTTATTAAAATTTAAAATGATTGACACTTGTCCGATATGTAGTAGTAAGTTAGTAAAACATGAAGGAAAAGTAGA
>CAYJNH010000014.1:0-21116 GCA_964371705.1 uncultured Muribaculaceae bacterium
AATGTGGAGGTAAAATATAATGAAAACAATTCTAAAAACGGATCTAACAATTAAAGATATATGTGAAGGATTTCAGTATAGTGAATCTGATGAAAAAGGTTTATTTGGATGGAATGGTAAATTAGTAATTCAACCAGAATATCAAAGAAATTATATATATGCAAATGGTAAAGATGATGTGGCAGTAATTGATTCGATTTTAAAAGGGTATCCAATTGGGTTAATTTATTTTGTTGAAACATCTGAAGGGAAATACGAAATTTTAGATGGTCAACAAAGAATCACAAGTATTGGTAGGTATTTAACAAATTGGTTTGCATGGATTGATAATCAAGAAATACCATATAAATTTGATTCATTACCGAAAGACAAGCAACAAGATATTTTGAATACTAAATTAACTATATATATATGTAGTGGAAAAGAAACAGAAATAAAAGAATGGTTTAAAACAATAAATATTGTTGGAAAGCCTTTAAATAACCAAGAACTATTAAATGCTATTTATAGTGGACCATTTGTAACAAAAGCAAAAGAAGTTTTTAGTAACTCTCATAACTCAAATCTTCATAAGTGGTTAAGTTATACAAAGTCAGACGTAAAAAGACAAGGCTTATTAGAAACCGCATTATCTTGGGTTTCTAGAGATTGGGAAAATGGGGATAATCTAGAAAATTATATGTGTAATCATAGAAACGATATAAGTATAAATGAATTACAAAATAATTTTAATGATATTGTAAATTGGATATCTAATATCTTTATAGATGTAAGAGATGATATGAAAATGATTAATTGGGGTAAAATGTATTTTCTCTATCATAAGAACCCTTATGATAGAACAGAAGTATCTAAAAAATTACAGGAATTATATGCAGATTTCTATGTTAAAGATAAAAAAGGTTGCTATGAATATATACTAAATGGCTGTAAAATAGAAGATTTAAAACTATTAAATATTAGGTTATTTGATGAACCCACAAAAAAAACTGTATACGAGAAGCAAACATTAGATGCAAATAATAAACAAATATCAAATTGTCCATATTGCGCAATGAGTGAAGGCAGTAATAAAACAAAGATATGGGAACTTAGTGAAATGGATGCTGATCATGTAAATTCATGGAGCAAAGGTGGATCAACAGATATTAAAAATTGCCAAATGTTATGTATTCCTCATAATAGAGCAAAAGGCAATAAATAAATTTGTTGAATTAATTTGATATAAATTACAAATGTCACAGAAAGTGTCACAAATTAATGATAATTAATGAAATTTAATGATATATCATTTTAACTAATGTTTCTTATCTCTCTATATAATAAGGATAAGAAAAATAATAGGTATTATATTTAAGGTCTGCAACACCATCATCACCGGTTCAAATCCGGTCGGTTCCTCCAAAAAAAATAAAATCAAACAAAGAGTTTGATTTTTTTTTTTTTATAAGCTAATAATGATTGTTATTTTTTTTATAATAAGGTATAATTTAATAAAGAATAGGAAGAAATAATGGACAGTAAATTAAACAAATATAAAAAAAGTTTAAGTGAACTAGCAGTTTATAAGTATTACAAAAAACACTTAAAACAACCATTAACATTCGTAAGTTCAATAATAAGTTGGACTATTTTTTCCATACTAATAATAGCAGCAGCATTTTTAATATATTACTTTATATCATCACAAATATATGCTAGAAAAGGTGCAGGTTATGAGCCAGCAATTAGTTTGTACACAATCATTAGTCCAAGTATGGTTCCAAATATAAATGTTTATGACGTGGTAATAGTTAATGATGTAGATAGTCCTGATGAAATAAAACCAGGAGATATCATTTCATTTAATTCAGCAGATTTTAGACCAGGTGAAACAATATCTGTTACTCATAGAGTTGTTGAAGTAATGGTAGATAAAGATGGAAATTACAGTTATTATACAAAAGGAGATAACAATTTTGTTAAGGATCCTAAACCAGTAGCATATGGAGCAATAATGGGAAAAGTAACAATGAAAATTCCTCAATTAGGAAGAATTCAATTTTTCTTAGCTAGTAGCTATGGATGGTTGTTATTAATAGTGGTACCAGCACTTTATGTAATAGCTAAAAGTGTTGTAAAAGCATTGAGAGTATCTGGAATAGCAGAAAAAATTCCGAGAAATAGTAAACTGTTCCCTATATTCAATAAACCATTATTATTAACACACAAAAATATATATTCAAAAGAAGATATTTCAGAAACTCCGATAGCGCAAAATTCTATCATAGAAAAAAAAGAATACTCTCAAAATAGGACATTAGAAGAAATATATGAAGATTTAAAAAATTTAACAGAAAAATAAAAGAAAGCAGTAGCCTTCTTTTATTTTTCCAAATATTTCATTACTTCTTCATCAACTATAACTTTATTTGCTAGTTTGTCAATAAATTGTATTTTATAATCACAAACCTCTGCAGCAAGTAACATTATAGTATAGGGAACAAGTCTTGTACCATTTTCATAATGTGATAATGTACAAGGCGCGATAAATAATTTATCTGCCATAGCAACTTGTTTTATTCCTCTTTGTAATCTCATATATTTTAGATAATAACCAAACATTTAAATCACCATAAGTATTATCTCAAAAATAAAAATAATAATCACAAAAATGTTCAATGTGAAAATATTTTAAGTGGTATAATAACAAAATATTTTACAAAGGCTATAATTATGTTATAATAATAACATAAGTTACTATTAAAGGAGGTACAGTAAATATGCCTGCAGTCGTAGAAATTACAAAAAGCAAAGTAGTAAAAAAAGCTGTTAAGATGATTAACAAAAATGGTTGGGAAAGTTTAAATGCTAGAAGTCTAGCTAAAAATCTAAATGTATCTACCAAACCACTATATAGAATATATGGAGGAATGGAAGAAATAAAAGTAGATGTATACAAAGAAATATATAATCAATACGATGAATTTATTAACAGTAGAATTGATAATAAAAAAGCGTTATTAACACTTTGCATTGCGTATGTTGAATTTGCGCAAAATTATAAAAATTTATTCATAAGTTTATTTTTATCAAATAATTTAAAATGGTCAAATATAAATAATGTGCTAGATGAAAAATGGAATCAATCAACAATAATTAATTTAGTTAATAAACAAGGATTATCTTTTGATAAAGCAAAAGAATTATTTATGAATATGTGGCTTTATTCAAATGGTTTAGCTACATTAGTTGCAACAAATGAAATAACAATTACAGAAAAAGAAATAATGATCAAAATTATAAAAACTTATAAGTGCTTTATAAATCAAGTATAGTATGTTATAATTTTAAAGGAGGTAAGACATGAAAAAAATTTTATCAATCTTAACATTAATAGTTTTATTAACTACAACAAATGTAATGGCTGAAGAACTACCAAATGTAAAAGATGGTGAAAAAGTAACTGTATATATGTTTAGAGGTACTACTTGTTCAGCTTGTGAATCTGCTATAAATCAATTGAATAATTATGCAGGAAAGTATGATGACTATTTTGAATTAGTAACATTTGATATTTGGGGAACAAATCCAGATCAAGATAATGGAACATTATTAGATTACTTTGTAACTGAGTTAAATGGAGAAAGTACTATACCATTTTTTATAGTAGGAGATAATTTTTCGCAAAATGGATTTAGTCAAGCAGTAATAGATGCAGCTTTAGAAGAATTTACTAATACAGAATACAAAGACATAGTAGCAGAAAAAATATCTGGT
This sequence comes from uncultured Muribaculaceae bacterium, assembly GCA_964371705.1. Lineage (GTDB taxonomy): Bacteria > Bacillota_I > Bacilli_A > RF39 > UBA660 > CAKOSP01. The sequence continues at coordinate 3,760 of CAYJNH010000014.1, forward strand.
CAAGAACATATATATACTATGACAAACTTAGAAGAAGCATGTGAAGATGAGGGTATTGAATATATTAATCCTGGAGAAGAACCAAAAGCTAATTATGATGTCATAATAGTTGTAGGTATATTTGCAGTAATAATAATAGGAATAGGATTCTTAGTATTTGTACCACAAAAAAAACAAAAATAATTTGCCTAGCAAATTTTTTTTTGCAAAAAAAAATAACTACGATTCATAGTTATTTTAAATTATAAGGATTATCAATATAAACTCTATTGCCATCTAAATTTAAATTATATTTAACAATAACAGATCCGTCAGCTTCAAGTACTTCAATAAATAATGTATAACCAACAACTCCGTTACCAGTTAAGTTTAAAATAGCATTAATTTCTCTGTTAATAGTAATATTTTCAGATAATCCAGAAATAGCATTAATATCAGTTTTTAATTTAGTAGTTTCTGCTTCAGCTATATCAATAACAGGCTTTCTAATTTCTTCATTTTGATATAAATTTAAGTCTATAGCACAATTATTATTACCAATTATATAAGCTAAAATATATTTTTCATCATATTCTAAATTACCAAAGTTACATGTTGGTTCAGGATCAGGTTCAGGATCAGGTTCTGGATTTTCTCCTTGAGTGATTATTAAATTTGCAGATTCAACTGATTGATTTTTTGAACCATCACTAGCCACAATTTTAATTTCATATGTACCTAATTCGGTAAATAATGAATAATCTATAGGGTTACCTAATTCATCAATACCATCTTCGAAAAAGTTGATATTACATTTTTCTTTGGAATTGTCTGAACAGTTATCAACAAAATCTTGAGTTGAATAGGACTCACCAATTTGAATAGTATAATCTTTAGTTACTAATACTGGTTTAGTTAAATCGATTACATTAACAGTAACATCATGTTTTTCATTATAAATTTTAACTTCAGCAGTATATTTTCCAAGAGTATCTATTTTTATATCTGATGAATCAATTTCAATTTTGCTTGTATCAACATTTTTTAATTCTTCAAAGAAAATATCATTTTCAGGAATCTTTGTATTAATCTCGATATCTATTGAATTATGTAGTTTTATAATAGCATCTTCAGGTGGTTTATTCATTAGTGTTGCAGTAACAATAAAACTAACAACTACACCTATAACACATAAAGATAGGATAACAATCGTAATTATATTTTTTTTCTTATTATAAACTTTGTTATTAAAGAATTTTTTTGCCATAACTACCTCGCTTTCAATTAAATAATACCATATTTTAATAATTTTTTAAATAGTAATAATAATTTTTACAAAATATTTACTAGGTACTAGTTTTTATAATGATTATTTGCTATAATTTAAAAGAGGTATTATCATGAAACAAAAAAAATACATCTACTTTTTAATATTAACCATAATAACAAATTTATTTTTAACAAAGCAAGTATTCGCAGTTGATTTATGTAAAACGTCTGCACTGGAAACTTTTAGAATATTTGGTATGGTTATTTTTATAGCGAAAATATTGGTTCCATTAATTATTGTGATTTTAGGAATTATATCTTTTAGTAAAATAGTTTTTTCAGGTGATGATAAAGATTTTTCTTCATCTATTAAAAATTTAACAAAAAAATTAATTGGTGGAGTTATTATATTTTTTATACCTACGTTAGTTTTATTTGTAATGAGTTTTTTATCAGATTTTGGAACGGAAGACGTAGAACAACAATTTATGATTTGCAGTACATGTCTTTTAGATGTTAATTCATCAGATTGTGATACATATATTGAATGTACTAGAAATCCAGATGGAGCAGGATGCGAAGGTTATGGAACACTTGATCAAATGGTAGATGATGCACAAGATGATTACAATGATCAACAAGAAGATTTAGATGATTATATAGATGAAAACGACCCGGGACAAAGTTCTGGCGGAGGAAATTTTTAAATAATTAAGTAAGGAGGTACTGAATATGTATTTTATGGGTTTTAATATATGGGACAATATTTCAACTACGATATTTGGTTTATTCATGCAATTAGATATTATAGTATATTGGCTTATATCAGTGGTTTATGGCTTATTTAATGAAATAGCAAGTGCTAGAATTTTTGGTAATGAAGTAACAGTGGATATTATTCAAATAGCTAATGTAATAGCTGGAGTAATTGCTTTATTTTTAATTGCTTATACATTATTAAATAAAATTGTTAATCCCGATAGCAAAGACGGTTCGAATGGCGCTCAAATTTTAAAAAGAGTTATATTGTCATTTGTAATATTAGTATTAACTCCTTTTATTTTTGATTTTTTATATGCATTTCAAGGCACTATTGTAAACAATAATGTTATACCAGAGTTGATTTTAGGTGATGCTGGTGAAGACGAAGCGTTTAGATCAGCAAAAATTAGAGGAAAGTATGTTTGTGCCTCATCATTTAAAGATGATGCATATAAAAACCAAGAATTATGTGAATCCAATAGTAATGAAGGTTGTATAATAAATTTTGAAACTTACGAAGATGCAGTAGTTGGATGTGAAAATTTAGGTAGTGAAGTTTTAATGAGCCCTGAAACAGACGATACTGCCGCCTACAAAAGCCAAACAGTAGGAAACAATTTATCAGTATCTGTTTTAGCAGCATTTGTATATCCACATGGAAACACTGACTTAATTATAGATACAACGGGATATTTAAAAGTTGACGAAGAATCCAGTGTACTGGAGGAAATTCATTTTGGATTCTGTAAATTTTCCACGTCATGGATAGGAAGAAGCGTAGTAGCGGTCACTTCAATGGGAACAGGTATAATTCCAAACGAAATATTTTGTTCATTTACGCAAAGAGAAATGACATACTCAGAAATATTAAATTATGTAGTTGAAACAGGAGATTTCAGTATTATGGCAACAACTGTACATGCAGTAGTAGATGGCGAAATGACATATTTATTTATTATTTCAACAATAGCAGGAGGTTTCTTACTTTGGATGTTAGTTAGTTTTTCTCTTGATTTAGGTATTAGAGCAGTTAAGTTAGCTTTCCTACAGATGATAGCACCTATACCTTTATTTTTAAGTATATTACCTTCAAATAAAGATTTATTAAACAATTGGGTAAAAAAAGTATTAAGTGCTTACGCAGAATTATTTGTAAGAATATTAATAATGGTATTAGCAATGTACTTAATATCTAGTATAGGTCAATTTAGTGAATCAATTACAGTCGGAGGTTTAGCTTACGTTATAATAGTTATGGGTATAGTTGCCTTTGCAAAACAATTACCAAAATATTTCTCTGAAGTTACAGGAATTAAAGGTGATGGTATAAGTTTAGGAATAAAAGATAAATTAGCAGCAGGAGGATTTTTTACAGCGGGAGCAGCAATTAGTGGTGGTTTAAAACCAGGAATTGGTAACTTAGTTTCAGGAATTAGAAAAAATGACTGGAGTAAAGGAAATAGATTAAAGAGTTTATTTAAAACAACAGGAAGTACAATAGCTGGCACAACTTCAGGAGCTTTCAGAGCTGGTAGAGCAGGTTTAAAAGCAGGATCTTTTTCTGATATGGCTAGTGCGGCGAGTAAAGGTGCAGCAAAAGCAACTAGCAGAAGAGTTGGAAGAACAAATAGAAATGCAAGATATTTATCTTATAAAACAGCGGCAGAAACAGCAAAAGGTGTTTACGATGCAGAAATGGCTGCTGCAGCGCTGATGCCAGTTGGTACACCAGCAGAAATAGAAGCAAAGAAAAATAGAATAGATAAAGCAACTGCAACCTATAATAAAGTTAAAGCAGCAGCATTTAAAAATAGTAGAATTGGTAGTGCAGTAGGTTCATTAAAACAATATATGGGTATAGATAGTATAGAAGATATACAAGCTGATATAGAAATAAATAAAGCAATTATAGAACAAAAAGAAGCAATAGAAAAGGTAAGAGATGTTTTAGTTAATTCTGATGCAATGCAAGACGCAGTTGTGAGTAACTTAGAAAAAGTTGCTGGAACAGAAATTGTTAACGACAATCATGGAAATTTTCTATATAATGGAATGGTGATAGGTTATGATAATGGTGTAGCCATCACAAGAGAGGTAAATACTTCTTTAAGAGATATGAATAATTTAATTAACAGATATGATAGAGAAGGAATGAATGGAAATATAGTAAGTGCAGTATCATTCACTGATCACACAGGCGCAGAAATACGAGCAGGAGTAACATTAAATGATGCTCAAAAAGGAGCGTATCTAGCATCTTTAAGAAATACACATACTTTATTAACAAAACATATAGGTAAAAAGACAGCAACTGCATCCTTAGGAGGCGTAGAAGAAGTAAAAAATTTATATGGCGATATAGCAGATCAATTAACAGCAGGTCAAAAAGCAAATATACTTAAAGCTGAGATTGCAGGTCAAACAATGGTTCAACTTTCAAATGAAAAACATAAACATTTTGTAAGAATTACAGGAGACGAAAATTATGCAGTTACCCAAAATAATTGGGATTCAATGGATAATGCCGGAAATAAAGCAAATGATAACAATGTAATACTTCAAATGGAATTGAGAGAAGCTCAAGCTTTACAACAAAAACAAAAGGATGAAAATCAATAAATAAAAGGAGAAATAAAAAGTGGAAAATAACTATATGATACCAGCAAATAGTAAAAAATCTAGATTGATTTTAGGATATTTTACTATGACAGACTTAATATTATTTTTATCAGGAGCAGGAACAACATTCTTGCTTTTGCTAATTTTTAATAATACTAATTTAGCGGGATTAATATTAATCATGACCCCTTTATTAATAAGTGGATTTTTAGTTCTACCTATTCCTACATATCACAATGTTTTACAGTTGATAACAAACATTTTAAGTTTTTATTTAAATAGAAGACAATATTTTTGGAAAGGTTGGTGTGTTAAAGATGAATTCAATTAAAAAAATAAATAATAAACAAAATACTTCTAAATTTAGTGAAGACTGGTTAACAGTTAAACAAATAATGAATGGAATGATACAACTTGATACTGGTGAAATAGTAACAGGTGTAAAAGTAGTTCCCAAGAATATTTTTATATTAGAGCAGGGAGCTCAAAATGCAATAATTTCCAGAATTCAAAATTTTTATAATATGATTGATTATGAATTTTGGTTAATAATCGCAGATAGACCTGTTGATATTAGCGTTTATTTATCTAGACTTCAACTAAAATATAAAAATGAAACTAATCCAGGAATTAGAAAATTAATTATTGAAGATATTAACAAAGGAAATATGTTTACAAGTGAAGAATATAATGTAGTTGATACAGAGTATTTTATATTATTTAAAGAAAATAAAATCGATAAAGTACAAAAGAAATTACATAACTTAATAAGTGGCTTAGCAAATAGTGGATTACAATCTTCTCAAACTAGTAACGAAGATTTAAGAATGATACTTGATAATTTTTTCAATGATGGGGATAAAACTACAATAGGGACGGTGATGTAAATGGCTAAATTTAAAAGTGAAGTAGCTCCTAAGGGTATAAATTTTAAACCTACAGAATTTAATTTAGGTTCAAAAGTTTCAACCATTTTAACAATAGTATCTTTTCCTAAAAGTATATATGCTGGGTATTTAAGTGACTTAATTAATATGCCTGGAGTTAAGGTTTCAATTAAACATATACCAATTCCATTTGATGTCTTAAAAAAAATGTTGAACAAAGAAGTAGCGGACTTAAAAACAAGATATCAAAATGAAAAAGATCAAACAACTAAAGAAAGATTACGTCAAGATTATGAATCACAAGAACAATTTATATCTATGCTTGCAGCAACACAGTCAAGAATATTTGATTTTCAGTTACACATTATGTTGACAGCAGATAACCAAGAACAACTTGAATATCGCAAAATGGAAATAAGAAGTTATTTAGATGGTATGGGAATGCGTGGTATTCCGCTAATGTTTGAACAAGAAAAAGTATTAAAATCAATAGTACCTATTTTTCCTGCTCAAGACATAGAACAAAGAATAGGCACACCAATACCATCAACAACAATAGCAGCTATGTACCCATTTGTTTTTGATAGTATTAAAGATCCAGGAGATGCAACTTTACTAGGAGTTGATTACTCTGGGGGGGTTGTATTATTTAATCAATTTTTATATCAAGAAAGAAAAGAAACAAATAGAAATAATGCCAATATAATTCTATTAGGAACTTCTGGTTCAGGTAAATCAACAGCGGCCAAGCTGCTACTTAGAACTCATCTAAGAAATGGATGTAAAGTCATAGTAGTAGATCCTGAAGGTGAACTTGAGGACATGACATATGCTATGGGTGGAGATTTTCTTGATCTTGGTAAAGGTGGAGAATTTGGTATGATAAATCCGCTTGAGATAGTTGTAGATACTAATGAAGAAGAAGTAGAGCAAGGGTTGGGGTATACAGTTCTTACAAGAACTATACAACAATTAAAAGCATTCATGAAATATTACACACCATCTATTGAAGATGATGTTATAACAATGTTTAGTGAAGTAGTACAAGAAACTTACAAGAGATTTAAAATAGATTATAATACTAATTTTTTAGCACTAACTAGCAAAGATTATCCAACATTTGACGATGTGTATGCAACAATTAAAGGTCGATTATTATCTATGAATGATGCAACACATGAAAGAGATGTTATGGAGCGTCTTGAACTTAAAATAAGACCATTAGTAAAAGAATTAAGATATTATTTTACTAGTCATACTACATTACAAATTGAAAGTGACTTTATAGTATTTAATATAAAAGAGTTAATGAATAGTGACACTAATATAAAAAATGCATTATTCTTTAATGTTTTAAAGTATGCATGGGGACTTTGTTTAGATCCCAACTTAAATACAGTAATGATGGTAGATGAAGCTCATGTGTTATTGTCTGGAAAAAATGAACTTGGCGCAGAATTTTTAGCCCAAATTCAAAGAAGAAGTAGAAAATATAACACTGGAACAATTGTAATCACACAACAACCAACTGATTTTGCAGATCAAAATGTTATTACTCATGGTAAAGCAATTTTTGATAATGCGTCCTATTATTTAGTTATGAATTTAAGAAAACAAGCAGTAGATGATTTAGCTAAACTAATAGATTTAAATGATTCAGAAAAAGAAAGTATAAAATTTTATACACAAGGACAAGGTTTATTTGTATGCGGTAACAGAAGAATGCAAATAAATGTAGTTGCTACTAGTGAAGAATTAGATTCGTTTGGTTCAGGTGGAGGTTTATAACATTATTAATAAAAAGTCTTTTTAGAGGCTTTTTTTTATGATATAATAAATAAAAAAAGAGTGGTGAATAAAATGGATGATCGAGAATTAGAACAAGAAGAAGAAAATTTATTAGAAGAACCTATCGAAGAGGTATATCCAGAAGATTCACTATATGAAGAAAATGACGAAGAAATTCCTCAGCAAAGACAGCAAAAAAATAAATTTGGAGCTAAGGAGTATGCAAATACTTTAAAAGATAAAGAGTATTATAAAAACAAAGGTCAAGAATTAAAAGAAAAAACAGATGCTGCAAAAAAAGAAAGAAGAAATAGTAAAAAAGCAGAAAAAGGAGAATCTGAAAACCAAGAAGAAGTTCCGAGAACAAAAGATAAAAATATAAAAGATAAAACAAAAGATTTAGCTAAAGAAGCAAATGCTAAAAAAAATGAATTATCTAATAAAATAGGTGGATTGAAAGCTCAAGCTCACAAATATCTTCATCCTGTAGAAGCAGGTAAAGCTGCTGCAAAAGAAGCTGTTAGAAAAAAAGTAATGCAACAAGTTTCTGCAAAGTTAATACAACCAGTTATAGCATTTTTCTTAACACCGCCTGGCTTAATTATTTTAGGAATTGTAGCGGCGTTACTAATATTCTTTTTTATAGTAACAATAGTTTTATTCCATGATCAGTTAGAAAGTGCATCAAAAAACACTTATAATCTTTCTAATAGTGACTCATTTGAATATAATGGTACATTTTCGTACTTTTTAGGACAATGGGAAGGGTTAACAGATCCATGTACAATAGATGGCCTTAATGGATATTTAGCAGTAGATATTGAAAAGTTAGGAACAACAGTTACTGTAGGTCCAGGTTTAACAAACGCAGCACTAAATAATGCATCAGTAACATCACTAATAGAACAAAAAAACATGCAAAACTTTTTTAATTATAATGGAACATCATATTACATGAATTATGGGGATTGTATTCCAGTACCAATAGTAGAAGATATAGAATATTTATCTAGTGAAATTACATACAGACAGCCACTTAAAGCTGCGATGGCCGAATACGGAGTTAATTTATTTCCTCACCAAGAAGATGCGTTAGTTTCATTTAACTACAATCTTGGTCCAGGATATTCATCTAGATTAATAGAAGAATATGTCGAAGGTGGTTACGAAGGTTTGTGGAATTACATGAAACAATTTGTAAAATCAGGTGGTCAAACTCTTTCAGGTTTACAAAAAAGAAGAAAAGGTGAATTTGCATTATTTGTTACGGGTGATTATACGGATCAAGGAATATTTTATTCAAGAGACTTAACAAACTATAATTACTACGATTCGGAAAATGTAATGGCAAGAGAATTTGATCCGACTGTTTTTGAAACAACACAAGGAGCAAGAATACAATTACAAGGGTTAAGTTTTGGAAATATATTTTCAACACCAAAATATTGTACATCAATTTATGGTGGAGGTCATAATGGACTTGATTTTGCCGCAGCAGCAGGGACTGAAATGTTTGCTGTAGAAAACGGAGTTGTTAGTGATTCTAGATATCAATCATCTTGGGGATATACTGTTCAACTAGATCATAGCGCTGAAACTACTGAAAGTTTCACAGTACATACCAGATATGCGCATATGGTTCAAGCATCTCATTTAAAAGTTGGAGATTATGTAAGAAAAGGTGATTTAGTTGGGTATACAGGAAACACTGGATATTCATTTGGAAATCATTTACATTTCGAAGTATATATTGCTGGAACAAGAAAAAATCCAGCTGACTACATTAATTTAAATGCAATGGCAATAACGCCATCAGCTTGTGGATAAAAGGAGGAAAAATTGAAAAAATTAATATTGTTAATTTTAGGAGTAGTATTCGTTAGCGGATGTTCTGCAGAATATTCAATAGAAATAACAGGAAAAGATATTATTGAAGAAATGATATTGGTATATGATGAAGAAAAAGTTTACGAAACTGGTTCAGAAAAATCCATAGAAGAATTCTTTGATGAATTTGTAAATAATTACCAACCTGTATACTATGATTCTTTACACGACCCAACAGAAAATGAAAAAGTTACAGGGGTTAAATATTATGATGTGGAATACATTGATAATAGTATAAATAAAGTTAAATTTCATGCAGAAACAGAAATATATAATTTACATAAATCTAATATTATATATACATGTGTTAGTGATTTCAGAGTAAAAAAAGATAATAATTATTATTCATTATCAGCCGATAATGGTTTATCTTGTTTAAAAGATTTATCTTTAGAAGAAGTCCAAATATCAATAAAAACAAATAATGAATTAATTTTTAGTAACGCAGATTACTATAATGAAGAAACTGAACAACACATATGGTATTACGATAAAGAAAATTATAATACAAAATTTCTTTCGTTCATTTATTCAGATGAAACTGAAAGAGAAGAAGAAGAACAAGAAGATGACGGCTACATAAATGAAACACCAGAAAAAACTGATGATGACAATAATGTGGAAGAGATTAAAGCTAGCAGAAATACAATACTTATAGCTCTAGGAGTAATAACATTTTTCGTGATTTCATTAATAGTAATTATAATAATTAAAAAGAAAAGATTGTAGTCAAAAAGTAGATATAGTATAATACATACAAAAAGGAGGATTTATGAAATTTAAAATAGAAAAAAAAGATTTAATATTATTCGCATTTTACGCAGTAGGTTTATTCTATTTGTGCGCAATATTAGTATTAAATTTAACTTCATTTGCTAATGAAGCTAAATTTTATGGATTTTCACCATTTGAAGCATTTACCCCAGAATATTTACCACTTACTATAGGAGTATTTTTAGCAGCTTTAATAGCTATATTTACTAGTGTAACCTCATACATATTTAATAAAGAAAAAGGCGTTGGAGTAGGATTAAAAGTAGGATCTAAAAGCCAAGATGGGTACTCAAGATGGAGTAGTGAAAAAGAAATTGTAGCTAATAAAGATATAGTAAAAGTAACATCTAAAGAAACGGATATAAAAGCAGCGGGAGTTCCGATCATGAATAATGATAAAGGAATTTGGGTAGATAATAGTGAATATCATAATTTAGTATTAGGATCAACTGGTTCAGGTAAAACTGAATGTTTGGTTAAACCAATGGTAAATCTTTTAGCAAGAAAAGGCGAAAGTATGGTTATAACAGATCCTAAAGGTGAAATATATAAATATACAGCTGAAAATTTAAAATCAAAAGGATATAATATTATTTTGTTAAATTTTAGAGATCCACAAAAAGGAAATTCGTGGAATCCTTTAGCACTTCCTTATCTATATCATAAAGAAAATATGAAGGATAAGTCTACTGAATTATTAAATGACGTTGCTTTAAATATTTTATATGAAGAGGGAAATAAAAATGATGCTTTCTGGGAAAAAACTTCAGCAGATTATTTTGCAGGAATATCTCTTGGATTATTTCACGATGCAAAAGAAAAAGAAATAAATTTAAATAGTGTAAATTATATGAGTACTGTGGGTGAAGAAAGATACGCTGCAACAAGCACTTATATAAAAGAATATTTCACGTTAAAAGGTGAAAGCAGTAAACCATATATATTTGCATCTGCTACAATAAGTGCACCAAACGAAACAAAAGGAAGTATACTATCCACTTTTAGACAAAAAATAAGTATGTTTTCAACAAAAGAAAATTTAAGTGAAATGCTTTCGTACAGTGATTTTGATATGAGAGATATTGGTCGTAAAAAAACAGCAGTATTTTTAGTTATACATGATGAGAAAAAAACATACCATAGTTTGATGACTATATTTATTAAACAATGTTATGAAACTCTTATAGATGTAGCACATGAAAATGGTGGTAAACTAACATATAGAACAAACTTTATATTAGATGAATTTGCAAACATGCCACCACTTAAAGATGTAGACTCAATGGTTTCAGCAGCAAGAAGTAGATCTATAAGATTCACATTTATAATTCAAAACTTTGCACAGCTTTCAGATGTATATGGAGAGCATGTGGCAGAAGTTATCAAAGGTAACTGTGGTAACTTAATTTACTTAATTTCAACAGAAATGAAAGCTTTAGAAGAAATTTCTAAAATGTGTGGTGAAGTAAAATCGAAAGAAAAAGATAAAACTGATTCAAGACCTCTAATTACAGTTTCTGACTTACAAAAATTAAAATTATTCCAAGCAATTATAATTAGGTTAAGAACTAACCCGTTTAAAACACAATTAAAACCAAATTTTAAAATTGATTGGGGAGAAAAATATCCTCAAGCAGAGTACCCTAACAGAGCATTTCAAGAAGTTCAAATATTTGATGTCAAAAAATTTGTAACTGAAGAAAAGAAAAAACAAGCTATGGAAAATGGTGGAAATATGAATGCAATGGGAGGAATGCCAGGTTTCGGTGGAGGATTCAATCCATTTGGAATGCCTGGAGGTGGTAACCCGTTTGGAATGCCTGGAAATAATCCATTTGCTCCACAGGGAGGGGTTAATCCATTTGCTCCACAAACAACATCAGGAACTGAAAATAAACCAAAGGCTCCATTTGGGGATATGGACATAGATGCAATGATGAAAGATATTGATAAAAAATTAAAAGAACTTGATGAACAGGAAAAATTAGAAAGAGAAAAAATAGAAAATCAAAGTATGAAGGTGACAGATCCTAAAGAAAAAGAAAATAATGTTTTACCTCAAAAAACTGAAGTTGCGCCTTTAGAAAATAAAAATGAAAAATTACCTGAACCAAAAATAAAAGTAGACACAGATAGTAAGGTAGTAAACTCAACAGTTGTTTCAGATGATGAATTTTTTGATGATTTTTTTGAATAAATAGCTTAGGCTATTTTTTTAATTACAATTTTTTTTAAATCATAATATATAATGTGATAAAAATGAAAAAAATTAATTTAACAGATTATAACAAAAAATTGGGATTACTAATAGATATAAGACATCCTTTAGATTATATTAATAATCATCATGAAGATAGTATAAATATACATTATCAAAAGTTATTATATAATCATCAAAAGTATTTAAATAAAAACGAAAAATATTATATTGTATGTTCGAAAGGAACTATAAGTAAAAAAGTAGTTTCCCAATTAGAATATTTTGGATACGATGTAACTCAAGTTAATATGTAAAAAAATAAAAATTAGTGTATAATAATATTATGGATATTGTAGAAATTTTAAATACACTAAAAGAATGGTTAGACAATTTATTAGCAAATTCAGGAATTTTTGCACCTCTTTTAGCGTGCCTATTTATTGTTTTAGAAGCTGTTTTTCCTTTTTTACCGCTATTTTTATTCATATCAATTAATTTTTTAGCATTTGGTAACACTTTAGGTTTTATTATTTCGTGGATATTAACAATTGTAGGTAGTTATTTAGTATATATATTGATAAAAAAAGGTTTTTATAATAAATTTTCAAAATACGTTAAAGATAAACAAAAATTAACAAAGACAAAAGACTATATTAATAACATTAAACTAACACAATTAACTGTAATAATAGCAATTCCATTTACACCTTCATTTTTAATTAACATAGCTGCAGCATTGAGTGATATACCAACAAAAAAATATTTAATATCATTAATTATTGGTAAAATATCAACAGTATTCTTTTGGGGATTTATAGGAAAAAGTTTAATAGATAGTTTAACAGATATAAAAACAATTATAATTATATTGTTAATGATAATTGTGGTATATATAATTAGTCTAATAATTAATAAATACTTGAAATTAAAAAATTAGTTATGTATAATAAAATTAAATAATAAAGGAGAAAAAATGAAAATAGAAGAATTTTTCAACACACTTTTAGGAGACATAGTAATATCAGCAATTATAATAATAATTACAGTAATAATAGATAAAACAATTACTAAATTTATAAAAAAGACTATTAAAAAAAGAAATAACAAAAATTTAAGCACAATCCTAATTTTTGTAAGTAAGCTAAAATCTTTTGCAATATATACTTTTGGTATTTTAATTGCATTATATAGATATGAAACTTTTCAAGACATTTCAGTAGCACTATTATCAGCTTTAGGTATTGGGGCAACAGTATTAAGTTTGTCTTTAAAAGAGTCTTTAAACAATTTCATCGCAGGTTTTGAAATAATCTTAAATAAACCCTTTGAAGTTGGTGACTTTTTAGTTTTGCCTGAAAAAAATATATCTGGTACAGTTGAAGAAATATCAATGAGGCATACTATTTTAAGAACTTATAACAATCAAAAAGAAATTTTGCCTAACAAAACACTTAATGCATTAATAGTAGAAAATCATAATAAAAACATTAATGAATTGAGATTATCAAATGTATATACAATTCCAAATGAAAAAAATATTGAAAAAGTTATAACTGCTATCAAAGAGGAAATTATAAAAATATGTGACTTACCAGAAAACGAAGTAAATAATAAAATTGAATACCCAAAAGTAGATGTTATAGAGTTTGATCAGAATGTAACAAAAATAAAAGCATGGGTTGTAGCTCATAAATTAAATGATGCATACGATAAATTATATTTACTAAACTTAAATGTAAAAAAGAGAATAGAAAAGATAAAATAAAGGTCTTTTCTTTTATTTTTAAGTAAATTATCGAAATATTATACTAAAAACATTGATATTTCCTAGACTTTATGATAGAATTTTAGTGCAATTATGTATTTAGTTGTAGTTTTGTGGGAGGGAAAGCGGATTTGCCCGTACCACATAACGCGGAAAAACAAATAATTATAGGAGGTGTTTTCGTGGCTAAAGAAGTCTTAAGAAAAATAAAAATTCAAATACCTGCTGGTAAAGCAACACCTGCTCCACCTGTTGGAACAGTACTTGGACCTGCTGGTATTAACTTACAAGAGTTTTGTACAAGATTTAATGATGCAACTCGTGAAAAAATGGGAGATGTTGTTCCTTGTGAAATATCAATATTTGACGACAGAACATTTGATTTCGTTTTAAAAACTTCACCTGCATCAAATTCATTATTAAAAGCAGCAAAAATTCAAAAAGGTTCTAAAAAAGGAGCTAATGAAATAGTAGCTACTATTACTAAAGAAGAATTACGTAAAATAGCAGAAGATAAAATGGTAGATTTAAATGCTAACACTATTGAAGCTGCTATGAATATTATTGCTGGTACAGCTCGTAATATGGGTATAGCTATCAAAGGGTTTAATGATGCAGAACTTGCTGAACAATCAAAAGAAGCTGCTCAAGAAGAAGCTGAAAGAGTAAAAAGAGAAGCTCAGCTAGAACAAATGGAACATGACGCAATTGAAAATGCAAATAAAGAACTTGAAGAAGTTCCAGTTGCTGGCGAAGAAAATAAAGAAGAATAATATAAAATTAAAATACACAAATCCGCTAATAAACCACAGTTAGGAGGAAAATATGAAAAAACATAGTAAAAAATATGTGGAAGCATTAAAAAATATTGATGCAAACAAATTATATACTACTGCTGAAGCTGTTGAATTAGTTAAGAAAACTTCTACAACTAAATTTGATGGAACAGTTGAATTAGTATTTAATTTAAATATTGATGCAAAAAAATCTGATCAACAACTTAGAGGTTCATTAGTTTTACCTAATGGAACTGGAAAAAGTAAAAAAGTGTTAGTTTTTGCTAAAGGAGCTGCTGCTGAAGCTGCTAAAGAAGCTGGAGCTGATATCGTTGGAGATAAAGAATTAATTGAAAAAATCAAAACTGAAAACTGGTTTGATTTTGATGTTATAGTTGCATCACCAGATATGATGCCTGAAGTTGGAAAAATAGGTAATATCCTAGGTCCACGTGGACTTATGCCAAACCCAAAAGTTGGTACAGTTACACCTAATCCAGCTGAAGCAGTAAAAAACATTAAAAGTGGTATGGTTGCATACAAAAATGATACATTCGGAAATGTTCATACAATAGTAGGAAAAGTATCATTCGACAATCAAAAACTTTTAGAAAATGTTGATTATGTTATATCTACTATTACTAAGGCAAAACCTACAGGAGTAAAAGGAACTTATATTGAATCAGTTACTTTAACTACTACTATGGGACCTGGTATAAAATTAGATAAAAATAGTTTTGACATTTAATTACAATTGTAATATAATAACGAATAGAAAAGCAACTCACCGAAGAAAGTAGGGAACTAACGTTTTAATAATCCTACCGAGGGAACTTAAAAACTTTTTTTAGTTTTTTAGCTTCCCATGTGGAAGCTTTTTTATATAAAAAAGGAGGAAATATGGCAAGTCAAAAAATTCTTGAAGGAAAAAAAGCTGTAGTTAGTGAAATCGTTGATAAAATAAAAAACAATGAATCAGTAATTATTTTTCAATATCAAGGTTTAACAGTTTCTGATCTTACTAATTTAAGAAAAGAATTGTTCAAAATTGACTCAGAAGTAAAAGTTTATAAAAACACATTACTAAAAAGAGCAATGGATGAACTTAATTTAAACATTGATGAATTCTTAGCTGGTCCTAATGCAATTTTATTTGGTAAAGATTTACTTGAACCAATTAAAATAGTATCAGAATACGCTAAAAATAATGCTAAACTTGATATTAGAGTTGGTGTTATAAGTGGTTCAGTAGCTGATAAAGCTGTTATTAAAGAATATGCAGATATTCCATCAAGAGAAGGATTACTTACTATGATTGCTGGAGGAATGATCCAGTACGTTAGAGATTTCGCAATATGCGTAGATCTACACGCCAAAAATTTAGAAGGGAAGAGTGAATAAATATGGCAAAATTAACAAAAGATGATATTATTAAAAGTATCGGCGAAATGACAATTCTTGAACTTAAAGAAGTTGTTGACGCAATGAAAGAAACATTTGGTGTTGATCCATCTGCTGTAGCTGCTGCACCTGCTGCTGCTGCTGTTGAAGAAGGACCTTCAAGTAAAACAGTTGTACTTAAATCAGCTGGAGCTAATAAAATAGCTGTTATCAAAATTCTTAAAGAATTAACTGGTTTAGGATTAGTTGAAGCTAAAGCATTAGCTGACAACGGTGGAAATGTTAAAGAAAATATTCCTGCTGATGAAGCTGAAGCAGTTAAAACTCAATTAACTGAAGCTGGCGCTGAAATAGAATTAGCTTAATTAAAATTAGAATGTGAAAACATTCTTTTTTTATGAATTAATGTTGATAAATAAATTCATAGTGATATAATAAAATTAAATAAAGGTAGAATATGTTTACAAAAGAAAGGAAAGTTTTATATGAAAGGATTAAAAATTACAGGATTAGCAGTATGTATATGTTTGCTAATTACAGGATGTGGTGAGGAAAGTGCTGAAGATAAAGAAACTGAAAACAAATTAACTTGTAGTTATACATCAGATTTTTTATCAGAAGATAACACTATCGAATTAACATTTGAAGAAGATAAAATTACTGAAGCATTTTTAAAATTTGGTTCAGCTACAGGATTTGATCAAGATTATGCTAATTCAGTATGTAATAGTTATGAAATGAATGAAGGTATTACTTGTTCAGCTGTAGTTATTAGTGAAAATGAAGATGAAGTTTATACAACTTATGAATTAACTGGTAGTGACGATGAAGGTACTAGAGCATTTTTAACTCAAAAAGAATCTATTGAAGGTATAACTTTAGAAGAAATTAAAGCAGAGTTAGAAGAAGCAGATTATGTTTGCGAATAATATTACAAAAAAACACTAAAATATATTGACAAAACATATAATTAAATGATATATTAATGGTACTATTTTATTAAGTTCTACCCGCGTAGAGCTTAATTTAAAAGAATATACGATACACCAGGATGTGTGTATATGGAAGGAGAAGAATATGCCTACAATTAGTCAACTAGTAAAAAAAGGTCGTGGGAAAAAGGTAAGAAAAAGTAAAAGTCCAGTATTAAATGTTGGAATGAATGCTTTAGCTAAAAAAGAAACAAATGCGAAAAGTCCTCAAAAAAGAGGAGTTTGTACTCGTGTTGCAACTAAAACACCTAAAAAACC
>CAYJNH010000015.1:0-20818 GCA_964371705.1 uncultured Muribaculaceae bacterium
ATAAATAAAAAATTGCCAACCAATTAGGTTAGCAACTTATCTTCTAATGGGGCGACCTACGAGAATCGAACTCGCGAATACCAGAGCCACAATCTGGCGTGTTAACCACTTCACCAAGACCGCCATAACACTTAAGATTTTATCAAATTTTATGAAAAAATGCAAGTTTTAATTATTGTTATGGTTTTTTTTTAGAAAAGTGTTATAATATCATCACGTATTGAGGTGTTTTTCGGTGATACTTAAATTAAATGTTGTAGATGAATATGAAAATGATGAAGATATATTTTTTAATGTATCTTCATGTGGATTATTGTGTTTATCTGTAGTAATAAAAAAAGATATGGATTTATTTGATTATTTTAATAATCCAAATTATTTTACGAAATTATATGAAAAATATATGAATGAACGTTATTCATTTGGCGATAAAGAATTTGCAAAAGAAATCCAAATGACTTTTAATGAAAAAAATATATTAAGTAATTTTGATTATATTATGTTTGATAATTTAAATGAAAATAGCAAAAAATTTTATAACAATAATAAAATTATACATGAAATTAATCCACTTGTTACTACTGGGGAATATGACATGTCATTATCTAAAAATGTTGTTAATTTCTTTTTTAATGATGATATATATTTCAATTGTTTTGGTAATCAAAAATATATATCACTAAGTACATATGAATATATTACTTTTTATATTAATTATTTATCTGATTTAGTAAATAAATACAATTTTAGCGAACTTGAAAAAGTATTGTTTTTATATGATATAGTAAGAGATAGAAAATATATATCTTCTTTAAAAGAAGGGAATGTTAGTGAATCTAGAGATTTAGCTAACATTATATTTGAAAAAGAAATAGTTTGTGCTGGATTTATTAATTTATTTAGTGTTTTACTTAATAAAGTAAATATTTCAAATAGTGCCTTTAAATTAATATGTTCTAAAAACAGTTTTAGCAAACATGCGAGAACTATTGCATATATTAAAGATGATAAATATAATGTTGAAGGTATATATTATTTTGATCCAACGTTTGATTGTAAAAAAGATGATACAAATAATCATTATAATTATTATAGATATTTTGGAAAAACTAAGTCTCAAATAGATTTTTTAGATAATGGTAAGCATGTTGATGAAATAAAAGGAATAAGTACAGTAGCTGCAGATTTTAAAAAGGATATTTTAGAAGATGATACTACGATATTATTTTTAAATTGGGATTTGAGAAAAGCAGTAAATTATGTTTCTAGACTTGTATATGATAAAGAATTGTTAAGTACAGCTAATATTTGCAAAAATAAAAGTGCTTTTTTAGAAGAAGTAATTAAGATTAATAATCTTATGTATAATTCTTTGAATAAGGAAGTACTTAGAAAACTTATAACTAATGTTAGAAATGTTCAACATAGTATTAATCCAAATGATTTTCCTTTAAGTGATGAATTAATTAAAAAAATAGTAAATAATTCATATACTATGAGTGCAGGTGAGGCAAATTTATTAGATGCAATATATGGTAGGCAAAGAAAAAAATCTAAAAATAAATTGAAAAAATAATAAAATATGATATAATATACACATAAAAAGCGAAGATTAGGAAATAGTAATAAAAGAAAAGTTTGTAGAGAGTCTATGGTTGGTGGAAATAGATAATAATATTTTATGAATTCACCCTATGAGCTATAAAGGTAACGCTATATAGTTTTTAAGGTGAATTTTATTCATGAATTAAGGTGGTACCACGTAATCACGTCCTTATATAGGATGTGATTTTTTTATTTAAGAAAGGAATATATATATGAAAGAAAAAGTAGATGTAATATTAAATGAAGTTAAAGAAAAAACAAGTAATATTACGGATATTAAATCGTTAAATGATTTAAAAAATGAATATACTGGTAAAAAAGGTCCTATTAGTGAACTTGCTAGTAATATGAGAGATTTGTCAAGTGAAGAAAAAAAAGAAATAGGTATGCTTTTACATAGTTTAAAAACTAATGTTAATGAAATTTTTGAAAACCTAAAAGAAAAATTTGAATTAGAGGAGCTTAATAAAAAATTAGAAAAAGATACAATAGATATTACTTTACCATCTAAAGGTCTTAAAGTTGGATCACTTCACCCAATGAGTAGAATAGAACAAAAATTCGAAGACTTATTTGTTTCTTTAGGATATACAGTTTATGAAGGTCCTGAACTTGAGTCAGATGAAAATTGTTTTCAAAAACTTAATATAGCAAAAGGTCATCCTGCTAGAGATGCTCAAGATACATTTTACTTAGAAAATGAATTTGAAAATTTTTTACTTAGAACTCAAACTTCAACTGCTCAAGTTAGAGCTATGGAAGCAAACATAGAAAAAGGTCCGCTTAAAATAGTATGTCCTGGTAAAGTATACAGAAGAGAAGAAGATGCAACTCATTCTCATCAATTTATGCAAATAGAAGGTTTGGTTATAGATGAAAATGTATCTATGGCTGATTTAAAAGGAACTTTAGAACTATTTGTTAAAGAATTTTTAGGAGAAAAAACTAAAGTTAGATTTAGACCCAGTTTCTTTCCATTTACGGAACCTTCAGTAGAAGTGGATGTTACATGTTTTAAATGTGGTGGTAATGGCTGCTCTTTATGTAAACAAACTGGATGGATTGAAGTTTTAGGAGCAGGTATGGTTCATCCAAATGTTCTTGAAATGTGTGGATATGACTCTAAAAAATATCAAGGATTTGCTTTTGGTACAGGTATGGATAGATTTGCAATGTTTAAATATAATATAAATGATATAAGAACGATTTATGGTAATGATTTAAGATTTTTGGAACAATTTAATAGAAAGGATGTAGAATAATATGAAACTTAGCAGAAAATTTGTAAGTGAATACATAAATTTAGAAGATATAAGTATAAATCAAATAGCTGATGATATGACTAATGTAGGTAATGAATATGATGATGCTGGAAAATTAATTAATGCAACAAATTTAATAATTGGTGAAGTAGTTGAATGTGGTAAACATCCTGATTCAGATCATTTAAATGTTACTAAAGTTAATATAGGATCTGATATTTTAGATATTGTGTGTGGAGCACCTAATTGTAGAAAAGGTTTAAAGGTAATAGTAGCTCAAGTAGGAGCTAAACTACCTGAAATTGATATTAAAGAATCTGTAATTAGAGGTCAAAAATCATGTGGTATGCTTTGTTCTTTGGCGGAATTAGGTATTGAAAGTAAATTTTTAAAAGATGATGATTATAAAGGTATATATGAACTTGGATTAGATGCAGTAGTAGGTGAAGACCCTATTAAATATTTGGAATTAGATGATGAAGTTATTGATTTTGAATTAACTTCTAATCGAGGGGATTTACTTAGTATACTTGGTATGGCTTACGAGCTTGGTGCAATTTATAAAAAAGAAGTTAAAGATATAAATTTAAATTATTCTGAAGTTGACACTGACTTTTGTAAAGATTTTACATTAGACGTTCAAACAGAAGATTGTCCATTATTTTTAACTAGAAAAGTTATGGATGTTCAAATAAAAGAATCTCCTTTATTTATCAAAAATAGACTTATTGCCTCAGGCATTAGACCAATTAATAATGTAGTAGACATATCTAATTACGTAATGCTTGAAACAGGACAACCTCTTCACTTTTATGATGCAGATAGACTTGGTAATAAACTTATCGTGCGTAATGCATGTGAAGGAGAAAAATTAACTACTTTAGATAATATAGATAGAACGCTTTCTACCGAAGATATAGTAATTTCAGATGATAAGAAAGCTGTTGGTTTAGCTGGAGTAATGGGTGGACTTTTAACTGAGGTAGAAAATGATACTAAAAATATTATTATTGAATCAGCTTTATTTAATAGTGTTAAAGTAAGAAAAACTAGTAAGAAAATACTTAGAAGTGAAGCTTCTAATAGATTTGAAAAAGGCATAGATTATAAAAGAACATATATGGCAATGGAAAGAAGTTTGCATTTACTTGAAAAATATGCGAGTGCTAAAATATGTAAAGGTTTAGTGCTTCATAATAATGTAAAAGAAAATCAAATTTTAATAGAAGTGAATTATAATAAAGCAAATAAAGTACTGGGTTTAAATATTGATTCAAATGAAATTAATAATATCTTAAAATCATTAGCATTTGAAATTAAAACTAATGAAAATAATGTAACTGTGATTGTTCCTTCAAGAAGAATGGATTTAAAAATAGAAGAAGATATTATTGAGGAAATCGGACGTATTTATGGTATTGATAAAATAGAAGGTAAACTACCTAAATTAAGTGCATCTGTAGGATATTATAATAAATTCAAAAGAGAAGTAAAAAATAAAATGGTTTCTTATGGACTAAATGAATCTTTAAGTCATAGTTTAATACCTGAAGATATGGTGAATAAATATACAACTGATGTGTTTGAACATATTAATTTAGCAGATCCAATGAGTGAAGAAAAGAAAACTTTAAGATATAGTTTAATATATTCATTAAAAGAAGTATTTTTATATAATAAAGCTAGAAATTTAAAAGATGTTTCTATATTTGAACTAGGTAAAGGTTTTTATAAAAATGAAACTTATAATGAAGAGTTAAAGTTAGCTGCTCTTATGAGTGGTAATTACCATTTAGGAATTAATAAAAATAAATTAGACTTTTATTATATAAAAGGAATCGTAGAAAACTTACTTAATTATTTAGGTTATGTAAATAGATATTCTTTTGTAGTAGATAATAACATTTCTAATGAATTTCATCCAGGTCAAAGTGCAAGTATTATTGTTCAAGGAAATAATGTTGGTGTAATTGGTAAAATACACCCTAAAGAACTTAAAGAAGATGTTTTTGTTTTTGAAATAAATTTAGATAAACTTCAAAATATTAAAGCGTCTAAAATGAGTTTTAAAGAAATAAGTAAATACCCAAGCATCTCAAAAGACATGGCATTTGTTGTAAAAAAAGATGTAACTGCGGGAACACTTGAGGCAATTATTAAAAAAGCTGGTGGAAAACTATTAACTAATATAGAAATATTTGATGTGTATGTTGGTGAAAATGTAGGTGTAGATGAAAAGTCAATAGCATATTCTCTTACATTTGCTGATGTAACAAAAACTTTATCTGATGAAGAAGTGATGAATGTATTTAATAAAATAATTGATGATGTTACAAATAAATGTAATGCAGTTTTAAGAGATAAATAGTATTAATATACTATTTTTTCTTGACTTAAAATATATATATTCTTATAATATCCCCTAAAGGAAATTTATGAATAATGAAATAAGAAAAAAATTAATTGAAATATATGGTAATAAATGTTGGTTATTTGATACATTAAGTAATAAAAATAAATTAACATTACATCATATATATCCAGTTAGAAAAGAAGAGCTAACCAATATAGAAAATGGGGCTCTTTTATCAAGAAGAATGCATTCTTTTTTCAATGAACTTGAAAGAGAATATCCATTAGTAGCTAATGAACTTAATTATTATTTTTATATGTACAAGGGAATATATCCTTATTACGTAAAAGAAAAAATTATTTAAATACTAAAAGAATATTGTTTTGAAAGTATACAATATCAAAGAATTAAACAAAAATAAATATATGATTTAATAAATTGTATATTTTTTTTATTAAAAGAAATTGATAATAATATTAATTTATTGTATAATAATAAAAGAATAGAAGGTATGTGATTAAATGAGAAAAGCTGAACTTGAAAAATTAAATGAATATTGGAATGCACTTAATTATTTGTCTGTGGGGCAATTATATTTAAAGGATAATCCTCTTTTAAAAAGAAAACTAGTATTTGAAGATGTTAAAACAAATGTAATAGGTCACTGGGGAACTGTACCTGGACAAAATTTAATATATACACATCTTAATCGAATTATAAATAAGTATAGTTTGAATATGATATATTTATCTGGTCCTGGGCATGGTGGAAATGCACCTATTTCATGTGCTTATTTAGAAGGTTCATTTAGTGAAACATATCCTGATATAATGCAAAATGAAACTGGAATGAAAAAATTGTTTAAAAAGTTTTCTTTTCCTGGTGGCTTTTCATCACATGCTGATGCTAAACTTCCTGGTTCAATACATGAGGGTGGAGAACTAGGTTATGTACTTTCTCATGCATATGGAGCTGTACTTGATAATCCATCTTTAGTTGCAGCTGCAGTTATAGGTGATGGTGAAGCAGAAACTGGCCCTTTAGCAGCTTCTTGGCAAGTAAATAGATTTTTAAATCCTGAAAAAGATGGTATTGTTTTACCGATTCTTCATTTAAATGGTTTTAAAATAAATAATCCAGCAATATTAGCCAGAATTAATAAAAATGAATTAGAAAATTATTTTGTAGGAATGGGATATAAACCATATTTAGTTAGTGGTAAAAATTCTCTTAATTTACATAATGATTTGGCAAAAGCTATGGATTTAATTTATCAAGATATTAAATATATTAAAGATAATGCCAAAAACATAAAAAAAATAGTATGGCCAATGCTTATTTTAGAAACTCCTAAGGGTATTACTGGGCCTAAGGAAGTTGTTGGATCATACTTAGCTCATCAAGTTCCATTTCAAGTTAGAACGGATGAAGATTTAAATAGATTAGAAAAATGGTTAAAATCATATAAACCAAATGAAGTTTTCGATGATAAAGGTAGACTTAGATCGGATTTAAAACTATATAGCCCATATGGAAAAAGAAGAATGAGTAGTAATCCTGTAACTAATGGTGGAAAAATACTTAAAGATTTAAATTTACCTAATGTAAGAAATTATGCACTTGACTTTAGAAAACATGGATCAGTAGTGGAATCTGATATGATGCATTTAGGAAATTTTATTAGAGATATATTTAAGCTTAATAAAGTGAATAAGAATTTTAGAATATTTGGACCAGATGAAGCTATGAGTAATAGATTTAATCACGCTTTTGAATATGAAAATAAAGTTTGGAATTTAAAAGTAGATAAAAAAGAAGAATATTTAGAAAAAGATGGAAGAATTTTAGATGGTATTTTATCTGAACATGTTTGTGAAGGTGCTCTTGAAGGTTATTTATTAACTGGTAGACATGGTCTTATACATACATATGAATCTTTCTCAAGAGTTATTGATTCGATGGTATCACAACACGCTAAGTGGTTAAAAGTAACTAATGAAATTAAATGGAGAGAAAAAATTTCTTCACTTAACATTATTTTATCTAGTCATGTATGGCAACAAGATCATAATGGATATTCACACCAAGAACCTGGATTTTTAAATCATTTAGCTACTAAAAAAGGTGAAGTAGTAAATGTATTTTTACCAATAGATGCGAATACATTACTATGTACTATGAATCATACCTTTTCATTAAAACAAAAAATAAATGCAATTGTTGCTAGTAAACATCCTAAAATGCAGTGGTTGCCTATTGGTGAAGCAGTAAAACATTTTAAAAAAGGTATTGGTGTGTTTGACTGGGCATCAACTGATGAAAAAGATATAGATGTGGTTCTTGTTTCAGCTGGTGATACACCAAATATGGAAATTTTAGCAGCATCTAGTATATTAAAAGAATTTATGCCAGACCTAAAGGTTAGAGTAGTAAATGTAATTGAATTATTTAAGTTAGCTAGTAATGATAGACATCCAAGAGGAATTGATGATGAAACATATGATAGTTTATTTACTAAAGATAAACCTATTTTATTTGCATTTCATGGTTATCCAAATTTAATATATGATTTAACTAGAACTAGAAAAAATCAAAATATGGTTGTTAGAGGGTATATTGAAGAAGGAACTATTACTACACCATTTGATATGAGAGTTAAAAATAAAATAGATAGATATAATTTAGTATTAGATGTATTATCAATGACTAAAAAAAGAAATAAAAAATTAACTGAATATTGTGAAAATTTGCTTGATAAACATAATAAATATATTGTAGAAAATGGTAAAGATATACAAGAAGTAATTGATTTTAAATGGAAAGAGTAATCTTTCTTTTTTTTATTAAGCAAATATATGATAAAATAGAAACGAGGTTAATTATATGAAAAAAATTTTATTAATTGGAGGCGTTAATTCATTTGGTGTTCCATATACTAGAGATAACAAAGAGAATATTAGTTTTATGAATATTATTGAAAGGAAATTAAGTTCACTTAATAATGATGTTGAACTATTCGATATGTTTTCAATGAGTACTTATAATACTACTGAATATTTAAATGATATTATAAATAATAATATAGATATCTATACTATAAAAAATAATCAATTTAATAGTATAGATTTATGTAGGAAAAGTGGAATATTTCAATTTTTAAAATTACCTAAAAAAACAACTAAATTATATAAATTTTCAAAAGAAGATAAAAATTATAGTTTAACTAATAAATTACGAAATTCTAAAAATACTATTTATATTTATTCATGTGGAATTAATGATCTTATGAATTCACTTAATACTGGTCTTGGAAAATTAATTTTGCCTAATGTGTTAAAGAAAAAAGTTCCTAAATCAAAATTTGCACTAGATAACGTTTTGGCTAAAATTAAATCTAATCTTAATCTTTTAAAAGAAATTAATCCTAATATTAAAATATATGTTTTAGGATTATATATTCCCACTAAATATAATTATATTAGAAATAAAGTTGCAGATGTTATATATGAATTTAATAAAGAGCTTAGTAATATGATAAATACTATAGATAATGTAATATATGTAGATAATCAAAATTTAACAATTAAAGAAATGGCTCCAGTTGATTGGCATCCTAACTATCTTGGTCAAAAAAAGATTGCTGAAAATATATTGGAAGTTATGAAATTAAAATAATAAATTCTTTGATTTAAATGTTTTATATGGTAAAATAATATTGTTAGAAAGTGGTGTAAGTATGGGATGGTATGTATTAATAGCTTTAATTGTAGTTAGTTTAATAATATTATTTGGTAAATTAAAAAAAACTATAAGTTTAGTGAAGGAAAATAGTGCAAAATATATTAAATTAGATAAATTAAATAAAATTAGTAAATTTAATGAAAATGTAA
Organism: uncultured Muribaculaceae bacterium; assembly: GCA_964371705.1. Lineage (GTDB taxonomy): Bacteria > Bacillota_I > Bacilli_A > RF39 > UBA660 > CAKOSP01. Next base: position 9,111 of record CAYJNH010000015.1, read on the forward strand.
GAAAGAAAATAAATATTGATTATTTTGTAAAATCAAAAACTGAATTGTCTCAAATTAATTTTGATGAATTAATAATTAATTTATTACAAGATAATGTTAATAATTCATATTTGAATTTGAAAGCTACAATGGAAAATGAAAAAAAATATGATTCGTATTTAAAAAAATATAATGCTATTGATGATGTTACTGAAGCGGAAATAATTGCGGTTACAAATATTAAGTTAAAAACTTTTAATGCTCTTGAAAATAGATTGTTTAAAAAAAATAAAATAAAACCTGTAGTTAATACTAAAGTAATAGTAACAGCTAAATTTGATACTCCAAAAGGAGAAAATAAATATCAAAAAGAAAGAGTTTTTAAATATGATGATTTAAAAAATTATTATAATAAGAAGGAAGAGGTAGAAAAAAATGCAAATATTTAAATGTAAACATTGTGGTAACGTAATTACGAAACTTAGTGACAAAGGAGTTTTAGTATCGTGTTGTGGTGAAGCTATGGAAGAACTTGCAGCTAATACAGTTGACGCTGCAGTAGAAAAACATGTTCCAGTAGTGGAAATTAATGAAAATAAAATTAAAGTTAAGGTTGGAGAAATACTTCATCCAATGGATGAAACTCATTATATAGAATTTATAATTATTGAAACTGAAAATGGAATATGTGTAAGAAAATTAAATCCTAATGATAATCCAGTAGTGGATAGTTATTTTAATAGTAAAATATTAAATGTATATGCATATTGTAATTTACACGGACTTTGGAAAGCTAATATTTAAAGCTTTCTTTTTTTATGGTATTATATATACATGAAGAAGTTTAAAAAAGTTTATGTTGAAATAACTAATATTTGTAATTTAAAATGTAGTTTTTGTATTGATGATAACTTACCTAAAAAAGAAATGACTTTAGATGAGTTTGAATATGTACTAAAGCAAATTAAAGATTCTACTGATTATGTGTATCTACATGTAAAAGGGGAACCTTTAATGCATAGTGATTTAAAGGGTATATTAAAGTTATGTAGTAAGTATGAAATAAAGGTTAATATAACTACTAATGGTACTCTTTTATATAAGTACAAAGATATACTAAAAAGTGTAAGGCAAATAAATATTTCACTACATAGTATTATTGATAAAAATAAATTGTTTGATATATTTAATGCAGTAGATGAGTTATCTGAAAATGTAATTATATCTTATAGACTATGGACTAAAAATAATAATGAAGAATATATACTTAATGAAATTAAGAATAAATATGGGTCTTTAAATAAAAAACTTGATAATAATATATATTTAGATTTTGATAGCGAGTTTATATGGCCTAATTTAAATAATGATATTATAAAAACTAGTGGCACGTGTTATGGCACAAGAAGTCATATAGGTATATTATCAAATGGAACAATAATTCCTTGTTGTTTAGATAGTAAAGGGATTATTAATTTAGGTAATATATTTAATACTAATTTAAATAGTGTATTAAATGATAGTAGATTTATAAATATAAAAAAAGGTTTTGAAAATAATAAACTAAATGAAGAGTTATGTATGAAATGTGGTTTTATAGATAATAATGTTAATAAGATGTAAATTTATTTGTTAAATTTTGACATCTTATTTTTATGTTGTTATATTATTATAGGAGGATATAAAATATGATAAAAATAGTTCAATATGGTTGTGGAAAAATGAGTGAATACACTATGAAATATGCTTTAGATAAAGGATATGAAATAGTAGGTATTATAGATATTAATCCAGAGGTAGTAGGAAAAGAAATTAATGGTGTAAATGTAGTGCATGTTGATGAAGCAGAAAAGACGCTTAAAGACGTTAATCCAGATATAGTGCTTGTTACTACTATGAGTTTATTAAGTGATTGTAAAGATGCTTTAATGTTATGTGCAAAACTTGGGATAAATGCTTTAACAATATGTGAAGAAGCATTTTATCCTTTTAATTCTAATCCAGTATTAGCAAATGAAATAGATAGATTAGCAAAAGAAAATAACTGTACTATTTCAGGAACAGGATATCAAGATGCTTTTTGGGGTAACTTAATTTCTACACTTGCAGGTGCTACTCATAATATTACTAAAATTATAGGTAGTAGTTCATATAATGTAGAAGATTATGGAATAGCTTTAGCAAAAGCTCACGGAGCAGGTTTATCTAAAGAAGTATTTGATAAAGATATAGCTAGTGCTGATAATATTAGTTTAGAAGAAAGAAATAATCTTATTAAGAATGGTGAATTTTTACCAAGTTATATGTGGAATGTAAATGGTTGGTTATGTGATAAATTAGGTTTAACTGTAATTAATCAAAATCAAAAATGTATTCCTACATTTAATGATGAAAATATAAATTCTAGTACTTTAGATATGGTTATTAAAAAAGGTGATTGTACTGGTATGAGAGCGGTTGTTACCACTGAAACAAAAGAAGGTATAACTTTAGAAACAGAATGTGTTGGAAAAGTATATAGTGAAAATGATTTTGATACAAATAGATGGTTTGTGATTGGTAGTCCAGAAACAAATTTAGTAATTGATAAACCAAACACTGTAGAACTTACTTGTGCCACTATGATTAATAGAATTGAAGATGTAATTAATAGTAAATCTGGTTTCGTTCCTACTAGTCAAATGGGAGAACTTAAATATAACTCTAAGTAATTGGAGTTTTTTCTTGCTATTTTATATCATATGTGATACAATTGATTTTCTTAAGGGGGATACTATGGATAAAGATTATTTATTAAGAAAAGATACAGCTTTATTTAATCAAAGCGAATTTGTGGGTATGGTTGAAAAAATTAATAACAATCAAAACTTTATACAAGAAATTGAAAATAACACAAATGAATTAGAAGAAAAAAGAAAAAATTATAAAAACAGAAAAAAAATATATACTATAATTTCTGGATTATTAGTTATTTTACTTAGTTGTAATGCTTTAGGTTTTTTAGCTTTTAATAATATTGTTTTAGCTGCACTTACTTTTGAAAGTGTTGTTATTTTAATATCATCAGTAGTTGATAATATTAAATTATCTAAAACAAATAGTAAAATAAAAATGAATGCATTAAAAACAATATATTTAAATAGACAAAATAATAAGTTGAAAAAAAATGCAGAAATGAAGTATGTTCAAACTATTGATTCAGTTGATTTATGTAATGATTATATTGAAAGTAAGCAATTAATTGAAGAAAAAAATGACATATTAGAATTTTTTGATAAAATGTATGAATCAAACATAGAATTATTTGATGAATATATTGAATTATCAAATGAAGACAATAAAAAGGCTTATTTTGACTATTTCGGATATTTCTTACCTAATGTAAGAGTAAAAAAGTAATATGATAAAATTAAAATTTATTTTAATTTTTTTTATGTTATAATATTTTAAAGGAGATTATATATGAAAAAAGTTTATTTTAAAAAATTAGATAATTTGGAATTATCTATTAATGAAGTAGTTTATGATATGGTAAAAAAAATAGTTAAAGAAGAAAATGTTGTTTTAACTGGAACAGTACCCTTAAAAGTGCATTTTGGAGAAAAAGGTAATGTTACATATACTAAACCTGAATATATGGATGGTATAAAAAAATATTTGAAAGAAAATAATTTAGAGTCTTGTTATATGGATACTAATGTTTTATATAAAGGGTCAAGAACTTATACTGATGATCATATTAAAACGGCTCATGAACATGGTTTTACAGATTTACCAGTAATTATCGCAGATGGTGATGATGAAAATATGTATAATGAAATTGAAGTTAATTTAAAGAATTTTAAATCTTGTAAAATAGGAGCTAAATATAGTGATTATAATAATTATATGATAGTATCTCATTTTAAAGGTCATGGTATGGCAGGTTTTGGTGGAGCAATAAAACAACTTGCTATGGGATTTGCGTCTCGTGGTGGAAAACTTCATCAACATTCTGAAAGTGTTCCGGTAATAGATGAAAATACATGTATATCTTGCTCTGCATGTGTAGCTAAGTGCCCAGTTGAAGCTATATACATGGAAGATGCAGCTGTTATTGATAAAGATAAATGTGTTGGATGTGCATCATGCACTACTATATGCCCAGTTAATGCAATAACTAATAGCTGGCAAGTATCAAACTTTCATGAAAAATTAGCAGAATATGCTTATGCAGCAACTAGAGGTAAAACTAATGTATATATTCAGTACGCATTTGATATAACAGCAGAATGTGATTGTAATGGATCAAAAATGGATCCTATTGCACCTAATATTGGTGTATTTGTATCTACTGATCCAGTAGCTATAGATCAAGCTACTTATGATCAGTTTAAAAAGATAAGTGATGGTCATAAATTTGAAACAGCTAATATTACACTAGATCATGCACAAAACATTGGTTTAGGTACTAAAGAATATGAACTTGTAGAAGTTTAAGTTTTTTTCCAAGGGGAACTAGTAATGGTTCTCTTTTTTGTTTGTTTGCAAAAATATTAATATAATAATTAACCTATATTTATTTTTATTAAAATGTTATAATTAGATTAGGTGTTAATATAGAATATGGAAATCAGGGTATAGGCACTGAACTTTTAAATATTGCTTTAAAAATTGCTGAAAATAGTAATTGTGACTATCTAAGATTATTTGTTATTGATTACAACGTACCTGCAATCAAATTATACGAAAAATTTGGTTTTAAAAGGGCAGAAGGAATATATATAGAAATGATTGATGAAGAGTTATCTTTTAATGAAGATGGTTATGAAATTGAAGTAATCAAATAATTGTAATTCATTTTGTTTTTTATTAAGTGGTGAAATTTTTATCTAATTGATTCTTAAACTTTTGAAAGTATTACTAAAATAATTTATAACTTAACTAATAAAAAAACGTCCGTAAGTGGAGTAGTCATCCTCATAATAATATAATAGAAACAAATAATAAAATATTTTAAATTATGGTATAATGATGTTGGTTATAGTATGTATATAAATCTTTTTGATAAAATTAAAAAACCATTATTCTTAAATGAAAGTAATAATACTAAAGAGGAAAAAGAATATCTTCAAAGTTTATTAAAAAATGTATCTAAAGAACAAAAGTCTAAAATAGAAAATAATATTAAAAACTTAGAGTATGCTTTAATTGGTGAAAATAAGATAATATATGAACTTAAAAATATTAATGAACCTATAATTGTACTTCAAGACATATATTTAGAAGAAGGAGATTTATCTTGTCAAATAGATTTTATAGTATTTACCAGATATAATATTTTTATATTAGAATCGAAAAATATGTATGGTAATATTACTATAACTAAAGAAGCAGATTTTATAAGGAAAAATGGAAATACAAAAGAAAGAATATCATCACCAGTTACACAAGTGCGAAGACACAAGGAAATGATAATTAAGTTAAGAACATCTTTTAAAAAAAGTATATTTAGTAAAAACACTGTGGAAAATATATTGAGAGAAAGAATTATACCTTTAGTAGTTATTGCAAATGATAAAACAATAGTAGATAGTAAATATGCTCCTAAAGATATTAAAGATAAGATTGTTAATATCGATAATCTATGCAGAAAAATGATACAGGAAAATCAAAAGGTTAATGATCATATTGGTGAAAAGATGATGATTGAAATAGCAAATTTTTATTTAAACTTAAATAAAGAAAATCCAAAAAGATATTTTGAAAAATATAAAACTTCAGAAAAATTAATATGTCCTAAATGTGGTAAGGATTTAGTATTAAGAAAAAGTACAAAAGGAAATTATATTGGACAAGAATTTTATGGATGTAGTGGTTATCCTAAATGTAATTATATTAGGAACAAATAAATTAGAATGTTACAAAGAGGAAGTTATATGAATAAAATTGATAAAATGAAAAAATTAATAGGAATAGATTTAATAGAAGATAAAATATCTTATCAAGTAATTGAAATAATAGATTGTGATACGTATAATAGGTTTAAAATAATGTATACAATAAAAGATAGACAAATACCTGCATTTCTATTAATTCCTAAGAAAAATGATACATGTCCAGCGGTGTTAATTAATCATCAACATAATGGAGAAAGAAATTTAGGGAAAAGTGAAGTATGTGGAATTGCTGGAAATCCTTTACAAGCATTTGGCTCTATACTAGCAAGTAAAGGGTTTGTAGTAATTGCTCCAGATGCAGAATGTTTTGAAGATCGTAGAAAAAATACAATTGGAACTATTAAAAATAAAGAAGAGGATGAATGGAATCATTTTTTAAGTTTATGTCACGGAGTTCTTTCAGGTCAAACATTGGCTAAAATTGCTATAGAAGATGCAATGGGAGCTATTAGTATTTTAAATAATTTGAAATGTGTAGATAAAAACAGAATTGGTTGTTTAGGTCATTCTTATGGAGGCAATACAACGTATTTTACTACTGCTTTTGATGATAGAATAAAATTTGCATTATCTAGTGGCAGTGTAGTTAGTTATAAATATAGAATAGAAAATTCTACTGGAATTGAAATGGCCAGTGTAATACCTAATTTCACTTCTGAATTTGAAATAGCTGATATCATTGAAGAAATTGCACCTAAAAAATTTATGATAGTTTGTGCTGATGAAGATAAATGGTCAAAAGATGCGTATGATATTTTTAACGAGGTAAAAAGTAGATACGAACAAAATAAATCTAAAAATAGTTTAGAAATTAAACAATTTGTTGGAGATCATTCTTTAACTCAAGAGAGATTAGAATTTATAATCGATTGGATAATTAAAAATAGTAATTAAAAATGTATACAACTTATAAAAAATTGCTAAATGGAGGAATTATGATATACATAGTTAGACATGGTCAAACTAATTATAATAAAGATGGTATAATTCAGGGGCATTATGATATTCCTTTAAACGAACAAGGAATTAACGAAGCAAAAATTCTTAGAGATAAATTGAGAGGTATAAAATTTGATAAAGTATATTCAAGTCCTTTAAAAAGAGCTTATCAAACAGGAAATATTATAACATCTAATGAAATTATAATAGATGAGAGATTAATTGAAAGATATAATGGATTGTATGATGGTAAATATAAAGACGGTATATTTAATAATATAAATTTTAGTGATGATGATGAATGTAATGAATATAATATTGAATTGGAAAACAATCTTAAAAATAGATTAATTTCATTTATTAAAGAAATTAATTTACAAAATAATAATGAAAATATTCTTATAGTAACTCATGCAGGAGTGATAATAAATATAAGAGTTATTATTGAAAAAGTTACAAAAAGTAATAATTATAAAAATCTTAAGTTAGGAAACTGTGATTATATAACATACAGTAATGATGAACTGTCATTATAAATGTTAAAAATTATAATAATATTAAGTAATATAGAATTAATTTAATATTAATATGAAAATATTGTATAACACCATTAGGTGTGTTATTATAAAGGAAAAAGAAAGTAATTGTATTTAGAAATGATTTGCAGTTTACTTAATTCATAGGAGGATTTAAATGAAGGAAATAGAAGTACTAGTTGAAATTGATGAAAAACCAGATGAAATAATGAAAAAAATGGAAAAGTTTGAGTATATAGGAAATAGTGAAACAATAGATGTATATTATTATGATCCTAAAAGAGATAATCTTAAGCCAAATGATAAATTAGAAATATATGAATGTTTTAGATTGAGAACTAAAAACAATGAGAATTATATTACTTATAAAACAGATAATTTTGATGCTGATGGAAAATGGTTATATTCAGACGAATATGAAACCAAAGTAGAAGATATAAATGTGCTGAAAAATATAATTAAAAAATTAGGATATAAAGAATTGTTAACAATAAATAATAATAAAATGACATACAATTTTGGAAAATATGAAATAGTATTTGAAATGGTAAAAGATTTAGGATGCTTTTTAGAAGTTGAATATTGTACTAATGATGAAGTAGATGTAAAAAAAATAAAACAAGAAATACGAACATTTATAAAGTCTTTAAACTTAAAAGTTTCAAAAGAATTAAATATTGGAAAACCTGAGTTAATGTTAAAAAAGCAAAAATACACTTTAGATAAAGAACTTTAAAAGTTCTTTTTTATTTTGTGTCTTATTTTAAATTATTATGATACAATTAGTTTATGAAAAAAGAATTATTATGTCCAGTAGGTAGTATGGACGCAATGCACGCTGCAGTGCATAATGGTGCAGATGCAATATATCTTGCAGGAAAATCATTTGGTGCTAGGGCTTTTGCTCAAAATTTTTCTGATGAAGAATTAGTAAATGTTATTAAATATGCTCATTTATATGATGTAAAGGTATATGTAACTGTTAATACTCTAATCAAAGATACTGAATTTGATGAAGTTTTAAAGTTCATTGAGTTTTTACATGTAAATAATGTAGATGCAGTAATACTTCAAGATATAGGACTTGCAAGTATCGTTCATAAAATGTTTCCTAACTTAGAACTTCATGCTTCAACTCAAATGCATAACTTAGATAAATTTAGTTGTATATTTTTAAAGAACTTAGGTTTTAAAAGAGTAGTACTTGCTAGAGAGCTAAGTATTGAAGAAATAAAAGAACTTGATACTGATTTAGAAATTGAAGTATTTATACATGGAGCATTATGTATGAGTTATTCTGGTGCTTGTTTATTATCTAGTATGGCAATGAATAGAAGTGGTAACAGAGGTGCCTGTTCGCAGCTTTGTAGAATGCCTTATACTTTACAAATTAATAATAAGGAAATAGATACAGGCGGTAAATATTTACTTAGTCCAAAAGATTTAAGTACTGCATATATATTTGATGAACTAATGAATAGTAATATTACGTCTCTTAAAATTGAAGGTAGAATGAAATCTAAAGAATATGTTGCAGTAGTTACAAGAATGTATCGTAAACTTATTGATGCATATTACAGTAAAACTGAGGCTGATATAGATAAAGAAGAAGGTGACTTAAAAAAAATATTTAATCGTGGATATAGTTTAGGTCACTTAAAACATACTAATAATTTAATTACATTAAAAAGAGGTAATCATATAGGTGTAAAGATTGGACAAGTTACTGATGTAAATGAAAAATTTATAACAATTGAAATGTCTGATAATTTACATGTTGGTGATGGTATAAAGTTTGAAAATAGTGATAAAGGTATGAATGCTTTTAATATTTATAAAAATAGAGAAATTATTAAAGATGCAGTAGATGGAGACATTATAACTGTTCCTAATAACATTGGTTTAAAGGATAAAGATGCTGTATTAAAAACTATGGATGTACTTTTAAATAAAGAATTAGAAGTTTACCCAGAGAAGAAAATAAATATTGATATATTAGTTGAAGCTAAAATAAATGATAAACTTAAAGTTACTTTTAGTGATGGGGTAAATATATTAACTGAATATGGTGATGTGGTAACTAAAGCTGAAAATAAAAGCGTAACTAAGGAAGATATAAATTCTAAAATTTTAAAATTAGGATCTACTGCTTTTATTTGTGATAACCCTAAAATAGAAATAGATGAGAATATATTTATAAGATTATCTGAACTTAATAATATAAGAAGAGTATTATCTGATAACTTAACTGAGATAAGAAAAAATAAAGAAGTTCAGTTTATTAAAAATGATAATGGTGTAGTATTTAATAAAGAAAATATAACTGAAACTGAAATTAGCTGTTATGTAAGAAATAGTAAACAACTTGAAGTAGTAAAAAGATATCCAGTAACAAGAATATATACTAATAATTATGATTTATATAAAAATAATAGAGATTTAAATATTTATTATGAAACTAATATTAATGAAGATAAAGAGTTTAATAATGATAATTTACTTATTAATAGTACTAGTGATTTAATGAAGTATAAAGGTAATAATTTAATTTTAAATTATGGACTTAATACATTTAATTCTTATACTATTAATTATTTAAAAGAATATGGTATAGTTACTTATTCACCAGAATTATATATGGATGATATTAAGAAAATAGATGTGCATATGCGTAAATGTGCAGAGTTACTAATTTATGGTAAAGTAAAAGTAATGACGATGAAGCATTGTCTTGTTTCTAGAAGTAATACATGTAGCGGTTGTGGTGTGGGTGATTCTAATAAAGAGTTAGTGGATAATTTTGATAGGAAGTATAAAGTAGTATGTAATAATAAATATACTTACCTATATGATTATAAGAATGTACTTAAGATAAGAGATGTAGAGGAATATAAAAGATTAGGTATTAAAAGATTTAGATTAGATTTTTTTGATGAAAAAGAAAGTACTATAGATAATATATTAAAGGAATATTTTGGAATGTAACTAAGTGTATAATTTAACATATAATACAAAGAATATAAATATGAAAGTATATGTTAAGTTATTTACATTATCCATTTTAATTGTTTTAGTAATAAGTTACACTTATTACTTATTAACTAAATAAAAGAGAGTAGTTCTCTTTTTTTATGTTATAATCTAATTAGAGGTGCAAATATGAATATAATAATTATTGGAGCTGGTCCAGCTGGATTAATAGCTGCGATAAAAGCTAGTAATGAAAATAATAAAGTGACAATTTTAGAAAAGAATAGTAGTGCTGGTAAAAAATTATTAATAACAGGTGCAGGTAGATGTAATTATTATAATAGTAATATAAATATAGATAATTATAATTGTGGTAATATTGATTTACTTAATAAAATAATATCTTATAAAGATATAGTTTTTAATTATTTAACAAATTTAGGTATTGAACCCAGTTTAATAAATAATTATTATTATCCAGTTAGTAAAACTAGTTCTTCAGTGCTTAATATGTTATTACTTGAGTGTAAAAATAAAAATATTAATATAATTTATGATTATGATGTAAAGAATATAGAAAAAATTAAAGAAGAATTTAATGCTGATAAAATAATTGTTGCAACTGGAGGAATGTCTTATAGTAAAACTGGTAGTGATGGATATTTTCATAACTACTTTAAAAATTTAGGTATTAATGTAGTTAAACCATTACCTGTACTTACTGGTTTATATACTAATAATAAAGCATCTAATACTTGGGGTGGTATAAGAATTAATTCTAAGTTATCTCTTTATATAAATGATGAATTTATTAAAGATGAAGTTGGAGAACTACAACTTGTAGAAAACGGTATTAGTGGTATATGTACATTTAATATTAGTAGATTGGCAGTAAGAAAAATAGATGATAATGAAGATGTAAAGGTAAGTATAAACTTTATGCCTGAATATAAAGATGTATTAAACTTCTTAAAAGTTAGAAATAAAAAGCTACCTAATAGAAGCTTGATTGAACTTTTAGAAAGTATTATAAACTATAAGTTATTATATGTGTTATTTAAAAATAATAAATTAGATGTAAATGCTACATATGATGAACTTAGTGATAATGATCTAAAAAGACTTGAGAAAATATTAACAAATTATACAATTAATATAAATGCTTATGGAGATTTTGACAGAGCACAAGTTACAAGTGGTGGGATAGATACTTTTGAAGTTAATGAAAATTTAGAACTAATTAAATATCCAGATGTATTTGTAGTAGGAGAACTTTTAGATATAGATGGAGATTGTGGAGGATATAATTTAGCTAATGCTTTTATTAGTGGTTATATTATAGGAG
>CAYJNH010000016.1:0-20681 GCA_964371705.1 uncultured Muribaculaceae bacterium
CTATTTTTGACTCAAAAGTTTTAGTATCAACTCCTTTTAAACTTATACCTCCACCTGTTACATATGCATTTGATATATCATTTACTTTTTTCACTTCTATAATATCATTTTTTATATTATTAATTAGTCGTTTTATATCATTAGTATTTATACTTTTTATATTTAAAGTTGAATCAACATTTGATTTATTTGCCAAATATGCAGCAAATTTTTTTGTGAATAATTTACTTAATGTAGTAATTACATTATAATTTCTATTATCTTCCAAAAATTTTTCTATATCTAATTCTGGAGTATAATCAATATATATTTCTTTTATTTTATTTAAATAAATATGTTCACTTGCTTTCATTATAGAATTACCACTTAATCCTTTGTGAGTATATATAAGATTTCCATCAAATACTTTTTTCCCAAATTTAATTTCTACCTTATCAAAAGTTGTTCCCGCTAAAGAGTTATCATGTAAAGTAATTATAGATGTTTCAGCTGGGAATACTGATACTACTTCTTGATTAAAATATTTTGCAAATTTCAAATGATCTCCATTACTACCTAAATCAGGAAAACTACAACCTCCTGTGGCTATAACTACTTTTTTTGTCTTATATTTTGCACTAGTAGTCGTTACATAAAAGATGTCTTCTATTTTTTCTATTTTAATAACTTCTTCATTATATTGAATATCTGATTTACTATTTTTCAACAAAAAACTAAGTATGTCACCTGATTTATTTGAAACTGGAAATATTTGATTTTCTTTTTCTTCTTTAAGTGGTACTTTGAAATATTCTATAATTTCTTTAGGGCCAAATCTAGTGATGCAAGAATATAAATATTTAGAATTATACTCAATATTATCTAAAAACTCTCTAACTTCTTTATTATTCGTTAAATTACATCTTCCTCCACCAGTAATCATTAATTTTCTTCCAGCTTTATTATTTTTTTCTATTATTAACGTTTTTAAACTTTTACTAATAAAATTAGAAAACATTAATCCAGATGCTCCCGCTCCTACTATTATAACGTCATACATTTTATTTAATACCTCATAAGCTTTCTACTTCATTATTTTTAGCTATTTTATAATTTCGATAAAAATTCAAGAATTTTCTGAAGTGACTTACCCATATAAACATAATAACTGCTATGAATATTATGATTACTACGTACGCCATTTGATCTATTTTATTAGGGTTTATATATGCAACAGATGGATCTGAAATATTATATCTAATTAAAGCAGATTGACCAGTTGTCTCATTTATTAATAAATCACTTTCATCTAATTTTTCATATGTAACGTCATTAACTGAATACTCGTATACTGGATAATATCCTATTAAATTACCATCTTCTATTTCTTCTATCAAACTGATTACAGTTCCAGTTGTTTCTTTAAAATCATCACTAAAAATATAAGAATTTTTATTGGTAATAACTATTGTTGCATAGAGTATTGTAGCAATCATTAATAATGCAACTGCAGTAATGATTATTATTTTAATTATCGCTGGATATATTGTATATTTTTCAATTTTTTCATAGACATCTAAGGTTGTTTTTTTTACATTATCTTTTATATCCAAAATATTTTCCATTAGTTCTGTATTTACATGACTTTGCTGAATATTTTCTTTTTTTACTCCAATATATATCGTATCACCACTTTTAGATTTTCCTTTTAATATGTTTATTAAATGTTTTATCAAAGCCACTGCTCCAAAACTAAAAGCAATGAATGCAATCCACATGAATATAAGTATAGATAATTTTGTATCATTAATATCTGATGGATTATCTGGGTTATATCTAACATTTATTTCTTCGTCTATTTCATTTTTTGAATAATATATTTCTTGAGAAATAAAGCTGTGCTCTAGTCCATCAACTTGTACTGAATACTCACCTCTATAAATTGTTTTATCATCCATATCTTTATCTGTTATTATTCTGTCTAAAACAGCTACAGCATCAATATAATATTTTTGACTAATATAATATTCATTTGTCATTTTAACTGAGAAATATAAAACAACTAAAGATGCAATTACAAAACTTATAATAGCGCATACAAGCACTAATTTATTTTCTTTTTTCATAAATACTCCGTTCATACTATGTTTTTAAGGTGCTAAAAATTCTTCAGTGCCATCATTACTATAAAATTCATTATTAATTACATCCCAAAACCCTACTTCTCCTGTATCATTTAATTTAGCAGGTACAAAATATCTTAATATTTCACCTGTATTTGCATTTGTTATTTTGAATTTTTTCATGTAACCAATAAAATGTCTAGTATCTGCTCCACCTGTATATGCTATTGTAGCGCCACCTATTCTAATATTTGCTGCATATGCCGGGTCTATTAATGTTTGTCCACTTACATAATAATTTCTTCCACTAATTATACTTTGCGTTCTAGAAAAATAAAAAGTATGCCAACCAGTGTTTGGAGATATAACCGGAGTTCTAGATACTGAGGGTCCTCCATAAATACTAAATACTCCACTAGTTCCTAAAAAAACACCTAAAGTATGACTTGAATTTACTCTACCAGAAACAATCCATCCACCATCACCTGTATATCCTGTTAAGTTAAATTCTGTTTCAAAAATATAATTTCCAGTATTTACAAGACCTGAATCTATATATTGATTTCCACTATATACAATATATTCTAAATTTTGATAACTTATTTTTTCAAAGTTATAGTTTAAATTTAAATTTATATTATTATTACCAACTGTATAGTTGTTATAGTAAAAAGTTATTTCTATTTCAGTGATACTATTTCCTGGAAAGTATAAAACTTCTTTATCTTTAATCTCGTAAGTAATATCACTATTACTATTTGATAATTCAACAACACTATCTAAATGATGAATATCATTAGAGAAATTTGTTATTTCAACTACTAAAGTCATTTGTGAATTTTCATATGGTAATATAATTCCCATATTACTAGTATCTACTGTATGTGTTGAATTATATGCTTCTTCTGCGTTATTAGCAGTATTTTTCACATAAATATTTGTCACTTCAATTTTATCATATATTCTTACTGTTGCTTCTCCGCTTATTTTTAATTCAGCATTCAAAGCAGAATAGCCTATACTCATAAATACTATGCAAACAAAAATTGTTAAAGCTAATACTATTTTCATAAATTATACCTTCTTATTTTATATTATACCAAATTTTTTACATATATAAACAAAAATTTTTCATGTGAAAAACAATTTTAATTAAAGCATTTATAAATTAACTTTTATACAATTAATTCATAACTTCCATAGATGTTTATAATAATAATAATAATAATATATATACGTATATAATTTATTATTATTATAATTCAAAATACATATTAAATTTTTTGATTTTATGCTATAATACGGCTTAACCAATGAAAGGAAAACAATATGAATAATAATTTTTTTGAAAAATACACATTATTATTAAACTTTTTCAATTTTTATGGACACAGTAATGTTCCACAAAAATTTATAACTAAAGATGGTATTAATAAAGAAAATGAAGGTACTGATTTAGGAGCTTTTGTAAATGCACTTAAAGCAAAACATCAAGGAAAAAGACCTAGCTTTTCTACTATGGAAATTGAATTATTAAAAAATGTCAATATAAATTTTGAAAGAAGAAAAACAAAAAGAATGCATCAATTTCAATGTTTAGTAAATTATTATAACCAATATGGTAATTGTAGTGTTCCAAGAGGTTTTAAAACTAACAACGGGATTGATTTTGATGATAATGGTTTTGACTTAGGATATTTTGTCGTTAAAATAAGACGCTTTGCTAGGGGTCTTAAAGGCAGTTTATCTGATGATGAATATACAATATTATGTGATATACAATTTGATTTTGAACCTAGTGGACATAAACTACTTCATAACTATTCTATGCTTTTAAACTTTCTAAAACATTATGGACATATGAGTATACCCGAAAATTTTATTACACAAGATGGCATTATGGCAAGTAATGAAGGAGAAAATTTAAGTTATATATACTTAACATTAATGCAGCGATACAAAAATAATCCTAATAATTTTAATGATATTGAACTTATGATTTTGAAAGATCTTAATCTTCCACTATTAGCAAATGATTTTGCAAACCAAAAAACAAGAAAATAATATTTTTGTTTTTTTATTTAATTTTTTCTCGTAATTTTCTTAATATTTCTACCATAGCCCACGTGTCCTGTCTACAATAAATTATTAGATTATTTTTTATTTTAATTAATTCATTATTACTTACATAATTATATTTTGAATATTCTACTAATGCTTCAGTTCCGTTTTTTACTTCCAAGTCTTGATAAGACAAATTAGGAACCAAAATAGGTAGTGTTTTTTTTATTGAATATGAACCACTAAGATCTTGATGGTAGTAATTTATAACTTCTGCATCTTCTTTAGAATACCCTAAATTTAAATAATAATTTTTATTATTTCTTAATATATACAATAAATCAAATGACATATTATTTATTTTTAATAACTCTTCTTTATACTTTGGAAATATATCTGCTAATTCTTTTATTCTGCCTACTTCATAACTAATATTTTGAGCTAGCATAGTTCCTTTAGATGTATCTATGTTTTCAAGTAAGCATTTAATTAATTTTTCTCTTTCATCTTCAAAATCATCTGCTAAAAACACTATATTATCTTTTATTTCATCGCAGTTGTTAGGTTCTTTTTCTATATGTAAAGAAAATTCAAATACTGAGTGACTATAACATTTTTCTCCTTTAAATCTAGGTAAAGGACACGGAAATGCTTCGAAATCAAGATGATAAATCGGATATTTTATTGCTTTTAATATATCTTTTATTTTATTTTTATTTATATATTCTTTTTCATTGATTAACGATTCATACTGTATAATATGATTTGTGTTATGTATCCAGTGTTTTGGCACATCTTGCATTTTTAATATGTTATTATTTAATAAATCAAATTTGTTATATTTTTTTCCATTTTCATCTGTAAGATTTTGAAAAGAAAGAAAGTTAAAGCTAGTATTATATTTAGGAACATTTTTATAACAAATTTCTTTATATGCACATTCTGTATTAGAATTTAACATACAATATTCTCCAAATATTGTATTTGTATTATTTTCAGTTTTAATATTACTTTCTAATTTTTTTATTTCTAAATCAATTACTTTTAATAACTCTTCGGTGATTTTATTTAATTCTATAAATATTATTATTTCATTTCCATTGATATCTTTATTGTATACTCTTTTTCCATCTTTTTTATATCCATCATATACGTATTCATGGTTTAGTACTGCAAGATAATAGTTGGTTTTTTCTTTTATATTTGACTTTTCATTAAAATATCTTTGAACTGCCAAATCATATATATATTTTCCACAATTATCGTATCTATTTTTTAACTTTTCATATTTTTTGTTAAATTCTATTTCATCATTTATTGGATAATTAATGCTATAAATGCCAGTATTTTTTTTCTTAAACAAATTATATTCATTGTCTTTTGTTTTATATATTGTTTCCAGGAATTTTTTAGAAGTTGTTGCTTTTACTTCTACAATATTTTTCACTTCATTGTTTTCGTTAAATATATCTACATAACATAAATATTTATTCTCTTTAGTTTTAAACTCTATCATTTTTTGATTTTTAGTATCTAAATCAAATATTGTATGTCCACCAAACTTTTCTGTAAATAAGTTACTAGCTATAACTTCAATTTCTTTATAATATTCCATTAAAGCATCAAGTTGAATATTTTCTTTGTTAATATTATCTTTTTCTTCTGTTTCATTAATTTTGAACATCGAGTTTAATACTTCTCTTTTTTTCTCATCATTGTGCTCTTTTAAATATTCTTCCAAAGTCATTTCGCTGTAAATTTTGTTGTTATAAAGTTTTTCAAGTTCTATATATTTATTACATCTTGTGTAATTTAAAAATTTAGTTTTTGTTATTATCATATATACCTCACTATAAATATAATACCATAAAAAAACTATAAATATTAAAATTATAGTTTTTTATAATTGTTTTTTTATCTCTTTTTTATTTCTTCTTTAATAAATTTTATAAATTCTTCTTTTGTTAATGTAGTAGTTTCTTGACTACCTAATAATCTATATGATACTAAATTATTATCTCTTTCATTATCTCCTAATATTACTGTAATAGGATTTTTCATTAAATTACTTTGTCTAATTCTATAATTAAATGTTTCTTCAGAATCGTCCAGTTCTACTCTAATATCATTATCTATAAATAAATCTTTTAACTCTTTTGCATAATCTAAATGATATTTATTATTTATTGGAACAATATTTACTTGAACTGGTGAAAGCCATATAGGAAATGCACCTTTAAAGTTTTCGATCATAAGTACAAAAAATCTTTCATATGAACCTAGTATTGCTCTATGAACCATTACAGGAGATTCTTTTTCTCCTTTTTCATTTATAAAGCTTAAATCAAATCTTTTTGGCGTTGCAAAATCTATTTGAACTGTTGGTATTTGTAATTCTCTACCCATAGCGTCTTTGAACATAAAATCTAATTTAGGTCCATAAAGTGCTGCTTCACCTTCACATTTTTTAGCATTTAAGCCTAATTCATCCGATACATCTTGTAATATTTCTTCACATAAATTCCAGTCTTCCTCAGTTCCAATATATTTGCTAAAATCAGAATAATCTCTTACCGATAAAGAAACCCAGTTATCTTTCCAAAGACCTACACTTGAATAAAATTCTTTGATAATGTTACACAAACTAATAATTTCTTGTTTAACTTGATCTCTAGTACAAAATACATGTCCGTCCTCAACAGTTATAGCGTATACTCTACTCATACCAGAAACTGCTCCTTGAAGTTCTGCTCTATACTGTTTATCTGACTCCATATATCTTATAGGTAAATCTTTATAACTTCTAATTTTAGATGCATATATTTGCGTATGATGAGGACACTGTACTGGTTTTAAAACAAATTCATGTCCTTTTAGTGAATTAACTCTAAATAGTTCATTATTAAATTTTCCTGCGTGCCCACTAGTTTCAAATAAAGAAATATTTGCAAGTGATGGACAAGAAACTTTTTCAAATCCATTTTTTTTACATATTCTTTCAACTTCTTTTTGAAGTTCATCTTTAATAATTACTCCTCTAGGTGTGTACATCGGAAGTCCAGGTCCTACATAATCAGAATTACAAAATAAATCCAACTCTTTTCCTATTTTTCTATGATCTCGTTCTTTTGCTTCTTCTAAAAAAGCTATATATTCATTTAGTCCTTCTTCTGTATCAAAGCATATTCCATAAACTCTTTGAAGCATTTTATTGTTTTTATCACCTTTAAAATATGCACCTGAACATTTAAGCAATTTATAATATTTTAATTCTTTAACAGTTTCTACGTGTGGTCCACGACATAAATCAGTAAACTCTCCTTGAGAATATGCCGTTATAATTTCTCCTTCAGGCATATTATTAATTAAATCTGTTTTATATTCATCATCAGCAAAAATTTCTAAAGCTTCCTTTTTAGTTAATTCTTTTCTTATAATTCTTTTTCCATCTTTTGATATTTTCTTCATTTCTTTTTCTAATTTTGGAAAATCATCTTCTGTTATTTTTTCTTCGCCTAAATCAATATCATAATAAAACCCTTCTTCAATAACTGGTCCAACCCAAAATTTTGCATTTGGATATAATCTTTTTACAGCTTGTGCTAACATATGAGCACAACTATGATTAATAATATTTAATTTTTCATCTTCTTTAATATTTATCATATTAATGTTCCTTTCTTTAAAATAAAAACCACATACTTGCCAAGGAGCAAATATGCGGTACCATCCTACTTTTTTCTTAATTTAGATAACGGCTTCATACCGGGATTTATTAATCCTCTCGAAAAGTAGTAATTATTAATTTTTTTATTAGTTTACACCAACCACTAACTCTCTTTGAAAATTAATTAATAATCTTGTCTTTTCTCATCGATTTCCCTTATATTGTAGCAAAAAATATTAGAAATATCAAGTTAAATTTAATTTTTTAGCAACATATTTATGGTATAATTAAGATGTTAAGGAGCAGTTATGGAAAGAACTATATTATGTATTGATTTAAAAAGTTTTTTTGCTTCAGCGGAATGTGTTGATAGAAAATTAGATCCCTATTCTACTTCTTTAATAGTGGCTAATCCACATCAAGGAAATGGAGCTATTACACTAGCTATAACTCCCTATCTAAAAAAACAGGGAATAAAATCAAGATGCAGATTATATGAAATACCAAAATATATAAACTATACACTTGTACCTCCTAAAATGAGTTTATATAAAATGTATAGTAAAAAAGTGGTAGATGTTTATTTAAAATTTATTGCTAAAGAAGATATGCATATTTATTCTATAGATGAATGTTTTTTAGATTTAACTAATTATTTGAAATTATATAAAAAAACTGATTTAGAATTAGCAAAGGAAATTCTTGATACTATTTATAAAGACACTGGATTAACTGCTACTTGCGGGATCGGTCCAAATATATTTATGGCTAAAGTTGCTATGGATACAGATGCTAAGAAGTATAAAAATGGTATTACTAAGTGGACAAAAGATGATATTGAAAGTAAATTATGGAGTATAAAGCCTTTATCTTCGATTTGGGGCATTGGAAAATCTATGGAAAAAAAATTAAATAATTTAGGTATATACTCTGTATATGATTTAGTTAAGTATGATCAACATAAATTATCAATGAAACTAGGATCATTTATAAATAATTTAATAGATGATTTAAATGGTAATGATACTAGAACTATCAAAGGTATGAACTCTGAACCTAAAGATAAAAGTTATTCTATTTCTAATGCTTTACTATTTGATCATAACGAAAATAATATTATGCCTATTATTATGAAAATGGCTACTAGTTTAGCAAATAAATTATATAGTTTAAAAAAGGAAGCATACTCTGTTAATTTTAGAATTTTTTATTCTAAAGATTATGGTGGTTATATAAATAAAACTATATTTTTTGAAAAAGGTGTAACTGAAAAAAATGATATATACGAAGCTTGCACTAATATATTTGAAAATTTTTACGAATATTTACCTATTAGAAAAGTTGAAATACATTTATTTAGAATTCAAGATTGTAAATCAAAACAATTAAATTTATTTGAGGATACTAATAATTTAAATACTAATAATAATTTAAATAAAACTGTTCTTGATATTAAAAACAAGTATGGAGAATCTATTATTAAAAATGCTTCTTCTATTATAAACAAATAAAAATCAGATTTCTCTGATTTTTTATTTGTTTGCAGTTTGGACACTGTATCCTTCTCTTAAATAATAAGTTCTTATACTATTATAAGTAGTAGGAAAACTTCCTTCATACTCAAAGTCCAAAGTTTGTTTTGTTAGAGGAACTTTTAAATATAAAATTTTTTCTTCTTTATCAAAAGTTATATCTCCAGTCATTTCCATAAAACTTTCAGCATTTTCATATTTTTTTAATACTTCTTCAAATTCTTCTTCATTAGTAAAATCATATTCGTATACCCTGTATGCATAATCTGCATAATTATTTGAATTATCTATTCCTAAATAATTATTTATAGTATAAGATCCTGTGTATCCTTCAATATTCTTACTATTACTTGTTGCTTTTAAATAAGCTATAATTTTATTTGTTGTTACTATTAACTCAACATCTTTTTCCGTAGTATTTCCATACTCATCTTTAATAATTAATTTTAATATATTTAATCCAGTAGCTTCTTTTGTTAAATCTTCTAAAATTACTTCTTCATCAAATGAATAAACACAGTTTTCTTTGCTACACGATTCAACAAATTCATCAGCAGTTACTTCATCACCAACGTTTTTATAAACAGTTGCTATTTCAACTTCAGGTTTAACTCTATCTACTACAATTACTTCTTCTTTATATACTTCTTCTCCACAAGTAATGGTATATTCATAATTTCCAACCACTTCATTATTTACATTTACTGTACTTAATATACATCCTTCAGATGAAACTCCACTAAAATTAGCATAATCTTCTATTTTGGTACTTTTTTCATCATTTAAATCCAAAGTTATTTTATTTAAAGCAACACTTGGGGTTGTACCTTTGTTTAAATAATAATATATCCCGTAAGCTACACCTCCAATTAATATTAATATCAACAATGTAAATAATATTTTCGATAATATGCCTTTTTTCTTTTTTACTTTTTCAGGAGGGATAATACCCACATTTTCATTTTGAACTTGATTGTTAATAAATGGATCTACTCCAATGTCTGCATTATTAGTTTTGTTAGACGCTGGCATATTGTTTAATCCGTCCGCTACAATCTCTGGTTGCTGTGGTATTGGTGCACTTTCTTGAACATTTACTACAGGTTGTGAACTTGTTGCTGAAGGTTGCTCTGGAGTAATATTTTGATTTATTACCGGTATATCTAATATTTCTGTTTTTTGTAACTCTACATTTTGGTTAACATTAGTACCAGATAACTTCCCTATAACTTCTGGAGTTAAATTTTCTTGTGATGTATTTAAACTAGTTGTATACTCACCTGATTTAGTTTCATTATTATTCATAACAACCTTCCTATTCTAAAATAATTATAATATAAAAAAAGTTATTTTTCAATAACTAATTTTTTAAATTCGTTCCCTCTGTCTTCAAATTTTGGATACTGATCCCATGATGCACTTGCTGGAGAAAGAAGAACAATATCTCCTGGAGACACATTTTTTTTAACTTCTTCTACTGCAATTTTTAATGTATTTGATTTAAATATTTTAATGTTTTTGCTTATTGCATATTCATAAACTCTATTTGTAACTTCTCCTATAGCATAAATACATTTCACTCTATCTATCACTTCATTTAATTCATTAAAATTTTGACTTCTTTCCATACCACCTAAAATTAAGTGAACATTATTTTTAAATGTTTTTAAGGCAGTGATTGTACTTGTAGGATTTGTTGCTTTAGAGTCGTTATAATATTTTACATTATTTATTTCTGCAACATATTCTATTCTATGCTCTACTCCATTAAAATTTAATAAAAATTCTTTAACTATATTTTTTTCAATTCCAAAATAATTATATATCATTAGTGCCGATAAAATATTTTCGTAATTATGTTGACCTACTACTTTTATATCGGATAATTTTATTATCAACTCATTATTTATATATATTCCCTCTTCATTAATATAATTATCATTACTATTAAAATATAATTTATTACTTATTATATCATTTGTTATATTAACTGAGTCTGCATTCATTCCATTTATTATAGCTAAATCATTATTAGTTTGATTTTGAAATATTTTCTTTTTAACATTTTTATAATTATCATAAGTTCCGTGAAAATCTAAATGAGTTGGACAAATATTTGTTAATAAACTAATGTTTGTTTTGAATTTATACATATTAAGAAGTTGGTGATCTGATATTTCTAAAACCAATATTGAATCACTAGTTATTTGTGGTAATAAATCACAAAGTGGTATTCCAATATTTCCACCTAACAATACATTTTTACCTGCTTTTTTTAACATTTCATAAATCATTAATGTTGTTGTAGTTTTACCATTAGATCCTGTTATACCTATTATAAAAGTTTCTTTTGGTATGTAGTTATAAGCTATTTCTACTTCATTAACTATTTCAATATTATTTTCAACTGCATATCTTATTATTGGATTATCCATAGGAACTCCTGGATTTTTAACAATTAAATCGTAATTATTTATTAATTCTTCTTGTTTGTTTGTTATTATTACTTTTACATTATTTTCCTTTAATATATTCGCATCACTATCGCTAATTTCTTTCATATCTGTAAGAATTACTTCATTTTCTTTACCTATTAATTTAGCTACTGCTAAACCACTTCTAGCAGCTCCCAGTATTAATATTTTTTTGTTTTTTATCATAGATTCTCCTTCACATATATAATATTATATTTAGTAGCTTGTTTTGTCAATAAAAAAGAAATGAAATTCATTTCTTAATTATGTTTTACTCTGTCTGATTCTTCAGCTTTTTTTGCATTATTGAATCTATCTACTGTTCCAACTAGGTATCCAGTTATTCTACGAATTCTATCGAACTCTATACCTTCTCCTACTACTTTTCCTGTTACTACTTCTTTTTGTTTTTCCATGATTTACTCCTTCCCTTCTAATCTTTTTAATAAATCTACTGAAACTGGTTCTCCGGTTTTTCTACCGCATTTTGGACATACATCCTTTATAACTCCAACATATCCACATACAGGATCTCTATCTACTGGATGATTTATTGCCCCATAACCAATATTATTTTTTCTCATTAATCTAACTATTGATTCAAAAGCTTCTAGATTATCTGATGGATCTCCATCTAATTCTATATAACTTATGTGACCAGCGTTAGTAAGTGCATGATATGGTCCTTCTATACGTAACTTTTCTGCAAATGTTGTATTATGATGAACTGGTACATGAAATGAGTTTGTATAATATGATCTATCAGTTACACCTTTTATTTTTCCATATATTGACTTATCAATATTTACAAATCTTCCTGCAGTTCCTTCTGCTGGTGTCGCAATTATTGTAAAATTCAAATTATATTTTTTACCAAGTTCATCTGCTTTGTCTCTCATATACTTAATTATTTCTAATCCTAATTTCTCTGAGGATTTACTTTCTGCATGATGTTCACCTGTTAATGCTTTTAAGCATTCAGCTAAACCTATAAAACCAATTGATAATGATCCATGTTTTAATACTTTTTTAACTTTGTCATTTGGTTTTAATTTTTCTGAATCTATCCATACACCTTGACCCATTAAAAATGGAAAATTATAAACTCTTTTATTACACTGTATTTCGTATCTTTCTAGTAATTGGTCTTTGATAAGATCCATTCTATCATCAAGTTCTTCATAGAATGCTTTCATATCCGCTTTACTTCTTTTTTCAGCGCCAAATATACCATGTTTAATACCAATTCTAGGTAAATTAATTGTAGTGAATGAAAGATTACCTCTACCAGGTGTTACTTCTTTATCTGGATCAACAACATTACCAAGAACTCTTGTACGGCATCCCATGTATCCAACTTCTGTTCTAAAATTACCTTCTTTATAATACATCTTATTAAATGGAGCATCTATAAATGACCAATTTGGAAATAATCTTTTTGCTGAAACCCTCAAACTTAATTTAAATAAATCATAGTTTTTATCTTCTTTATTAAAATTTATTCCTTCTTTTACTTTGAATATAGATATTGGGAATATTGGTGTTTCACCTTGCCCTAGTCCAGCTTCTGCCGCTAACATATAATTTTTTGTTACCATTCTTCCTTCTGCAGATGTATCTGTTCCAAAATTTATTGATGAAAATGGTACTTGGGCTCCAGCTCTAGAATGCATTGTATTTAAATTATGTACAAAAGCTTCCATAGCTTGATATGTTCTTTTATCAACTTTTTTAACAGCTTTTTCTAAAGACATTTCGATCATTCTTTTTAAAACATCATTTTCTTTATAAAACTTTTCAAAATATTCTACTTCAACATCTATTGAAGATATCTTACTTATATCCTTATCTAAACCTGCTAGAGCAACTAATTCTGTCATTCCTTCTAAATCTAAATAATCATGTATTAATTCCTTTAATATTTTTCTAAATGAGATTAATACACCTGGCGCTAAATAATAATCAAAAGCTGGTATAGATTGTCCACCATGTTGATCATTTTGATTTGACTGTATTGCTATAGCCGCTAAAGCTGAATAACTCATAATATCATTTGGTTCTCTTAAATGACCATGACCTGTTGAAAAACCATTTTTAAATAATTTTTCTAAGTCAATTTGATTACATGTTGTAGTTCCCATTGCTTCAAAATCCATATCATGTATATGTATTTCTCCTTCATCATGTGAATCTGCAAATTTCTTTTTCATTAAGTAATCTTTAGCAAATTCTTTTGATACTGTTGCACCATACTGAAGCATAGTTCCCATAGCTGTATCCCCATCAACATTTGCATTTTCTCTTTTTGCGTCATTTTCTGCTGCACTTTTTAAGCCTAAATTTTCTAAGCTTTTTAAAAATTTATGAACTTTTTTATCATATAAGAAATTTTCTCTTGATTTACTCCTTTTATCTCTATAATCTGCAAATGATTGATATACATCATCATATTTATCTTTTTTTAATGTTTTTTCTATTACATCTTGAATATCTTCTATTTTTATTTTATCTTTATCTTTTTGAACATATTCTTTATAAATTACTTTAACTGAATCTTGATAAACTTTTTGCACATCTTTTTCAGTATATTTAAATTTATAACCATCCTCAGAGTCTTCGTCATCTATTATTATACTTTCAAAACCTTTTTTTATAGCCAAAGCAATTTTTGTTCCGTTAAAATTTACTTTACTTCCATTTCTTTTAACTACTTCTAGTTTTTCAGTAACTTCGATTTCTTCTTGTGT
Organism: uncultured Muribaculaceae bacterium; assembly: GCA_964371705.1. GTDB lineage: Bacteria > Bacillota_I > Bacilli_A > RF39 > UBA660 > CAKOSP01. Next base: position 14,584 of record CAYJNH010000016.1, read on the forward strand.
CATAACTTGTACCTACCTTCTACAAGATTATTGTATAACTATTAAATATATTTTTCAACTCATTTTATGTTCGTTTTACAATTTTAAAAAAAATCATTTTTTCGTTTTTTCAGTTTTCACCTAAGTAATATATTTAGTACATTATCTCTTTTTCTTTGATTTTAAAAGCAAAAATGAAGTTTTTGTATTTTTTACACTTTGTACCACATTTTATTTTGTTCGATTTTCACTTTTTTTGTAAAGTTGTTTTTTCTTTTGTATTTTTTTAGTTACTTTTTATTTATTTGATATATTTTTAGTGTTGTTATATAATATTTATAGAGGTGAAATTATGTTTAAAAATAAAAAAATACATATGATAGGTATCGGAGGAATTTCTATGAGTGCGATAGCCTTAATATTAAAAAATGAAGGAGCTATTGTCACTGGAAGTAATACCGAAGATAATGATAATGTAGTTAATTTAAAAAATAATGGAATAGATGTTTTTATTGGTCATAATGAAAACATGATAAATGAGAATATTGATTTGGTAATATATACGAAAGCTATTAGCGATAATGATGAAGAGTTTGTTAAAGCAAAAAAACTTAATTTAATCATATATGAAAGAGCTACATTTTTAGGGCAATTATCTAAAAATTATAAAAATTGTATATGTATAAGTGGAACACATGGAAAAAGCACTACTACTGGACTTGCTTCTCTTTCTTTTATAGAAGCTAAATTAAACCCTACTATACAAATAGGTGCTATATTACATGAAATAGGAGGAAATTTAAAAATTGGTAGTAATGATTATTTAATAATGGAGGCTTGTGAATATAAAAATTCTTTTTTAAATTTTTTTCCCACTTCAATAATTATTACTAACATTGAACTTGATCACACTGACTTTTTTAAAGATTTAAATGACTTTGTTAATTCTTTTCAAAAATATATCAATTTATTACCTAAAGATGGAATATTAATTATTAATAATGATGATGAAAATACAAAAAAACTTAATACTAGTCATTTAGAAAATGTTGTTACTTATGGTATAGATAATGAATCTGAATTTACTGCTAAAAATATAAAACATAATAACCAAGGTTTTCCATGTTATGATATATTCCATAATAATGAATTTGTTATTACAATTAATTTAAATATAAGAGGAATACATAACGTTTATAATTCTTTAGCGGTTTTTGCTTTAGGGTTTAAACATAATGCAAATATAAATGATTTAAAAAATGGTTTAGAAAAATACAAAGGTGTTGAAAGAAGATTTGAATATATTGGTAAATACAATGATGTATTTATATATGATGATTATGCACACCACCCTACTGAAATATTAACTACATACAATACTGTAAAAAAAATGACTTATAATAAAAATTGGGCAGTATTTCAAAGTCATACTTTTTCAAGAACTAATGAGTTTTTAAAAGAGTTTGCCGATGCTCTTAAAAATTTTGATAATATAATTATTGCACCAATATATCCAGCTAGAGAAATAAATACATATGGGGTGTCTGAAGATCAGTTAGTAAATTTAATCAAAGTAGCCAATCCTAATGTATTGTATTTAAATTCATATGACAAAATAGTATCTCATTTAAAAGAAAATATTGATGAAGGAGATTTAGTAGTTACTGTTGGAGCTGGTCCAGTTAATGAAGTAGCTAAAAAGTTAGTTAAGAGTGGCAATTAAAGATTTTGTAAATTATATAAGTAGAAAATACAATTATCCAAATACACTTAAAAATAAATTAATAAAAATTTTACCTGGACTATTACTAGTTTATAGTGATAAAAAAAATACTATATTTGAAGCTTTAATGAACACTAAAATAATTACTAGCGATAATAATTATGATGAAATAAAAAAACTTACTGAATTTTCTTTAGAAATTAATGAAGAAACATTAATAAATTCTGAAGGAGTTTATTTTAATATACCAAAAATAAAGTATAATAAAACTTACAAAATACTTAAAACTGACCATTATATATCGGTTAGAAGTGATATAAATGAAGATACTTTAACTCATGAACTTGGGCACCTTATTAAAAGTTATAAAAACCCAAATGAAATTAAGGGTGATATATTAACTGAATATAGTGGCATTGCTACTTCTGTTTATAAATTAAGTTATGAAAATGATATAGTTAACAAAACTTTAATATCTAGCAAAAATATAGGAATTGAAGAGGCTCTTAATACTTATGATACATACCTTGTTATGTCTAAAATATATCCTGATGCTAAAAAAGATTATTCTTATTTTCATTTGGTTAATGTTGGAGAATATATAAAAAATAATATTATTCTTGATAATGAATTTTTAAATAGCAATACATTTAAAGAAATATCTCTTCTTGCTGATAAAATAACTGAAGTGATATACTTACAAACTGAAGGAAATAAAACTACAGGTTATTTTAATAATTTACAAGTTATAAATCCCTTATATGATGAAATAATGAATAAATTAAGAAACATACAAAAAAGTATCTAATTTGATACTTTTTCTTTTTGATAATATTTTTCTATTATATCAATATATTCTTCTTTACTTGTTGCTTTAACTATTTGCATTTTTGTTTCTTTTGTATTATTAAGTCCTTTAAAATAATAAGTGAGCATAGTTCTAAGTTCTAAGGTTGCTTCTTTTTCATTTTTATCTTCATACAATAAATTTATATGCTTTTTCATCATTTCTATTTTTTCTTCTAATGTAACTTCTTTAGGTTTTTTTTCATCATTTAAGTATTCTACACACTCTTTTATTAACCAAGGGTTACCAAGTATACCTCTGGCTACCATTACACCATCACAGCCTGTTTTTTCTATCATATCTTTAGCATCATAACATGTATTTATATCACCATTACCTATTACTGGTATATTTACACTTTCTTTTACTTTTTTTATAATATCCCAATTAGCATATCCTGAGTAACCTTGTGATCTAGTTCTTGCATGAACTGCGATAGCATCTGCTCCTGCTTTTTCACATATTTTAGCTATTTCTACTGCATTTATACTTTTTTCATCCCAACCACTTCTAATTTTTACTGTTACTGGTACTGTACTTACACTTTTTACAGCCTTAACTATTTCATATACTTTTTCTGGACTTTTCATAAGTGCACTTCCAGCTTGAGCCCTAAGTGCCACCTTAGGAACGGGACATCCCATATTTATATCAATTATATCAGGTTTCATTATTTCTAGTATTTTTTTAGTAGCTATTACAAATGAATCTACATCACTTCCAAATATTTGCTGAGAAATAGGTCTTTCACTATCATCCATTTTAAGTAAATCAAAAGTTTTTTGACTACCATACATAATAGCTTTATCAGAAACCATTTCAGCCACTACTAAGCCAGCTCCCATTTCTTTACATATCTTTCTATATGATGTATTAGTAATACCTGCCATAGGCGCTACTACTACATTATTTTTTAATATTATGTTACCTATTTTCACTTTTCTTCACCAACAGTATTTTATCATATAAAAAACAGTATTTCTACTGCTTTTTTGAATCCTCTTCAATTTGATTTAGTAAAACTTCTTTAACTTTATTTAACACATTAATATCTTCTTCTTCAAGTAGTCCATCTTCAAAGTCATAAACTATTTTAAAATTATTTAAAGGGTTCTCTTCTTCATCTACTTCAACAATAAAATAATATGTTTTATCAAACAAATCAGCTTTAGCCATTGTTATATATTCTTTGTCTATAAGCGTAAATATATCATATTTATCTAACATTTGTATTTTGCCTTTCTATAATTAAATCATTAATATTTCTAAATCCTTCTATACTAGAAATATTATTTTTAGAAGATAATAATACACCTATTACTTTGGCTCCCATTATTTCTAAATTATTTACTTTATTTTGATAATCAGAATCATTATATCTAATAAACTCTATCGTTTTATCCGGTAATATATATCCTATACCACTTATTATTCTTTCTTCATTATTATCAAAATATGCATTCATTCCATTAGCTTCATATGATGCATCATATATATTACTATATATTAACGAATTATCTTTTAATTTTACATTTTGACCAATTGAAATAATCGACTGCTCTTTAACTGCTTCTTGAGCTTCATTTTTATCATTTGATATCTGATAATTATTTTGATATTCATTAACTATTTGTTTTGCTTCTTTTAGAAAACTATTATTATCTTCAATATCGTTTACATTAATATTTGACACAACTGCTGCTTCTACCTTATTTGTAATTTCATCTGCATTAAATGAATTAACATTACCACTTTGACTAATTGTTAAAGCAGTAATAGCAGCAAGCACAAAAGATGCAACTTTTTTTAATGTATTATTCTTTTTAGGTTTTCTTATATTAGTTGGCTTAATTACTTTTAGAATTAATGGTTTAACTGGTTCAGTAATTGTTATATCTTTTAAAGAACTTATATCAGCATGTTCTTTTTTAGTATCTGTTATATCTTCTAAAGAACTTATATCAGCATGTTCTTTTTTAGTATCCATTATATCATCTAAAACTTTTAAATCCACTTCTTTTTTTATTAATTTATTATATCTAGATTTTAGTAATTCAAATTGCTGTTTATCTTTAAGTGCCACTTCAACCTTTTTTCCATCAATGCTAGTAAGTCTTACTTTTTTACCTGAATTTGGCCTATTTATAAGTTTACTAATTTCTTCTTTAATATTTTCAATTTGTTCTTTAAGAATATCAATCTTTTTATTTTCTTTTACTTCTGGATCTTCTAACTTTTTCAAATCAAATTCCCAATTTTTATTTATTTGAGAGAGACTTAAAATTTCTTTTTTATTTGCGAGTAAATTAAATTCTTCTAAAAATTCTTTTGGAATTTTATAACCCGCTACATTATTGATTTTAACCTCAACAGTTTTACCAGTAGTATTTTTTTCATTTATAATTTCATTTATTCTTGCATCTATGTACTCTAATTCAGTCATATTGTCTTGATCACTGAATTTTTTGTAAATTTGACTGCCTGTCAATAAATTTTCTAAACTTTTATCTATTTGTTCCAACTGAGATACTAAATTATCAAATTTATTAGTGTCCTCATTTTTTATGTATATAAATTTTTTATTATAATTTATTATTTTTAAATCTTCTTTTGTATTCGGTTTTTGTATAAGTAATTGTATTTCACGCGTAATTTCTTCCCTGCTTTTATTTTCCTTATTATCCACTAGTGGCAATATTACTTCATCCACTGGATTTTCTAACTCCAGATTTACTGCATTATTGTATTCTTGAATTAATTTTTCATATTCTTCTTTTTTATCAAAAGATATTTGATATGTTTTTGAATTGAAAGTTACATCTGTTGTTTTTCCACTTACATTTTTTTGTTCACAATCTAACCAGCTATGTATACGATTTATTATAGTGTTTGTATTAGATAATTTATCATTACCAAGTTCTTTATCAAATTCTTTAAGACTACTTTCTATGCTAAATGGTACTTCTTCACTTATACTTTCGTTTAAAATTTTCATATACTGCTGATGTTTTTTATTAAATTCTTCTACTTGCTTTTCTGAAATTTTGTATGAAACACCTTCAAATATTACCTCTTTTAAATTTTCGGTTTGATGTGGTTTATTAAGAAGAAATTTAATCACAAATTTTATTCTATCTAATTCTAGTTATTTTTTGAATTTTTCTCTTTATCTAACAAATTTGATTTAATTTCTGCGTTTGTTTTTTTCTCCTTATCTATATTAGCAATATATTTACTATATATTTCGTTACTATTATTTTCTTTCATCTTTTTTAACATATCTTGATTAATTTTATAAGTATCACTAGATTTTGCAGTTAAAACTGCTTCAACTTTTTTATTTTTCCCAAAAAAATTCAGTAATTTAAACTTTTCTTTTAAATTAGATTTTGCAGTTTGAGTAACATAATAATTCAAATTAGTTCCTATTTTGTACCAATTTTGTATAATTTTATTCTCTTGCATTGATTGAATAAGTTTTTCTTTTATTAGTAAATTTATTTTGTCTTTTGAATCAATTTGTTCAAAATTTATTATACCATCTAAATT
>CAYJNH010000017.1:0-20002 GCA_964371705.1 uncultured Muribaculaceae bacterium
ATGGTATTGTTAATGTTAAAGCTAAAGATTTAGGAACTAATAAAGAACAATCAATAACTATTACTGCTTCATCTAATCTTAGTGAAGAAGAAATAGAAAAAATGAGAAAAGATGCTGAAGCTAATAAAGAAGCTGATGAAAAAAGAAAATCTTTAGCAGATGCTAAAAATGAGGCTGACAGTGCTATATTTACTACTGAAAAGGCTATAGAAGATCTTAAAGAAAAAGTTAGTGATGAAGAAAAAACGAAAGCTAATGAAAAAATAGAAGAAGTAAAAAAAGCTTTAGAAAGTGAAGATATTGAAAATATTAAATCTAAAACAGAAGAATTATCTAAACTTGCTATGGATTTAGCGGGTAAAGTGTATGAAGAAGCTGCAAAAGCTCAAGAAGCAAATTCTAATTCTGAAGAAAAAACTGAAACTAATAATGATGGTGTAGAAGAAGCTAAATTTGAAGAAAAGAAATAAGTTCTAGTAAACTAGAACTTTTCTATGAAAAGAGGTTATATGAACGATTATACTGCTGATTTATCTATTTTATTTTCTAACGAAAGTGAATTTTTAAAAGAATTATCTAGAGTTAGTAAATATATGGAAAAAATAAAAAAATATAAAAACAAAATTTTTGTTAACGAGAAAAATTTATATAATTTGCTTGTTTTAGATGAAAATATTTCTATGTGTTTAGAGAAATTATATGTTTATTCTAAATTTTTAGTTGATTTAAATATGACAGATTCTAAAGCTACAAATAATCATTCTAAGGTTATAGATTTATATTTAAAATATTCAGCAGTTGCGTCATTTATTAAACCAGAAATATTAAAAAAAGATTTTAAATATATTAAAAAATTAATAGAAAAAGATGAAAAATTAAAAATATATGAAATTAATTTAAAAAAGATATATAATGAAAAACAACATAATTTATCAGATATTGAAAAAAAGTTACTTGATAGTCATGCTAGTACATTTAATTCTCTTACTAGTAGTATTAATAAATTATTAAATGTTGATAGCAAGTTCGAAAAAATAAATGAAATTCAAATATCGTTTAATGGTTATGAAAAATTAATTACTAGTAAGGATTATGAGTTTAATAAAAATGTATATACTAGCATAATAAAAAAGCATAATGATATTAAACATACGTGTGCTTCTTTGTTAGATGGTATTATTAAGTATAATAATAGTCTTAGTATAACTAAAAAATATAAATCGTCTTTAGATATGTTTCTTAGTAAAAATGATTTAGATACTAAAATTTATACTGATTTAATTAAATATGTAGGATTAAATTTAAAATATTTTGATAAATACTGGGATTTAAAAAAGAAAATATTAAATCTTAATGATATAAATATTTATGATGTTAATGTACCAATGATAAATGAATATAACGCTAATTATTCACTTGATCAAGCGCGAAACACAATTTTAAGTTCTTTGCTAGTTTTAGGTAGAGATTATTGTGATGTAATTAATAAGCTATTTGCTGAAAAAAAAATAGATTTTAAATCTAAAAAAAATAAAAAGGAAATTGCTTATACAACATCTAGTTATGAAAATGGATCTTTTGTCTTTTTAAATTATGATAATTCTTATAAGAGTTTGTCTATTTTATCACATGAATTAGGGCATGCTGCTCATTTTGAATTATCAAGAGCAGCAAATAATTTTAATAATTATGAGCCTATAATATTTATAAGTGAAATCGCTAGTCAGGTTAATGAAATACTTTTGGATAAGCATTTGATTCAAATGGCTAAAAGTAAAGAAGAAAAGTTGTTTTATATGGAGAAAAATATTCAAGATTTTGAATTTGTTGTACGTAAAGCAACTATGTCTGCTCATTTTGAGAAAAATATTCACGAAATGTCTGAAAAAAAACAGGTTTTAGACCCAAATTTATTGGATAGAGAATATTTAAAAATATTAAATAAGTATTATAATAAAAATGTTATATTAAACTCTGGAGCTGAAAGTTTTTGGATTAATTTTTCTCAAATGTTCGGCAAATATTATGTTTTTGGATATGCGACTGGATATATCATTGCTTTGTTAATTGCAGAAGAAATATTAAGTGGTAATAAAGATGTTATTGATAAATATTTAGAAGTGTTAAAATCTGGAAAAAGTTTTACACCTAATAAAATAATGTCGACATTAAATATAGATTTATCCAATTCTAAAACATATAAGAAAGTTTTTCAAATATTTGAAAAAAACATTATAGAATTTGAAAAATTATATAATAGTAAGGAAGAAAAAACAAATGAATAAAAAAGATTATTATGAGACTCTTGGAGTTGATAAAAATGCTAGTGATGCAGAAATAAAATCGGCGTTTAGAAAATTAGCAAAAGAGTATCACCCTGATAAAAACAAATCAGCTGGAGCTGAAGTTAAATTTAAAGAAATAGGTGAAGCATATGCTGTTTTATCTGATGCACAAAAAAGAAAAAATTATGATCAATATGGAACAGCTGACTTTGGTGGTCATGGTTCAGCTGGTGGCTTTGGTGGTTTTGACGCTGGAGATGTAGATTTAGATTCTATATTTAAAGATATATTTGGAGGCGGTTTTTCTGGATTTGGTGGTGGTTTTTCTAGGGGTAACTCTAGAAATTCATCTAGAAAAGGAAATGACATTAAAATTTCAATTGATTTAGATTTTGAAGATGCTGTATTTGGTACGAAAAAAGATATTAAACTTGATTTAGATGATGATTGTGATAATTGTTCAGGAAAAGGTGGATTTGGAGAAAGTACATGTGGTACATGTGGTGGATCTGGAAAAATTATTGAACAACAAGCTAGTTTTTTTGGTATGATGCAAACTCAAAAAACTTGTCCTAATTGTAAAGGAAATGGAAAAAGTTATGAAACTAAATGTAATTCATGTAAGGGAACTGGTAGAACTACTAAAAAGAAAGTTATTACTATAGATGTTCCTGAAGGAATTGATAATGGTTATGAACTTAGAATGACTGGTAAAGGTGAAAAAGGATATAATGGTGGTCCAAATGGAGATATATATTTACAATTTCATGTAAGAGAACATCAATTATTTGAAAGAGATAATGATGATATATATATCGAAGTACCTGTAACTATAACAGATGCGATTTTAGGTGCTAAAATAGAAATTCCTACATTAACTGGTAATGTTTATTTAAATATAGATCCAGGAACTCAAAATTACACTAAATTGAAGTTAAAAGGTAAAGGGGTTAAAAATGTTAGATCTAGTCATAAAGGAGATATGTACGCTGTTATTAATGTTGTTATTCCTAATAAAATTAATAAAAAACAAAAAGATTTACTTGCAGACTTGTCTAAAACTAATTTAGATGATGACAGAGAATTTAAACAATTTAGAAAGTTTTTATAAAAAAGCGCTTATAATAGCGCTTTTTATTTGACAAAACCCCATAAAATCTAGTAATATTAATATGGATGATGATATGAGAAAAAGATATAAATTTCCACTTACTATGATATTTATGGCAATAATAGGATGTATTGTGGTTTTTACTTGCTATTATTTATACACTGAAGTATCTAGTGGAGCAACTATAGTAGTAGATGCTCCTATATCTGTTAATTATATTAGTGATTATAATTTAAGTAAAAATAACTCTAAAAATATTCAATTTTCTGTTTCTAATAATGGTAGTGAAGAAGTTTTTTATTATATAGAATTTATTGGAGTTGAAACTAGTGATGTAACAAATTATCATATTAGTTCTGATAGCGATATAGATTTAACTGGTACTGTTAAAAGTGAAAAAATAATTGATAGTATTAGCATTAAACCTGGTGTAACTCAAAATTATACATTAAATATTAATTCAGATAATAATAAATATTTTAATGCAGAATTATCGGTAAAAAAAGTTGTAGAAGAAATTCAGTATTTTGGTGATTTGATAAAAAATCACAATGAAATAAAAGCTGAATCTATAACTAATGTAGCAATAGAAAATTCTATATTAGATGAAGGTCTTATTAGTAGTAATGATGACTTAGGAAAAGTATATTATTTTAGAGGAGACGTTAGTAATAATTATGTGTCATTTGCTGATATGACTTGGAGAGCAGTTAGAATTAATAGTGATAATTCTGTTAGACTTATTTTAAATGACGATATAGGTAGTGTATCTGCTTATTACTTAGCTGATAGCCAATATGGATTTTTATCATCTACTATATACGAAACTTTAATTAAATGGTATGAATCGAATTTAAATAATTATGCTGATACTATTTCTAATCAAAAATATTGTAATGATAATTCAGTGGTAGGAGAAAATGTTTTTGCGGCATACAATAGAGCTAATGTAGATAAAATAGCAACATTTAGTTGTTTAGGTGAAGAGTCTAGTTTAAAAATAGGTTTGTTAACAGTAGATGAGGCAATGTTTGCGGGGTTGACAACTGAAAATGATAGTTCATCTTCATATTTAATAAATGATAATTTAAGCGAAGATTTTTATTTAATGAGTGGTGCTAAAATTTCTTCTAGTTATTACCCATTTTTAGTATCTGAAAATGGAAAGATTATTAGTAGCACTATTGGAACATATTTACGAGGTGTAAGACCTGTAATAAATATCGCTTCAGGTATTAAAGCTACTGGTAATGGAACTGTAGATAACCCGTATATAATTGAAGTTTTATAATAATGTTTAAATTATTAATAACTTATGTTATAATAGTTTACGTTGAACTTTGTAAAGTTTACAACTAGATATTATATTCTTTACATAAAAATGTTAAAATATAATTGTAGGTGAGAAAAATGGGATTTATAAATAGCATGGTTGATTTTTTTAATACTTTAACATTTATTGATTTTGTATTCTTTTTTGCTGTTATTGTACTTTTAATATTGATTATTGTTCTTATATATTTTATTAAAATTAATGAAGAAGTATTAAATAGGGAACCAGAGAAAACAAAGAATGAACTTGAACTTATTAATGATGCCATTAAAAATGATGTAGAAAATAAAGAAGTTAATTTTACCCATTTTGAAAAAGAGCAAGAGGATAAAGCTATAATAAGTTATGATGAACTAGTTAAAAAAAGTAAGAATTATGATTTAAATTATAGTGAAGAAAAAGAAGTAGATGGTGTATCTATAAAGAAAATAAATTTGGAAGATATGTATCTTGAAAGTGATTATAAAAATGATAGTAATACTGTTCAAATACGTGTTGTTAGTTATAAAAAAGAAGAGGAATTTTTGCAAACGTTAAAAAATTTACATACTCTTCTTAATTAGGGGGCATATGAAATTTTATATTGAAACACTTGGGTGTAAAGTTAATCAATACGAATCAAATTATATTAGAGAAAACCTTATTAATAAAGGTTTTTTTGAAGTTCAAGAAATAAAGGAAGCTGATGTAGCTATACTTAATACATGTAGTGTAACGAATACATCTGATAATAAATGCTTAAAAAGAGCTAGACATATTCGTAAAAATAATGAACATTGTATATTTATTGTATGTGGTTGTAGTACTCAAAATGATATATCAAAATATAAAGATATTAATATAGATATTATTTTAGGAACTAAAGACAAATCAAAAATTTGTGAACTTATAAATGAATATAGTAAAAATAGAAAACCTTATGAAAATATATGTAACCCCATGGAATTTGAATTTGAAAATATGGAACTTAGTAGCTATAATCAAATAAGAGCGTATATTAAAATTCAAGATGGTTGTGAAAATTATTGTTCTTACTGTGTTATTCCATTCGTAAGAGGAAAAGTTAGATTTAAAAATTATAATGAAGTTATAAATGAAGCAACGAAATTAGCAGAAAATGGTTTTAAAGAAATTGTATTAACTGGAATACATACTGGATCATACCCTGATTTAGTTAATTTAATTAATGATATTGCTAATATTAAAGGAATTGAAAGAATTAGGTTATCTAGCATTGAAATAACAGAACTTAATGATGATTATTTGTCTCTTTTAAAAAGCAATAAAGTGATATGTGATAATTTACATATACCACTTCAAGCTGGATCTGATAGTATTTTAAAAAGAATGAATAGAAAATATGATTTAAAGTACTTTGAAGAAAAAGTTAATAAAATAAGAAGTGTAAGAAAAAATATTTATATATCAACTGATGTTATAGTTGGACATCCTTATGAAACAGAAGATTGTTTTAATGAAACGATGTCTTTTTGCAAAAAAATGAAATTTGCTAAAATTCATGTTTTTCCATATTCTGATAGAGACGGCACTGCAGCGTCTAGAATGGATGAACATGTAAGACCTGAAATAATAAAGTTAAGAAGTAAAAAATTAAATGATTTATCAAATGATCTTGAAAACGAATATATTAATGCATATGTTGATAAAGATGTAGAACTTTTAATTGAAGAACAAAAAGAAGGTTTTTCTGTTGGTCATTCTAATAATTTCCTTAAATTAAAAATTCCGGGTAATTATAATGTGAATGATATTATTTCAATTAGAATAAAAAAAGAAATGATTTGTAAGTAGACTATAATAGTTATTTACAATTTAAATATAAAATGATAAAATTATATAGAAAGTAGGTTAATATGGAGAATAAACTAGAAGATGTAAAAGAAAAAGACGAGACATTTGATCCTATTGTGCAAATTTTTGATGGAAAATCTAATAATTTAAAAATAGTAGAAAAATCTGTTAAGACTAATAGTAGAGAAATAAGAATGCAAAAATATATTGAAAAACAAAAAATCAAAAAAGAAAAATTAATTTTAGGTATTAAAGTTGCTTTATCTACAGCTGCGGTAATTGTTTTGTCAACAAGTGCTGTAAATGCATTTGCTGAAACACAAAAAAATAACGATTACAATGATGCTTTGGATAATTCTGATTTTGAACCTGTAATTACTTATACTGATTATGGAAATGTGTTAAATGAAACTTATGATTCAAGTGCTACTAAACATAAAATACAAGATGGCTTAACAGGAGATTTTACTAGTGAATATAATTATTCTCTTATAGCAGATAATTTTTATGATCAAATTATATGTGATAATTCTTTAAATGAAGAAACAATTTTAGTTGAATTATATAAAGCTGTAGATAATATAGTTGCTTCACAATTAGATGACTTGCGAGATAATGATCAATTTTTTAATATTAATCATAGAAAAAATAATTTTCCTATAGTGTATAATGAGTTAGTGTCAAATCTATATTCAAAATATTCAAACAATGCAAAAGTTACTAGTATACCTGCAAATTGTGAACTATTATCAGAAAAATTTGATTCTTTAAAAAAGATGGATGATGAAATGAAAAGTGTTGCAATTTATTATGATAAAATTGGCGAAGAAAATAATAGTAGTGGAAGGAGTACTAGATAAATATGGTAGATGTTACTGTTTATACACTAGATAATAACGAGGAATATATTTTACTAGATAAAATAGAAAAATATTTGTTTTTATCTAATAAAAACGATTCTAAAGATTTAGTCATTCGAATAGATGAAGGTGAACATATTACTCATTTAGAAAATGAAGAAGAAGTAAAAAAAGCTTTAAGTTTATTTTATGAAAAAAATAAAGATATAAAATTAGAAGATTAACTTCTAATTTTTTTATGTTGGACTTTAAGACTCTATTTTGATAAAATATATATGAAGGTGGAGATGATATGGAAGAAATAAAATTTGAATCTGTTACTGATTTATACAGAAGGCTTTATCCTGCTTTGTCCACTAAAAAAAATGAAATGTTAAAGGATGGCATTAAAATATCTGAACTTGATATATGGAATTATTTAAGGAATAATATTTGGAATAGTGCCAGTAATTTAAAATTGTATAATATGGTAGATGATATTATGAATTTATCTGCTGATGTATTCAAAGAAAAAGGAAATGAATAAATGTTAAAATATGAAGATATAGAAAAAAAACTTATAGATAAAGTGAACACTCAAGAAGTAAAAAAAGCGTATGAGTATGCATTTAAAGAGCACAAAGGAATGAAGAGGCTTTCTGGTGATGATTATATTTCACACCCTTTGGAAGTCGCTAATATTCTTACTGATTTAAATGTTTCTAATGACACAATAGTTATAGCTTTTTTGCATGAAGTGATTAACAATGGTGAAAGTACTTTAAAAGATATTGAAAATTTATTTGGTTTAGATATTGCTAAGGCTGTAGATTCTATATCAAAAATAAATAAATTAGAGCTTAACGATGATAGTGAATCTAGTGCTGTATATTTGCGTAAAATATTAGTTGGTATGGCTGAAGATGTTAGAGTGTTATATGTTAAACTTGCAGATAGACTTCATAATATGAGAACAAATTGGGCTGTTAATCCTTTGAAACAAAAAAATAAAGCTTCAGAAACACTTAATATTTTAGTTCCTATAGCCCATAGATTAGGTATGAATTCTATTAAAACTGAACTTGAAAATTTATGTTTACAATACTTAAAACCAGATGTTTATGAGGATATATTAGATAGACTTAATGCTTCTGTTGAAGAACTTAATGAAGAATTAAGTGAAATGAAAAAAAATATAAGTGATATATTAAATAAAAATGATATTAAATTTGAAATAAAAGGAAGAGTAAAAAGTGTTTATAGTATATATAAAAAACTTACTACTGGAAGAAAATGGTCTGATATTTTTGATATATTAGCCCTTAGAATTTTTGTGGAAGAAGATAGTTTATGTTATACAGTAGCAGGTTTAATTCATTCTAAATTCAAACCTATTCCAAAAAGATTTAAGGATTTTATTGCTAGTCCAAAAGAAAATATGTATCAATCTCTTCATACAACAGTATATGGAGAAAGTGGTAAACTTTATGAAATACAAATTAGAACTTATGAAATGGATGAAATCGCTGAAAAAGGAATTGCTTCTCACTGGTCATATAAAGAAAAAGGGTCTAAAAAAATTCAAAATTTAATGGAACAAAAATTAGAAATGTTTAGAAATGTTATTGAACATAACAAAGATGTAAATGACATTGATTTTGAAAAAGAAGTGGAAACTGATTTTTTAAAAGAAAATATATATGTATATACTCCTAAAGGTGATGTGGTAGAACTTCCTAAAGAGGCTAGTCCAATTGATTTTGCATATAGAATTCATTCTAAGGTCGGAGATACAACTGTTGGAGCGGTTGTTAATGATAAAATAGTTCCTTTTGCTTATGAATTATGTGATGGTGATGTAGTAAAAATAAATACTAATAATACTGCTAAACCTAATAAAGATTGGCTAAATATAGTAAAAACTAGTCAAGCAAGAAATAAAATTAAAACTTATTTTAGTAAAGAGTTACATAATGATTATATTGTAAAAGGGAAAAATATTTTAGAAAAAGAAATTAGAAGAAAAAAATTATCTTACGAAGATGTTGTTAATGATACAAATATAAATAAAATATTGCGTGATTTAAAATTAAACACAATTGAAGATATATACTTATCTTTAGGATCTTTACGTTTTACTGCTGGATATATTATTAATTTAGCTAAAGAAGATAAATCAGTTGTAGCTGAATTGTTGATTAATAAAGGATTAAGAAAAAATCAAAATAATCATATAGGTAATAGCGATATAATAGTAGATGGACAGTCTAATATTCAAGTTTCTTTGGCTAAATGTTGTAACCCTATAAAGGGTGATGAAATCATAGGTAATATAACTAAATATGGTGGTATTACTATTCATAAAAAAGTATGTGAAAATGTATCTGAAGATATGAATTTAGTAGATGTTAACTGGAATTATGAAAGTAGTAGCGAATTTGTTTCTAGAGTATATTTATATACAAATGGAGATGTTGATATAGTGGATGTTATAGCTTTGGCTACTAAAAAAGATTTAAAAATAGTAGGTTTTAATTCAATGAACGAAATTTTAGAAGTTAATGTTAAAGTTAGAAATTCTGAAGAACTTATTAATTTAGTTGATAATTTAGAAAAAATGAAAAATATAAGAAAAGTATCTCTTAATAAGGATTTTAAATGAAAGTAATTATTCAAAGAAGTAAAAATAGTAGTGTTTCTGTTGATAAAAAAGTAATAGGCAAAATTGACTGTGGCATGGTTATATTAGTTGGATTTACTCATGATGATACTAAAGAAGTTATAAATAAAATGATTAACAAAATAATTAATCTAAGAATATTTGATGATGAAAATGGGGTTATGAATAAATCTATTTTGGATATTAAAGGAAGCGTTTTATCAATAAGTCAATTCACTTTGTATGCAAATACTTTAAAAGGAAATAGACCATCTTATGTTAAAGCTTTAAATGGTAATGAAGCGGTAGTGTTATATAATTTATTTAATGATGGATTAAGAAATTATTTAAATGTAGAAACTGGTGAATTTGGTGCTGAGATGGAAGTTAATATTATAAATGATGGACCGGTCACTATTGTAATTGAAATGTAATGTATGTATAATATAATTTTTTCGATATTAATTATGTATAAATTATGAATTTAACTCATTAAAGAAAAATTGACAATATAGATTAAATAAAGTACAATAGTAATATATTATTTATTTAAAGGAGTAATTATATAATATTTTCAAGAAAGCTAGTGGTTGATGAGAACTAGTAAATTAATATAATGAAGACATTAAATTTAAAGATAAGCGTATTTCTGCGTTAAAGAAAAAAGTGCATAGAGCTCTATGAAATAAGGTGGTACCACGGGTTAACTCGTCCTTATATTTCATAGGGTTTTTATTTTTTAGAAAGGAAAATATATATGAAAAAAATAATGAACAATACACTAAATATAAAAAACTTAAATGAAGAAGTTGAAGTATATGGTTGGGTTGCTAAAAAAAGAAATTTGGGAGGACTTATATTTATAGATTTAAGAGATAGATCTGGTATAGTGCAACTAGTTATTAGACCCGAAAATAACTTTTATGAATTAGCTGAAAGTCTTAAAAATGAATATGTAATTAAAGTATGTGGTAAAGTACTTGAAAGAGAAAGTAAAAATACATTACTTGAAAGTGGAGAAATAGAAATAGATGTAACTAATTTAGAAGTTTTAAATAGTAGTAATGAACTTCCTTTTGAAATAAGTGATAACACTACTGCTTTAGAAGATACACGTCTTAAGTATAGATATTTAGATTTAAGAAGAAATGTTATTGGTGGTAAACTAGTAACAAGACATAAAATTACTATGGCTATTAGAAATTATTTAAATGACGAAAATTTTATTGAAGTGGAAACTCCAGTTCTTTGTAAAAGTACTCCTGAAGGTGCAAGAGATTATTTAGTTCCAAGTAGAGTTAATGATGGAAAATTTTATGCTTTACCACAATCACCGCAAATATTTAAACAATTATTAATGGTAGGAGGAATAGAAAAATACTTTCAAATAGCTAAGTGTTTTAGAGATGAAGATTTAAGAGCTGATAGACAGCCTGAATTTACACAAGTTGATATTGAAATGAGTTTTGTTAATGAAGATGATGTCTGTTCTATGGCTGAAAATTTAATATCTAAAATGTTTAAAGATATTAAAAATTATGATTTAAAGCTTCCTCTTGATAAAATGAAATATGATGATGCAATTAGATTATATGGTTCAGATAAACCGGATTTAAGATTTGATATGCCAATAATAGATTTAAATGATTTATTTAGTAATATAAATATAGAATTTATGAAAGATAAAGAAATTAATGGTTTATTAGTTAAAAATACTGCTGATAAGTTTTCTAGAAAAGAAATTGATAAATTAACAGATTATGTTAAGCTTTATAAAGCTGGAGGTCTTGCTTACTTAAAACTTGAAGATGAATTAACTGGATCAATTGCAAAATTACTTAGTGATGAAAATAAAAATGATATTATTAATAATCTTAAATTAGAAAAAAATGATATTTTATTTATAGTTGCAGATAAATATAGTGCTACAAAAATTAGTTTAGGTTCATTAAGATGTAAACTTGCTAGAGATTTAAATTTAGTTGATTTTAATTCTTATAAAGCCTTATGGGTAACTGATTTTCCTGCTTTTGAGTATAGCGAAGAAGAAGATAGATATGTAGCTACTCACCATCCTTTTACAGCACCTAATGATGAAGATGTAGATAAGTTAATAACTGATCCAGGTAAATGTTATTCTAAGGCATATGATATGGTAATTAACGGATATGAAGCAGGTGGAGGATCTATTCGTATACATAATGAAGAAGTTCAACAGAAAATGTTTGAAGCGCTTAAACTTAGTAAAGAGGATATAGAAGAAAAATTTGGTTTCTTTGTAGAAGCTTTAAAATATGGAACTCCTCCTCATGGAGGGATAGGTTTTGGGCTTGATAGATTAACAATGTTGCTTTCAAATACTGAAAATATTAGAGATGTTATAGCTTTTCCTAAGACTGCTAGTGCATCTGATTTAATGAGTGAATGTCCTAATACTGTATCAGAAAAACAATTAAATGAATTGCATATAAAATTAGAGAAATAATTCTTGACAAAACTTTTTTTAAGATATACAATGAAAATACAAAAGTAACAAAAGTATATAATTGGAGTATGGTAAAAGTGTGTAATTTAGTAGTAACAGGCAATGATTTTTCGTTGCCTTTATTAACCGTATCGGTTAATTCGTTAGGATATATAGTAGGTCCTAATGGCAATTTAGTAGAAATAGATTTTAATAAATCTCATGTCGATTGTTTTAATGAATTTATATTAGAAAACAATCTTAGTTTCAAACCTATTTTGACTAAGGCAGAAGGTTTTGACATTTTAACTAAAAATGGGTATGTTGTTTATTACGGCCCATTTGATAGAAATGAAATGATTTGTAGAGATACATCTAATAATTATGTTTATTCTGGGATGGATTTAAAATATGGAGTAAAAAAATATATGTGTAATCCTTTACTTCCTAAGAGGGAATATTTAAGGGCTGCTTGTTTTTTGCCAGATACTATAAGTGACTGTCAAAAAGATTTTTTAAAAAAATTAATTGATAGTAATAAAGATGAAAATAATGAAGAAATATGTATTGTGGATTTTGGTTATTATTCAACAGGCACAATTTGTAAAGATGAGTTTATAAATCTTTTAAAATGTTTTCCAGTAAGACAAAAGATAAATTAATATATAGTTTATTAAATATAAATAAAAGTAATTATTATTGACTAATACTATGTAATAGTGTATTATATTAGTATATCTTTTTCTGGGAAAAGAAGTAATATAACGTGTATATTTAAGAGAAGGCTAGTTGGTGAAAATGCTGATAAAATGTTATATGAAGAACGCTTTTTTAAACTAAACAGAAAAACGCATGAAGCGATAAAATAATGAGACTTAGAAAGTAAGGTGGTACCGCGCTATAATGGCGCCCTTATAGTTCTAGGTCTTTTTTTATTAGAAAGAAGAGGAAAATTTATGATATCTAAACAAAAAGGAACTTATGACATTTACGGAAAGGATTCAATTGTATTTAATTATTTAACTAATATATTTGAAAATTATATGACTTTATATAATGTTGAGTATATTAGAACTCCTATATTTGAAGCAAGTGAACTTTTTCATAGAAGCGCTGGTGAAACTAGCGATGTAGTAAAAAAAGAAACATACGATATGGTTGATAGAGGAGATAGAAATATTACTTTAAGACCTGAAGGAACGGCTGGAGTTGTTAGAAGTTTAATAGAAAATAAATTATACGGAAATAGAAATGATGTATTAAAATATTATTATATGGGTACAATGTATCGCTATGAAAGACCACAAAAAGGTAGAAATAGAGAATTTACTCAATTTGGAGTTGAAGCTTTTAATTCTAGTAGTACTTTAACTGATGCTGAGCTTATTAGTTTAGGATTTAATTTTCTGAAAGAAATTGGTCTTGATGATATAACTGTTTCAGTAAATTCATTAGGAGATAAAGAAAGTAAAGATAATTATATTAATGCTTTAAAAGAATATATCAAACCGTGTTTAAAAGATTTATGTCCTGATTGTCAAAATAGATATGAAACAAATCCACTTAGAATAATAGATTGTAAAGCAGATAAAAATAGCGAAGTATTTAAAAATTTACCTATCATTACTGATTATTTATCAGAAAATTCTAAGAAAAGATTAAGTGAACTTAAAAATTTGTTGGTTATGTTAGAAATAGATTTTAAAATTGATTCCTCTATTGTTAGAGGTCTTGATTATTATACTGATATAGTTTATGAATTTTTAAATGAAGATGGGCTAGCTCTTGGTGGTGGTGGCCGATATGATAATTTAGTTGAAGACCTAGAAGGACCTAGTATTCCAGCGACTGGATTTGCTTTTGGAATTGATAGATTAATACTTACTTTATCTGAAAAAAACAAATTAAGCAATATGAATAAAGACACTGAAATATTTATTATGGCTGTTAGTGATGAAGAAAAATATAATGCGCTAAAAATTAGTCAGTTATTAAGATTAAATGGATTTATTACTGAAGTTTGTTTAAACGATATTAGTTTTAAATCTCAATTTAAATTAGCCGATACTTTAAATTCAAAATATTTAATAATACTTAATGATGAAGATTTGAAAAAAGGAATAATTAATATTAAGGATAACGCTACAAAAGAAGAAGTAAAAATAGATGAAAATGAAATAGTTGAATATTTCACTCAAAATATATAAGGAGATTAATATGGAAATAAAAAAATTATATGAAGAATATAACAATTTAATTGATAAAGAAGTAGTTATCAAAGGTTGGATAAGAAATCATCGTAAACAAAAAGATTTTGGTTTTATTGATTTTACAGATGGAACTAGTTTTAAAACTATTCAAGTAGTATATGATAAAACTATATCTAATTTTGATGAAGTACAAAAAATATTGGTAGGTGCTTCACTTGAAATTAGTGGTCTAGTGGTAAAATCTGAGGGAAATCAAGAGTTTGAAATAAAAGCTCTTGATGTTACTGTGTTGGGTAACTGCCCTGAAGATTATCCTATTCAACCTAAAAGACATACTAGAGAATTTTTAAGAGAACAAGCATATCTTAGACCTAGAACAAATTTATTTAATGCTGTATTTAGGGTTAGAAGTATTACTTCAATGGCGATTCATACTTATTTTCAAGAAAAGGGTTATGTTTATTTTCATGCACCTATAGTAACTGCATCTGATTGTGAAGGCGCTGGTGAAATGTTTAATGTATCTACTCTTGATAAAGAAAAAATTGCAAAACAAGGTAAGTATGATTATAAAGATGATTTTTTTGGTAAAAAATCTGGGTTAACAGTGTCTGGGCAACTTGAAGCTGAAACTTTTGCTACTGCTTTTAGTAAAACATATACATTTGGACCAACTTTTAGAGCTGAAAATTCTAATACTAAAACTCATGCATCTGAATTTTGGATGATTGAACCAGAAATTGCTTTTTGTGATTTAAATGGAAATATGGATATTATGGAAGATATGCTTAAATTTGTAGTTAAGTATGTTTTAGATAAAGC
This sequence comes from uncultured Muribaculaceae bacterium, assembly GCA_964371705.1. Lineage (GTDB taxonomy): Bacteria > Bacillota_I > Bacilli_A > RF39 > UBA660 > CAKOSP01. The sequence continues at coordinate 15,536 of CAYJNH010000017.1, forward strand.
AAAAGATGAAATGAAATTTTTTGATAGTTTTGTAGAAAAAGGATTATTAGAAAAATTAAATAAACTTATAAATAGTAACTTTACTAGAATAACACATGAAGAAGTTATTAATATACTTCAGCAAAGTGATAAAAAATGGGAATTTGAACCTGTTCAAGGTGAAGATATTGCAAAAGAACATGAAAAATATATTACTGAGCATTTTGACGGTCCGGTATTTATATATAACTGGCCTAAAGATATAAAATCATTTTATATGAAACAAAATGAAGACGGTAAAACAGTTGCAGCGGTAGATTTGGAAGTTCCAGGTGTAGGAGAACTTATTGGTGGTTCTCAAAGGGAAGAAGATTTTGATAAATTATCAAAACGTATGGATCAAATGGGTGTTGATAAAGAAGAATTGTATTGGTATTTAAATTTACGTAAATATGGTACATGTGTTCACTCAGGATTTGGTGTTGGATTTGAAAGATTATTAATGTACTTAACTGGTATGGATAATATTAGAGATGTGATTGCATATCCTAGAACGCCTAATAACTGTGAATTTTAAGGAGGATTATGAAGTTTACTAAAGAAATGGTTGATGATTATGCTGATAAACTCTTAATTGGGTTGACAGATGAAGAAAATCAAATGGTTTTAGAAGAATTTGAAGCAATTGATCAATCAATAAATTTAATTAATAAAATAAAAGGTATTGAAAATGTAGAACCTATGACCCATGCTCTTGATGATTTTACATATGAACTTAGAGAAGATATAGCTACAGATTCAATATCAATAGATGATTTACTAAATAATTGTGATGATTATAGTGGTAGAGAAGTAGAAGTTCCGAAAGTAGTAGGTGAAGTAAATGAGTAATATTAAAAAAATACATGAATCGTTAATAAAAAACGAATTAACTTCAAAAAAACTGATTGATGAATCTATATCAAAGTCAAAAGCTTTACAAAACAAATGTAATCCATTTGTTACCATTTTAAATGATGTTATTGATGAAAAAATTACTGATAATTTATTATCTGGAATTCCTTATGGAGTAAAAGATAATTATTCTACTAAAGGTATACTAAGTACTGGTTCATCTAACACACTTAGAGATTATGTGCCGTTTTTTGACGCTACTGCTGTAGCTAATTTAAGAAAAGCGGGAGCAGTTATGGTTAATAAAACTGCTCTTGATGAATTTGGAATGGGTGGAACAGGTACAACATGTCATACTGGTAGTGTTAAAAATCCGTGGAATACAAAAAAAATGTGTGCTGGTTCATCTGCTGGATCTGCTGCAGCAGTTGCTGCAGGTGTATATACATATGCGCTGGGATCTGATACAGGAGATTCAATAAGAAAACCTGCTGCATATTGTGGAATTGTTGGTTATAAACCAACTTATGGTATGATAAGTAGACATGGATTATTTGCTTTTGCTAGTAGTTTAGACACATGCGGAGTATTTACTAGAAATGTAGAAGATGCTGCTATTGTAGTTGATGCTATGAAAGGTATTGATGAACTTGATATGACTAGCTGGGATTCTAGAAATATTAATCTTGCTAAAAATATTGATAAAGATGTTAAAGGTAAAAAAGTATGTTATATAAAAGAATTATGTGATATAAATAATTACCCTAATGCTACTAATGAACTAAAATTACATTTAGATAATTTTTCTGAAACATTACAAATATGTAAAGAACTTGGTATTGAAGTAGTAGAAGAATCTATTGATCAAAATATTCTTAATGCTGTATCTAGTGCTTATGTAGTAATTAGCTGCGCCGAGGCTACGAGTAATATGAGTAACTTAACTGGTATTATATTTGGACCAAGAAGTAAAAAAGATAATTATATAGAAATGATGAAAGATTATAGAACTAATGGATTTTCTCCACTTATAAAAAGAAGATTTGTTATTGGTTCTTACGTTCTTCAAGCGGAAAATAAAGATAAATATTTTCATAATGCACAAAAACTAAGAAGATTAGTAGTTGACTTATGGAAAAACTTATATACTAAATATGATGCAGTTATATTACCTGTAGGGGATGGACCTGCTAAAGATTTAGATAGTGCAAATGAAGTTTATGATAATAATCATAAAGCTCTTGAAGATCATATGATTATAGGTAATTTTGGAGGTTTTCCAAGCATTACTATACCAAATGGATTTATTAATGATTTACCAGTAGGAGTTAATATAACTAGTAATTGTTATGAAGATGAAACTTTACTTTCGATTGCTAATGCTTTAGAAGGTAAAATGGATTATAAAAACCAAATAGCTGGAGGTATTTATGAGTAAATATAAAGTAATGATAGGTCTTGAAATGCACTGTGAAATTAGTGAAACTAATTCTAAAGTGTTTTCAAGTGCTAAGAATACATTTTGTGAAATACCAAATAGTAATGTAAGACCTGTTGATATGGCTTTTCCTGGTACTTTACCGGTATTAAATAAAGAAGCTGTAAGAAAAGCTTTAAAAGCTAGTATTATTTTAAATTGTACACTTCCAGAAAGTATATATTTTGAAAGAAAAAATTATTATTATCCTGATTTACCTAAAGGTTATCAAATTACTCAGGAAACTAAACCTGCTCCAGTAGGTAGTTATGGTTATTTAGAAATATTAGTAGATGGTGAATTAAAAAAAATCAGAGTAAATAATATACATCTGGAGGAAGATGCTGCTTCTAGTGATCATTATGATGACTTTTCATTAATAGATTATAACAGAGCCGGAGTACCTCTTTTAGAGTTGGTGACAGAACCTGATTTAAGAAGTGCAGATGAAGCTGTTACTTTTCTAGAAAATATGAGAAGAATTTATCAATATACTGATATTAGTGAAGGTGATAGTAAAAAAGGTCAAATAAGATGTGATGTAAATGTTTCAATAATGGATGAATCGCTAGATGAAAATGATATGTCTAATTGGGGAACTAAGATAGAAGTTAAAAACGTTAATTCTTTTAGTGGTGTTAAAGGTGCGATAAACTATGAAATTAAAAGACAAATAGAAGCTAAAGAAAATGGGACATATGATGATATGCTTCAACAAACAAGAAGATGGGATGAAAATACTGAAACAACAGTTTTTATGCGTAGTAAATTAGACGCTGTTGATTATAAATATTTTGTTGAACCTAATATTCCAAAATATAAATTAAATGAGGAGTTTATTGAAAAAATTAGAACAGAAATTCCTATATTACCTAATGAAAGATTTAATCATTATGTAAATAGTTATGAATTTACTGTAAAAGATGCGAATGCTATGGTAAAAGAAAAAGGTGTATCTGATTATTTTGAAAAGTGTATATCGCTAGGTATAAAACCTAATATTGCAAGTAACTGGGTTTTATCAAATATACTAGGATATTTAAATAAAAACGAAATAACTATTTTAGAATTTTTCTTAAAGCCAGAAGATTTAAAAATCATAATCGATAATATAGAAAATGGTAATTTATCTAACAAGCAAGCTAAAGAAATATATTTTAAATCTTTAGAAGAAAAAAAATCACCATCTAACTTTATAAGTAGTGATAATATGCAGTTAAATGATGAAGAAAAAATAAATGAAATTATTACTAAAATTCTTGATAATAGCGAAAAACAAATTGAAGAATATAAAAATGGAAGAACAAATATATTTGATTATTTTGTAGGACAAGTTATGAAAGAAACTAGAGGAAAAGCTAGTCCTGTGTTAACTAAAGAAATTTTACAAAATAAACTAAATAATAGATAGGAGAAATGAAATGGGAAACATTTATAGAACCCATTATAATAATGAATTAATAAATATTAGTGAAAAAGAAGTGAAAGTAGCAGGTTTTATTGAAAATATTAGGGATCATGGTGGTGTTATATTTGTAGATTTAAGAGATAGTACATCAATTATTCAATTGGTAAGTAATGATGACTCAATTTTTAATGGAATTACTAAAGAATCTAGTATATCTGCGACTGGTGTAGTAAGAAAGAGAAATGAAGAAGATTACAATGAAAAGTTATTAACTGGAACTATAGAACTTCTAGTAAGTGATATTCAAATTTTAGGTAAAGCTAAAAATGTGCTTCCTTTTGAAATTATTAATTCTAAAGAAGTATCTGAAGATGTTAGACTTAAATATCGTTATTTAGATTTAAGAAATGAAAAAGTTAAGGATAATATTAAATTTAGAGCTGATGTTATTGATTATCTTAGAGAGTTTATGAAAAAAGAAAACTTTTTAGAAATACAAACTCCTATTCTTACTGCTTCTTCACCTGAGGGTGCTAGAGATTTTATTATTCCTGCAAGAAAACATCCTGGTAAATTTTATGCATTACCACAAGCTCCACAACAATTTAAACAACTTTTAATGTGTTCTGGTTTTGATAAATATTTTCAAATAGCGCCTTGTTTTAGAGATGAAGATGCTAGAAGTGATAGAGTATACGGAGAATTTTAT
>CAYJNH010000018.1:0-19787 GCA_964371705.1 uncultured Muribaculaceae bacterium
TTTTAGTGCTACACTATTATAATATTAAAATGCTGAAAATGTCAAGAAATATCGGTTTATTTGAATATTATATACATTAATTTTATTCAGATATATTTCTTGTTCTTTCATTACTTTTGATAATATTTTTTTCTTTTTTTATTTTTAACTCTTCCACTATGTATAATTTAAGTGCTAATTTGAAGTTATATTCATTTATATATATATTGTTATCAATCATTTTTTTCATGATGCTATCTCTTATATTTTTATCTATAAATATTCCTTTGTTGTTTATTATACTTTCTTTATATTCATTGTAAATAGCAGCTTGTTGATTATTACTCAAACTATTATTTTCTTTAGATGGTAATTTATCAATTATTTTTTTTGATTCTAAAAATGTTGATAATTCATATATTTGTTTTCCTTTTTTCTTCATTTGAAGTATAAACTTATAAAGTGCTATTACATTTTTCTTTAATGGTAATTTTTGTACTGTACTGCTTATTATATTTATTTCTTCTTTTATTATATTTATGTAATTATTTGTGAATAAACCGTCATCATCTAATATTACACATAATAAATCATCTACTGCTGTTATTAATGAAGGTGATTCTTTTCTAAATTTTGATATATTCATTAATTTTTCAGTGTTATTTTTTCCTGTCCTTGAAATGTTTTTTCTTGTAAAATATATTTTCAGTGTTGATAGTGACATTTCTCTTATTTTTTCTTCTTCTATTATTGGAATTAAATCTTTGTTTATTTGAGAAATATCTCCTTGATATTTATTATATAATCTATTTATTAAATTTTCTTTTGCAACATTGTTTTCTTGTTGAACTTCCTCTTTATTACTATTATATTCTTTTATATTTTGATTAATAGCAATCAATGTATTTGATAACACGTTATATTTTGATGATTTGTTTTGCTCTGTTTTTTTTGTTCCTTCATTTAACAAATTTTCTGCTAGTGGAAACATTCTTCTAAATATTTCGGTTTCTTTTTTGCCTTTTAATTCAGGAATATCACATAATTGATTATAATCAACTATATTGTTTTCAAAAAAATATTCTTTTATTTCTTGTAAATTATTTTTTCTATTTTTATGATAGTGTTCTTTTTTTTCTTCAATATAAAAGAAATATTCATCTGCATTAAGTAACTCTTCTATATTTTTATAGTCAGAAGATAAAAAAATGGAATATATATTTTCGAATGTCTCATTGAATTTACTAATGAAACTATAGATTTTTCTAGAGTATTCCATAATTTTTAAACTTAGAAAATATTTTTTTGTTACTTCATTATACTTACTTTCCATATCTGTCTTCTTTTTGATAATTTCTGAAAGTTTATTTAAATCCTCTTCTGGTCTATTGATAATGTACTGCTCTACTCTTTTTAATCGATTTTGTGTGGCGTAAAATAATGTTTTTATATCATTTCTTATTACATCATTATAATAATCTATATTAGATTCCAATTTATTTGATAAATTTTCAAGACTGTTTATAAATCTTATATATCCTACAATAACATGATTTTCGACTATTATTTTATCACTGCTTAAAATTTGATCTATTTTGGTCAGTCTTTCTTTTTCTTTTAATTCTCTTAAATCAATTATACAATATGTGTTTATTATTTGTTTAAATTTAGAAAACCTTTCTTTTAATGTAGTAAACATAGCTAATGTCGCCTCATTGTCTACTTTATTATAATTATTTAACATGTAATCTATATTATTTAAATTAGATAACTTTTCAATACATTTTTCATTTATTAATATTAATATACTATCTACTTCAGCTTCTATTTTCTTTATATTTTCCTGTTTCCCAACTTTAATAATATATGGATCTATTGTTTTTTCCATAGCTAAATTAATTTGTGATTCTAATAATGATATATTTTCTATGGTATTTTCGTTATAATATTCTATTCCACTAGTAATTTCTTCTTTTACTTTTGATAATTGTTTTATTTTTTCTTTTAATGTATTTTTATAATATATTAAATTGCTGTAAAAATTTTCCTTATTTTCTAAAAATTTACTTATTTCTATTTCCTGCAGAATTAATTGTATTATTTTACAATTATCGTTATATTTTTTTTTATCTACATTTATAAGTATTTCGTGTTCTGTTTTTAATTCATTTATATTAACTAATATTTTATATTTTTCTAATAATTTTCCATCTGATTCTATGATTTTTAAATATTTAAGTAATGATTGTCTATTTCTTGTTAATAATTGCTCTAACACTTTACCTTGTTTTAATATATACGAATACTTATTTAAAAATTCTTTGTGTTCTTTACTGTTAAATTTGTTTTTGTTATAAAATATTTTATTCGCTTCTATTTGCATTTGATTTAAATATACAACTGAAGTACTTCTGATTATTCCTATAATTTCATTAACCTTGATTATTTTTTCCTTATATTTTTCCATATTAGTCCCCTCTTTTTGTATGGTATGTTATCAAATATAAATTATTTTGTCAATTTTGTTAATAACTTCTTATTAAATTTTAATACTTTTTTTTATTGTTATTATATTGTTGTTTATTATTAACAATTTTTTTCTAATATTTTCTATTAAAAATAATGTTAATAACATTAGTAACATTATCCTATTTTTTTATTAATAACATTATTCGAATGTTGTTTATATATAAATTTAAATTTGTTAATTAATGTTAATAACTTTGTTTATGTCTTTTATTACCGCATTATTTTTGTGGATAATGTTGTTAATAATTTTTTTTTTTTATCTTTCTCTTTATTTTTTTCGAAAAATGATTTACAATTTATTTAGGTTTTATCGTTAGTGGGGTGAGGTAATGAAGACTGATGAACTATTTAAACAGTTTTTAAAAGAACTGTCTAATGAACTTACACAGAACACTTATATAATATGGTTTTCAAAATTAGAGTTAGTCTCCATTGTTGATAACCTCGTTACAATAAAGGTTCCTATGAATGTTCATAAAACTATGTTAGGAGATAATTATTATAATTTAATTGAATCTACTTTTTATTCTATAACGGGTAGGGATTATAAATTTAAATTTGTATTAGAAGATGAAATTGAAGATGTTAATAACTTGTTACCAGAAGATAAAATAATTGAGGAAGTAGCATGGCAAACAAATTTGAACACTTCTTTAGTTTTTAATAATTATGTAGTAGGGGATTCAAATAGACTTGCTTTTGTTGCTGCTAAAGCAGTTGCTGAAGCTCCCGGAACTATACACAATCCTTTGTTCTTATATGGAAGAAGTGGACTAGGTAAAACTCATTTGATGCATGCAATTGGAAATCACATAACAGAAAACAGCAAAAAAAAGGTTATGTATACTACAAGTAATGATTTCATGACTGATTTTACAGGAATTGCTAGTATAGATAAGGGGATTAGTAATATTAATTATGCTAATGAATTTAAAAATAAATATCGAAATGTAGATGTTCTTATGATAGATGATATTCAATTTTTAGTAGGAGCAGAAAGAACTCAGCAGGAATTTTTTCATACTTTTAACGCACTACATCAATTAAATAAGCAAATTATAATAACATCTGATAGGTCTCCTGATGATTTAAAGAAGATAGAAGATCGGCTTAGAAGCAGATTTAAATGGGGGTTACCTGTTGATATTTATCCGCCAGATTTTAATCTTAGATGTGAAATAATAAAAACGAAAATGAAAAATACCAGTATTGACAACAAAGTAAATAAAGATGTTATTGAATATATAGCTAATAATTGTCCTAATGATGTTAGACATATAGAAGGTACTATAAATAGATTAATGGCCTATACAGCAATGATGATACCAAGTAAAATTACCTTGGAGTTTGCAATAGAGGCATTGAAAGATTATGTTAATAAAAATGTTTATTCTAATAATTCTATAGCTAATATACAGTCTGTTGTAGCTGATTACTTTAAAATAACAGTTGATGACATTAAAAGTAAAAAAAGAAATAGTAAAATAATTAGACCAAGGCATGTTGCTATGTATTTATGTAGAACTGAAACAGATGAAAATTTAGCAAAAATTGGTTTGGATTTTGGCGGAAGAGATCATTCTACAGTTATAGCAGCTTGTGAAAAAATTAAAAATGATCTTAAAAATGATGACAGTCTTAATAAATTGTTGAAAGAATTAAAAGAAAAGTTATAAAATGTTAATAAAAAAATGTTGTTTTAACTAGTATATAAAGACAATAATAAAAGTTATTAACATTATCAACACTATTAATATAATAAATATATATATAATAAAAGAAAGAAGGAATAGAAAAATGAAATTATCAATAGAAAAAAATATTATATTAAATGCTTTAATAAATGTTACTAAAGCATTATCTCAGAAAGTAACAATACCTGTTTTAAACGGTATTAAATTTGAATTAACCGGAAGTGGGTTAACACTTTTAGCTAGTGACTCAGAATTAACTATTAAAGTAGTCATACCTGAAAAAGAAATAAAAAACATAGAAGTAAAAGGTACAGCCATTATTCAAAGTAAATATATATTAGATATTATTAGAAAAATGCCTTCAGATGTTATTAACTTTGAGGCAGATGATACTAAAGTTAAAATATATAGTAATACTAATGAATTTAATTTAAATTGTTATAATGTTAATGATTATCCTAATTTTAAATTAGAAACTAATAAAAATAATGTTAAAATAAAATCAAAAGAATTAAAAAATATAATTGAACAAACGTCATATGCAATGAGTAACCAAGAATTAAGACAGTTGTTAACAGGTATTAACTTTAAAATCATAGGTAATTTGTTAGAATGTATAGCTACTGATTCTTATAGATTAGCGAAAAAAGTTTCTGCTATAGATTCTAATTTAGAGTCAGAAGTAAATATTGTAATACCAGGTAGAAGTATTATAGAATTAGATAAAATAATTGAAGATTCTGAAGAAGAAGTTCAAATAAATGTATTTAATAATAAAATTTTGTTTATTTATAAAGAGATTTGGGTACAAAGTAATTTATTAAGTGGTACTTATCCTGAGACTTCTCATTTTATTCCTGATGATTTTGAGTATATGATAAACTTAGATTTGAAAATTTTCTATGACGCTATTGATAGAGCTTCATTACTTGCTTCTAATAAAGAAAAAAATATAATTAAACTAAGTATTAAACAAAAAGAAATGTTGATAAGTAGTATGGCTTCTGAAATAGGTAAAACTGAAGAAAAAATTAATATAGATAGTAATAAAATAGATAAAATAGATATATCTTTAAATTCTAAATATATGTTAGATGCTTTAAAAGTTATTAATGATGATAATATATTGTTATTATTAAATAATGAGGATAAGCCAGTAATTATTAAATCTGTTAATGATGAAAGTTTTATTGAACTAATATTACCTATAAAATCTTTTTAAATCGACAAATAATTTAAATTTTTAATGTTAATATAATGTTAAAAATTTTTTTATGGGGGAAAAATGATTGATTATATAATAAATAATGAAGTATGTGCTTTAATTAAAGATAATAAAAAAACAAAAATAATCATTGCAAATGAAGAGCTTTTTGTAAATAAAGAATTAAATGAGTTTTTAGATCAAAATTGTAAATATTACGGTAGCAATTTAAACGGTAGAATAGATAGTTCTAAATATATTTTAGGATCATTTTATAAATTACCTATAGTATTAAGTGAACTTAAGAAAATAGTGTTTTTTCCTTCATTATCAAAAAATAATAAAGATTGTATATGGTTTAATTTAAAAAATATAGAAAAATACGAAAAAAATATAAACAACAACACTGTTGTAACCTTTAACAACAAGAAAAAAATAGAATTAAACTTAACTATTAGCATATTTGAAAAGCAAATATTAAGAGCTTCTAGATTATATAACATTTTTTTTGAAAGAAATAATTGATTTTTCTTTTTTATGCACCTGTTTTGTGTTATAATTGATGTGTATATAGGAATACCTAAAGGATGATAATATTTCTTAAAATACAAATATGGGGTATATTATGGAATTGACCAACATAAAATTAACAAATTTTAGAAATTATGATGATCTAGAAGTTAAATTTTCAAATAAGTATAACATTATATATGGAAACAATGCCTCTGGTAAAACAAACTTGGTGGAAGCTATATATTTACTTGCTTTAACAAAATCATTTAGAATAAATACTGATAAAATAATGATTAAAAAAGGAAAAAAAAAATTAATAGTTGAAGGCAAAATAAAAACAAAAGTTAAAACATCATATAAAGTTTCAATCGATTCTAATAGTAAAAAAACTGAAATAGATAACAATAATCAAGATAAAATAAGTGATTATGTGTCTAACATTAATGTAATTCTATTTAATCCAGACGATGTATTTTTAATAAAAGATTCACCTAGCGAACGAAGAAAATTATTAAATATAGAAATAAGTAAAATGTACAAAGAATATTTGTTATTATTAAATGGTTATAACAAAATTCTTAAACATAGAAATTCTTATTTAAAAGAAATATATATTAATGGTGGTGCATCAAAAGATTATCTTGATATACTTACTAACAAACTAATAGAATACGGATATAAAATATATGAATATAGGTTGGAGTTTGTAAAAAATATAAATAAGCATTTGAATGATATATATATTAAAATTTTTGGTTATGGAGACTTAAAATTAAAATACCATTCAGATTATTTAAAAAAAACTAAAGGCGATATACTAGAATCATATAGAAAAGTTTATTCTAAAGAAATGGAAAATGGTAAAACTTTAATAGGAATACATCATGATGATATTATTTTTGTTCTTGATAAAAATAAATTAAAAGATTTTGGTAGTGTAGGTCAACACAAAAATAGTATTATAGCTTTTAAATTAGCTGAAATTGAGGTTATCAAAGAATATAAAGGAGAAATTCCTATTTTAATATTAGATGATTTATTCAGTGAACTTGATAATGACAAAATAAAAAATATTATATCTTTACTTGATAAAGATATACAAACATTCATTACTACTACAAATATCGAAAATTTTGATATCGAAAACTTTGATAGTTATAAAGTTTTTAAAGTAGATAATGATAAAGTAAGGGAGGAAAAATATGGAAAATAATACTCATTATGGAGATAATGATATACAAGTACTTGAAGGTCTAGAAGCAGTAAGAAAAAGACCTGGTATGTATATTGGTACAACTAGTGAAAAAGGACTTCATCACTTAGTGTGGGAAATAGTAGACAATGCAGTAGATGAGGCGTTAGCTGGTTATTGTGATGATATAGAAGTTACAATTGAAAAAGGTAATGTAATAAGAGTAAAAGATGATGGTAGAGGAATTCCTACAGGAATAAACTCTAAAACAGGATTGTCAACAGTAGAAACTATATTTACAGTACTTCATGCTGGAGGTAAATTTGGTGGAGAAGGATACAAAGTTTCAGGTGGGTTACATGGTGTAGGTGCATCAGTAGTAAATGCATTATCAACATGGCTTGAAGTTACTATAAATAGAGATGGTAAAACATATTTTCAAAGATTTGAAAATGGAGGAAATCCAGCAGGTGAACTTAAAATAATTGGTGAATGTGAATCTGATAGAACTGGCTCAATGATTAGATTTAAAGCAGACCCAGAAATATTTACAGAAACAACAATATACAATTATGACACTTTACATAAAAGGCTTCAAGAAATCGCTTTTTTAAATAAAGGTTTACGTATTATATTAGTAGATGAAAGAGAAGATGATAAAAAAGATACTTTTCTTTACAATGGCGGTATAATTGAATATGTAAATTTATTAAATAAGAATAGAAAACCTATTCATGAAGATGTAATATATGTAGAAGGTGAATATAATGGAATTTCTCTTGAAATAGCACTTCAATATAACGATAGTTATAATCAATCAATATATTCATATACAAATAATATTAATACACATGAAGGTGGAACTCATGAAGATGGTGTTAAGAATGCTTTAACAAGAATTGTTAATAATTATGCTAAAAATAATAAAATGTTAAAAGATAATGAAGATTCATTATTAGGTGAAGACTGTAGAGAAGGTATTACCATGGTTATTTCTTGTAAACACCCAGATCCACAGTTTGAAGGTCAAACAAAAACTAAATTAGGAAATGCAGAAGTTAGAAAAATAGCTAGTGACGTATTTAGTGAAGGTTTTGAAAGATTTTTATTAGAGAATCCTAATAACGCTAAAATTATAGTAGAAAAAGCAACTACAGCTTCACATGCTAGAATGGCTGCCAAAAAAGCTCGTGAAATGGCTAGAAGAAAAGGTGGATTAGAACTGACTAATCAGTGGGGTAAATTAGCTGATTGTTCAACAAAAGATCCTTCTTTAACTGAACTATTTATCGTGGAAGGGGATTCTGCTGCAGGACCAGCTAAGCAAGGTAGAAATTCAGAACTTCAAGCAGTTCTTCCTATTCGAGGTAAAATATTAAACGTAGAAAAAGCCAGATTAGATAAAATATTAGGTAACGAAGAAATTAGAGGTTTAATTACTGCTTTTGGTACAGGAGTTGGAGAAGAATTTAATGTAGAAAAACTTAGATACCATAAAATAGTTATTATGACAGATGCTGATGTAGATGGTGCTCATATTAGAACGCTTTTATTAACATTTTTTTATAGATATTTTAAACCTCTAATAGAAAATGGGCATATATATGCTGCTCAGCCACCTCTTTTTAGAATTTCACATGGTAAAACTAATAAATATGTTTTAAATGAAAAAGAAAGAGATGAATATATTGCAAAAATAGGAGATGTAAAAAAAGATATATATCGTATGAAAGGTTTAGGAGAAATGGATCCTGAGGAACTTAGAGAAACTACGATGCATGTTGATACTAGAACACTTTTAAAAATAACTGTTGAAGATGCAATGCTTGCTGATGAAGTATTTACTACTTTAATGGGTGAAGAAGTAGAACCAAGAAGAAAATTTATAGAAGAGAATGCTGTATATGTTCAAAACTTGGATGTATAGGGGGATATAATGAATGAAGATGTTAAAAATATAATAGACAAAATAGTAGAGAGAAGTATTACTAATGAAGTCAGAGAATCGTTTTTAGACTATTCTATGAGCGTAATAGTGTCTCGTGCTATACCAGACGTTAGAGATGGTTTAAAACCCGTTCACAGACGTATTTTATATGCAATGGATGAACTTGGTGCAAGACCTAGTGCACCTCATAAAAAATCAGCTCGTATTACCGGGGATACAATGGGGAAATATCATCCACATGGTGATTCAAGTATATATGATGCCATGGTTAGAATGGCTCAAACATTTAGTTACAGACATGTTTTAGTTGATGGTCATGGTAACTTTGGTTCTATTGATGGAGATAGTCCAGCTGCTGCAAGGTATACAGAAGCAAGGTTATCTAAGTTAGCTTTAGAGCTTTTAAGAGATATAAATAAGGATACAGTAGATTTTGTAGAAAACTATACTGGTGAATTTAAAGAACCTAGTGTTTTACCTAGTAGGTTTCCTAATATACTAGTAAATGGATCTATGGGTATAGCAGTAGGTATGGCTACTAATATACCTCCGCACAATTTAGGTGAAGTAATAGATGGTTGTGTAGCATATATTGATAACAATGATATTACTATTCCGGAATTAATGGAATTTATTAAAGGTCCTGATTTTCCAACATATGCTAGCATATTGGGAAATTCTGGTATTAAAAAAGCTTATGAAACAGGCAAAGGATCTATAACAATTAGATCTAAATGTGAAATTGATGAAAGTGCTAATAAATCAAAAATTATTATTACTGAATTACCTTATCAAGTTAATAAATCTAATTTATGTACTAGAATTGCTGAACTTGTTAGGGATAAAATAATAGATGGAATTGCTGATTTACATGATGCTTCTAATTTAGAAGGTATAAAAATAATAATTACACTGAAAAAAGAAGCTAATGCTAATGTTGTTTTAAATAATTTATATAAACACACTCAATTACAGAATACATTTGGTATTAATTTACTAATGTTGTGTGATGGTCGACCAATGACACTTAATTTAAAAGAAATATTAGAAAAATATATAAATCATCAAAAAAATGTTATAGTAAGAAGAACTACTTTTGATTTAGATAAAGCTGAAAAAAGAGCTCACATATTAGAAGGTTTGAAAATAGCTTTAGATAACATTGATGCAGTAATTAAACTTATTAGAGCTTCTAAAACAGACGAAGAAGCAAAAAATGGCTTAATGACAAACTTTTCTTTATCAGAAATGCAAGCTGATGCTATATTAGAAATGCGTTTGAGAAGATTAACTGGTTTAGAAATAGAGAAAATCATAGCTGAATTAGAAGAATTAATGAAATTAATAGCTGATTTAAAAGATATTCTTGCAAATGAATCTAGGGTTTTAAGTATTATAAAAGAAGAATTAATAGAAATAAAAGAAAAATATTCTGACGAACGAAGAACTAATATAGATATGACTGCTATTGAGTATATTGAAGATGAATCGTTAATACCTGAAGAAAATGTTATTATAATGTTAACAAAAGCAGGATATATTAAGAGAACATTACCTGATGAGTTTAAAACTCAAAACAGGGGTGGCGTAGGTATAAAAGGTATTACTACTAATGATGAAGATATAGTTGATCAATTAATAAACTTATCAACACACGATTATATTTTATTTTTTACTAATAAAGGTAAAGTATATAGACTTAAGGGTTACGAAATACCTGGATTTAGCAGAACTGCTAAAGGAATACCTATTGTTAATTTATTACAGGTAGAGAAAGATGAGAAAATTAAGTCTGTAATTCAAATACCTAAAGAAGAAAGTAATAAATATTTGCTATTTGCAACTAAATTAGGTGTGGTTAAGAAAACCAAAATAGAAGAATTTGATAATATAAGAACAACAGGAAAAATATCTATTAATTTAAGACCAAATGATGAGTTGATAGATGTTAGAAAAACTACTGGAGAAGACATGATATTGTTAGGGTCTAATGCTGGAAGAATGGTTAAATTTAATGAATCTGAGTTGAGACCTATGGGAAGAACTGCTTCAGGTGTTCGAGGAATCACACTTGATGGTGCATATTGTGTATGTTCTGAAGTAGTAGCAGAGGATAACTTAATATTGTTATTAACAGAAAAAGGATATGGAAAGAAAACTTTAGTTAGTGAATTTAGAGAAACAAAAAGAGGATCTAAAGGAGTTAAAGCCTTAAATGTTACTGAAAAAAACGGTCAGTTAATCACAGTGAAGGTTTTAAATGATGAAAATGAATTAGTTTTAATGACTAATACAGGAATTACTATAAAAATGCCATTAGATCAAATATCTACATTGGGAAGAGTTACTCAAGGTTTAAGATTAATTAATTTAAAAGAAAATCAATTGGTTTCCAGTGCTGTATTAATAAAAATAGAGAAAAATCATGAGTCTGAAGAAATTGAAGAAGAGATTATATAAATGTAATCTTTTTTTTTGAAATATTTCCCGGGAAATATTTTTCGTAAATATTGTGTATAAATATGTCGAAATTGTGTATATATATTGTATATATTTTGTATATTAAAATAATTAATTTAGAAAAAGTCTTGACACAACTTGTTTTTCCTAAATAAAAAAATATTTCCCGGGAAACATTTAGTATCATATACGCTACACTATGTTCCACGTGAAACATGGGATAATAATGTTTATATGTTATTAAGTTATTTTTTATATACAACAGCAATATCTAATTTCGTGCTATTACTTTTGAATATATAATCAATGTTTAATTAATATATGAATATTTTGAAATCTGATGTTTCTTGAGTAATATAAGTTAGTAACTAAAAAAACAGATATAAAATTATTTAGTTGTTTATTATATATCAATAGTATTCTTTCGATATTTAATTATAAATTGCGTTATGTTTCACGTGAAACATAATGTTGATAACTATTATGAATATAATATAGATTATTTTTTCATTTTATTGATGTATTTGATAAAATACACTATATTCTGTTGGTTTAATTTAACAATGTTTCACGTGGAACATGTGTTGATAACTTAGTGAAAATTATATTGTCTTTAAATAATTTATTAAATAGCTGCATCATACTTAAATTTAATGTTTTATTGTTATTATTAATAAAATATTATGTTAAGTATTTAGATTTAGTAGTTTTATCTAATATTTTTTATGATAATATAATAATTATTGTTATTATATTATTGTTTCAATGTTTCACGTGAAACATATGTTAATAACTTGTGGAAAATTGTAATTATTAAAATAAGTTATATAAAATATAAATAATTAATGTTCCACGTGAAACATGTGTTGATAATTGTTGATTTTTTATTAAATTTTTGGTATAATGTAATCGTGCAACAAATATATTGTAAATTGGTCAGGATCGGAAGATAGCAGCCACGTCAATCTCTATTTGTGTGCACTTTTTTTTGGAGAAAATATGGATAAATATATGAAAATAGCCTTAAAAGAGGCTGAAAAAGCTTATAATAAAGATGAAGTACCTGTGGGTTGTGTTTTGGTAAAAAATGATAAAATTATAGCTAAATCACACAATAATAGAGAGAAAAGTAGAGATGTTTTGGGTCATGCAGAAATAAAATCTATAAAAAAAGCTGCTAAAAAATTAAAAACATGGAAATTATATGATGTTGATATGTATGTAACATTGAAACCATGTATAATGTGCGAGATTATAATTAAAGAATCTAGGATTAGAAATGTTTATTATTTGTTAGATAAAAAAAATCTTAAAAAACAATATAAAAAAACCACATTTACTAATATTTCCGTCAATAAATTTGCTGATAGTGAATATATCACTGTTTTAAGCAATTTTTTTAGAAAAAAGAGGTGAAAAATTATACTTTGTGGTATAATTTTTTTATGGAGGATTCATGAATTATAAAGTATTGTATAGAAAATATAGACCTGATTCTTTTGAAAACTTAATTGGTCAGGATAATATAGTTAAAATGTTAACTAATAGCATAATCAACAACAAAATTTCTCATGCATATATTTTTTCTGGACCTAGAGGTACTGGTAAAACTAGTTCTTCTAAAATTTTTGCTAAAAGCATAAATTGTTTAAATTCATTAAATGGTAATCCTTGTAATGAATGTTTGAACTGTTTAAATAGTGAGACTTCTGGAGATATTATCGAAATAGATGCAGCTTCAAATAATGGTGTAGATGAAATTAGAGAAATTACCAATAATATAAAGCTTGCTCCAAACATGCTTAAATACAAGGTGTACATTGTAGATGAAGTTCATATGTTAAGCCAAAGTGCATTTAATGCATTATTATTAACATTAGAAGAACCACCAGGACACGTTGTTTTTATTTTAGCTACAACTAATATTGAAAACGTTCCTATAACTATTTTATCAAGATGTCAAAGATTTGATTTTAAAAAAATAACTCAAACAAATATTGAAAATACCATAAGAAATACTTGTGATGCAGAAAATATATCTATTACTGAAGATGCTATTAAAGAAATAGCTTATCTTTCTGACGGTGGGTTAAGAGATTGTTTGAGTATTCTTGATCAGTTATCTAAGGAAAATATAGAAATAACTGTTGATCTTGTTAATAACTCTGTTGGAAATATTTCAAGTCAAAAAATTAATGATGTTATTCAAATATTGGAAAATTCTAGTAAATTAGATTTAATTGATAAAATAAATGAATATTCTTCTCAAAATGTTGATGTAAAATTATTTATTAAAGCTTTAATTGATAATATTTGTATGAAAGTAAAGAATATAGTGATAAACAGCGAAATTACTAACTTTGGAGTAAAAAAATATAAAAATTTGGTTATCGAGCTGACGGAGTTTATTAACTCTATAAATGTTAGTGTGGATAGTTATTCAGTACTGTTAATTATTTTATTGACATATATTACTGAGGATTCAGAAAACAATTTAAAATTGACTGATACTAATGTATTAAATGAATATAATTTAAATATTGATAGTGTTCCAGAAGCAAAAGAAGAAAAGAAAGTGCAGAATAGTGTTTTTGATTATAATAGTATTATTAAACTTAGAATAAATAATTGTTTTGTATCTGTAGATAAAGAAGAAAAGAATAAACACCTATCTGTATGGGCTGATTTTGTTTTTGATAGTGACAATATAATTAAAGGTTTGATAATGGATTCGAGTGTTGTAGCTGCTTCTGATCTTATTTTAATAATTAAAATAGAAAGAGAAAATGATATAGAGAAAATTTATGAAAATTTAAATGTTATTCAAAGTAAGTATGACAAATATTCAAAATTTAATGTTAATATAGTTTTTGTTACAGCACAAATGTGGAAAAAATATTCAGAAGAGTATATAAAAAATATGAAAAATGGTGTAAAATATAATATAATTAAAGAAGAAATTAGTGATGAGTTATCAGCAATTGCTGACGATATTTTTACTAAAGATAAAATAGAAGAAAGGTAGATGATATTATGAATATGCAAAGTTTAATGCAACAAGCACAAAAAATGCAAAGAGATATAGCAAAAAAACAAGATGAATTAGAAAAAATGGAGTTCACAGGAAGTAGTGAATTTTTAACATTAACACTTAAGGGAGACAATACTTTAAAAGATATTAAATTTAAAATTGATTCTCTAGACAAAGAAGATATTGATATTTTAGAAGATATGATAAAAATAGCTTATAATGATGCGAAAAAGCAATTGGATGCTGAAACAAAAAATAAAATGGGTTCTTATGGCAACATGGGTGGATTGTTTTAATAATGCCAGAAGTTTTACAAAAACTGATATCTTATTATAAAAAGTTACCAGGTGTTGGAGAGAAAAGTGCAGAGAGACTCGCTTTGGCTACTTTGGAATTTTCAAATGAAGATGTTGAAGATTTTTCGGAAATATTGTTAATTGCTAAAAAAAATTTAAGTAAGTGTGCAAATTGTGGTCATATATCAGATGAAGAATTATGTGTAATATGTAAAAATAAAACTAGAAATAGTAATTTAATATGTATTATAGAAGATTATAAAAGTGTGTTTGCATTTGAAAAAGCTGGAAATTATAGTGGTGTTTATCATGTTTTAAATGGACTTATTAGTCCTATTAATAATGTATCTCCTGAGGATATTAATTTATCTAGTTTGGTTAGAAGAGTTAAAAAATTGGATAATCCGGAATTAATATTAGCTCTTAAATCATCAATAGAAGGAGAAACTACTACATTATACATAAAAAAAATATTTGAAAAAGAAAAAGTTAAAATATCTAGATTATCATATGGTTTACCAATGGGAGCTGAAATTGATTATTTAGATATAATGACTCTTGATAAAGCTTTAGAAGATAGAAAAACTATATCAGCGGAATAATTATATTAAAAATTCATATTGTTTATTGTGATTATATGAAAAAAATTATTGTAAATAGTATCAAAAATTTTATTTTAGCATTTGTTATGCTTTATACATTTAATATAATATTATCTAATGTCGATGTATTTGTTCCTATAAATGTATTTACGATAGTAATATCCACAATGTTAGGACCATTTGGTTCAATGTCTTTAGTTGCTTTATCTTTTCTTATTTTATAAGGGAGATTTAATGAATAGTATTAAATTAGACAAATTACTTAGAGATTATGATAATAATAAATTATCTCATGTTTATTTGATTGAAACAAACAATCAAAATTTTTGTATTAAAGAAATTATTACTTTGGTGAAAAAATTGTCTTGTTTAGATACATTTGAAGTAAATTGTAATAAATGTAATCTTTGTTCATTAATTGATAAAAACGAATCTCCGAACTTTTTTTTGATCGAACCGGATGGTAAAAATATCAAAAAAAGTCAGGTTTTAGATTTAAAAACAAAGTGTTCTACTATGCCTGTTTTATCTAAAAATAATGTATATATAATTAAGCAAACAGAAAATTTAAATGCATCGAGTGCTAATACTTTATTAAAATTTGTGGAAGAACCTTATGAAAATTGTTTTGGTTTTTTTATTACTAATAATAAAGAAAATGTTATTAATACTATTAGAAGTAGATGTGAAATAATCTCATTAAAATACGAAAATAGTAGTATCTTGGATAAATTCGATATTACAGCAGAAGAATATGCAAAACATTTTAATAATGTTCTTGATTATTTACATAAGGTAGAAATTGATAAACAAGATAGTATAATGTATAATAAACTTAATTTGGATGAATTATATAAAGAAAAAGAAAATACTATTGTTTTTTTCAATATAATCCTAAATATATATAATAATTTATTAAAAATGAATGTTAGTAATGATATAATAGATGAAAAATTTATGTTTTTAAAAAATTTAAGTGTTCAAAATATATTAAAAAAATTAAGAATAATAAATAATGTTATAAATAAGTTGAATTATAATTTGAATATAGAATTGGTTTTTGACAAATTTTTAATAGAAATGGGAGAAATAAATGAATAAATTATATGGTGTAAGTTTTTCAAAATGTGGAAAAGTGTATTTTTTTAAAAATTTGGAAAAAACTTCTTGTGAAATAGGATCAAATGTTATTGTAGAAACTGAAAAAGGTGAACAATTTGGTATTATCGTATCGATAGAAACTGATGAGGTTAAAATAAGCAAATTTAAAAATTTAAAAAATATACTTAGGATAGCTAATTCAAAAGATAATGATACATATAATAAAAACTTACAAGATTCTAAGAATGCACTTGTTAAATGTAAAGAAATTGTTAAAGACTTAAAACTGAATATGAATTTTGTTAATGCTAGTTATACATTTGATAGAAGTCAGTTGTTGTTTAATTTCTATGCTGATGAGAGAATTGATTTTAGAGAACTTGCTAAAAAATTAGCTTCAATCTATAAAACAAGAATTGAATTAAGACAAATAGGAGCTAGGGATAAAGCAAGAGAAGTTTGTGGACACGGCGTTTGTGGGCAAAAATTATGTTGTTCTAGATTTTTAAATCAAATGGAGTCTGTTTCAATCAATATGGCAAAAAATCAATGTATTGCATTAAATCCTAATAAAATAAATGGATCTTGTAATAGACTTTTATGTTGTTTAGCTTATGAAGATTCTATATATAGTGATTATAGAACAAAGTTGCCTGAAATAGGAGAAAGGATAGTATATCAAGGTAAAAAAGGTGTTGTTAAATCTCTAGATATTTTACAAATGAAGTATGTAGCTGATTTTAATGGTGATAGAATAGAAATTGTAGTAAATGAAGATAGTAAAAAATGATTTATACGATTATGAAAATAGGTATATTTATCAATACGAGAAAGCTTTTAAATTTTCTTTAGATTCCATATTATTAGCTGAATATGTAAAAATAAGTAAAAATGACAAATTATTAGTTGACTTGTGTTCTGGTAATGCACCAGTTCCATTAATTATTTCAAAAAAAAGCAATATAAAAATAATAGGAGTAGAAATACAAAAAGATATATGCATGCTAGCTAATAAAAGCATTGTTGAAAATAGATTAACTAATCAAATAGAAATGTATAATATGAATTTTAATAATATTTTTGATAATCTTGATTTTAATTCTGTTGATATTGTTACATGTAACCCTCCATACTTTAAATATGGAAATGAAAAGGTTTTAAATAAAAATGTTTTTTTAACTCTAGCAAGACATGAAATTAAAATGAGTTTAGAAGAGGTTTTTAGTGTTAGTAACAAGTTATTAACACACAATGGAACTTTGTATTTAGTTCATAGATCTAATAGAATTGATGAAATAATATTATTTGCAAATAGATATAACTTAAATGCAAAAGAAGTGGTTTTTATTAAAACCAAAGAAAATAGTATAAATATTGCATTAGTAAAGTGTGTTAAGAATTCAAAAATTGGTATAAGTGTAAAAATGATAGATGTAGATAATGTAAAAACTTATCAAAATATTTTTAGGAGTGATTACAATTAATAAAATATATAACATGTTGGACATAGTAAAACAAGACATAATAATGATGGAAAACATTGATATTACTGATGAAAAAAGTATAATAAAATGGCAAAATGCGTTAAATGATAACAACAATTATGTGGGAAAATTTAATACATATGAAGAAATGTTTCTTTATTTAAATAGTCAAAAAAGTTTAAAATTATCTACAAAAATAGAAATGATTTTATCTTTGGAAAAATGGTCTAGACCATTTGATATTGAGTTATTTGCTAATATACTGAGCATAACAGTTAATTATGATTTATCTCCCGCCGTCATGGCAAACATGTTTTTGATTCCTAAAAATGTGTTAATAACGGAGGATACTAAATTATTTAATATAAATTCTAATTTATCTATGAATGCAAATTTTTTGTTAGTAGCTAAAATGTTTAATGATTACATAAGAGAATATATCAGTAATAACTCTGAAGTTATAACTGATACATACAGAATAGAAAATGGAATATTAATTAGAAAAAAAATAAGATAAAGGAGAATATATGAAATTAATAGTAGGCCTGGGAAATATTGGTGATAAATATGAAAACACAAGACATAATATAGGATTTATGGTTTTAGACAATTATTTAGGAAATGTTAATTGGAATGAAAAAAACAATGCATATTTTTATAAAACGGTAGTAAATGGTGAAGATGTTATATTTTTAAAACCCACTACTTTTATGAATTTATCGGGTGATGCTGTTATAAAATATACTTATAATTCAAGATGATTTAGATATAGAAGTGGGATCATATAAATTGAAAAAAAATTCATCATCTGGAGGTCATAATGGTATTAAATCTATAGAAAATTGTTTAAACACAAATTCTTTTGCTCGCTTAAAAATAGGTATATTAAATACTAATAAAAGCGATGTTATTGATTTTGTTCTAGGTAAATTACACAAAGAGGAAAAAGAAAAAATTTTTAGCGTAGATTATGCAAGCATAATAAACATGTTTATACATAAAGGTTATGAATATACTATAAATAATTATAAGAGTTAATATGGAAAAATTTAATAAGATATTTAAATATGAAAATGAAAAAGAAGTTACTGGTTTAACAAGTGAGTTAAATATTTTTTACATGCTCAAATATTTTAAAGAAAAGAAACAAGATTTGTTAATTGTTACTAGTACACTGTACGAAGCTACTAAATTGTATAATTCAATGTCATCTTATACAAGTAAAGCTCTGTTATATCCAATGGATGACTTTATAACTAGTGCATTTACTGCTGAATCTCCTGATTTAAAATTTTCTAGGTTAGAAACATTAAAAGAAATAAAGAATGATAATCATATTATTGTTACTAACTTAATGGGTTATTTAAAATTTTTATCTGATAAAACTGTTAAAAATTCTCTTGAATTAAAAAAAGGAATGTTAATAAAGAAAAATATCTTACTTGAAACTTTGGAATCTTTTGGGTATATAAAGGAATCTATTGTTACTAGTACTTCTGAATATGCATCTAGAGGTTTTATTGTAGATTTATTTGCTATTCATGAAGAAAATCCTGTAAGAATTGAATTTGATGGTGATGAAATAGAATCTATTAAATATTTTGATGAAATGACACAACTTTCAACTAGTGATATATCAAGCATAGAAATAAATCCTGTTGCTGAAATAGAAACAAATAATAATAATTCAATTTTGGATTATATGAATAATAAGAATGTGTTTTTTGTTGATTACAGTCAAATAAAAGCTTCAT
>CAYJNH010000019.1:0-19502 GCA_964371705.1 uncultured Muribaculaceae bacterium
TGGAGAGATATGGTATATACTGGAACAATTGAAGAAGCAAGTATTGACCATTTAATAATTAAAGATACAACTAATGGTAATTGGTATTTGATAAAAATTCTATATTTAGATTATATAGAGTTTATGGAACCTATTTTTTATAATAGACCAAGATAATTTCTTGGTTTTTATTATAAAAAATAATTGTTGCTATTTATATATTTATTTTGTATTATATGATTAAGGAGAATTATGAACTGGAGTATAAATGATTTGATACAAGAATTAGAATATTTGAATCAAAAAAAAGATAATGAAAATAATAGTTTAGCGTTAGGATATTTAGATATGGAAATAGAAATGCTATGTAATTCTATTTTTGAATTAAACATTGCAGGAAAAATAGAAGGAATAGGAAAAAAACAAATTATTTATGCCCATCAAGTATACAGTTCTTTATTAAAATATGATGAAATATTCAACAAATTTTTAAATCATTCAAGATCATTAAAGCCTTATGATCCTTATTTTTTTGAATTTCATAATATATTTAAAAATAATAATGAAATTATGACAATCATAAGTGATTTTTTTCAAACTTTAGATAAAGAGTTATATCAAGCATATATAAAAGTTCAAATAATTGGTAAAAATAACTATGTAAACAATTATGGAGGAGTATGCATAACTTTACCTACAGCAAACAAAATTTATAATCAAATTGGATTAGAAAAAAATGTTTATTCAATATTTTCATTAGGTCATGAGTATGGACATTCTATTTCTTATATACTTCAAGAAGGAGAATACAGTATAAACAATGAATTAATTGAATTTGAAAGTTACTTCATTGAATTATTGTTATCTGATTATTTAAAGACAATTATAAAAAAAGATGTTATTAACAATTTATTAACACTTAAACATAAAGAAATAATTAATGTCATATACAATTACAATTTACTAGCAACTATACTTGATATATACACAATGAATAAATACCCTAATTTTACTAATTTAAAAAAATTACTAAACAGAAACGAGATAGAAATTAATACACCTGCAAAAATATATTCCCATGCAGATGATATAGAAGAAAATTATCATTACCCGGTTGGATATATGACAGCGCTTGAAGTTTACTATATCTATAAGCAAGACAAGGAATTAGGTATTCATATTTATAAAATACATAGTGATAAGTTAGCAAGATTAAGATATTAATTTTGCTTTTTTTTATAAATAATAATTGAGCTGTTGTTAAATAAGATAATATACTTTATAATAATAATATTGAAGGGATTAAATATGAAAAAAAGTGGATTAATGGATGGAGCTTTTATTGCAACAGCAGCCATCATTTTAACAAAAATAATGGGTGTATTATATGTTATACCTTTTTATGCAATAATTGGTGAACACGGAGGATCTTTATATGGTTATGGATATAACATATACAATTTGTTTTTAATATTATCCTCAGCAGGAATTCCACTAGCAATAAGTAAAATAACAAGTGAATATAATACATTAGGTAAGGAAAAAGAAAAATTTTATATGTATTCTTTTTCTAGAAACTTTATTATTATATTTTCAATAATATGTTTTATTATCACATTTTTTGGAGCTGAAATTATTGGACAATTTATTGTTGGAGATATGCAAGGTGGAAATTCTATTGAAGATATAGCTATGGTAATTAGATGTGTTTCTTTTGCCTTACTAATCGCACCTATGTTAAGTATATCAAGAGGTTATTTGCAAGGACATAAATTTATTGCCGCATCATCTTTTAGTCAAGTTATCGAACAAGTATTTAGAATTATTATTATTATTGTAGGAAGTTATGTTGCAATTGAAGTATTCGATTTATCAGTTGCTACAGCTGTTTCAATAGCAATATTAGGAGCTTTTGTTGGTGCAATTGTAGGATATGGATATTTATTACCTAAAGCAAAAAAAATTGATAAAAATACCGAAAAATTAATTTTAACTAAAGAAGAAAAAAAAATTATAACAAAAAAATTATTTGTATACTGTATACCTTTTATAGCAGTTAATTTATCATATTATTTATATACATCAACAGATATGATAATAATGATAAGAACATTAGATTACTTAGGCTATAATGCACATGACATAGAACTTATAAGTAGTATATTCACAACATGGGGAGGAAAATTAATTGCAATAATTACATCTATTGGTACTGGACTTGTAATAAGCTTAATACCAAACATGGTAGCTTCTTATACAAAAAAAGATACTAATGAAGTAAATAAACAATATGGAAAAGCTATTGAAGTGTTAACAATCATAATACTACCACTTGCACTATTTTTAAGTATATACGCTACTGAAGTATGGACAATATTTTATGGAGAAAGTCATTATGGACCAATTATATTTAGATATACTTCATTGATAGCGTTTATAGATTGTTTGTATTTAGTTACTGGATGCATACTTCAAAATTTAAATAAAAACAAACTTATATATCTAACTATATTTTTAGGTCTTGGACTGAACGCTTTATTAGATGCACCATTAATAATACTATTTGATAAAATTGGAATATATCCATTTTACGGAGCAATTACTGCTACCTTAATCGGTTATAGTACATCAGTAATAGTAGCAATGAAAAAATTAAAAAAAGAAGAAAATATGAGTTATAATTTCAAAAATATCTTGCCTAATATAATGAAAACAATAATAATATTAGTTCCACTAAATATATTATTATCTTATACTTTAACAAATGTTAATAACAGAATATTACTAATGCTAATAATTGGATTATATGCAATTTTCTCATTTATAATATACTTTTTCATAAATAAAAAATTACTAGAAAAATTATTCGGTTCAAATTTTTTCAAAAAACTATTTAAAAAGTAGAAATAATTTGATATACTTAACAAAGTAAAGAGGAGTTAACAAGATGGAGTTTTTTGGAATAATATTAATAGGAATAGTTACATTAAGTTTAGTAGCACTGTTATATGTAACAACATATAATCAACTACAGCATTTTAAAACAAGAATAGAAATATCTGAAAATCACATTGATGATGCTTTAAGAAAAAAATATGATCACATATGTCAAATTAATAGCGAAATAAAAAACATAGTTAAAGACAAAGATTATTTAAAAGAATACATAGATCTTAAAAATCATAGATTAACTAATTATGAAACAGACAGAAAATTAATCGAAGCTAATACGATAATTGAAGAATTAATACTAGATCACTCGAAATTAGATAATAAAAAAGTAAATGAATTAAGATCAGAAATAAAAAAATTAGATATAGAATTAACTGCATCTAAAAATTTCTTTAATAAATATACTACTGAATTAAATGGAATAATAAGAAAATTTCCCACTAATTTAATAGCAAAAAAACACAAGTTCAAAATCAAACCTTATTTTGATAATAAAAATATGCAAGACGCCATAATTGATGATTTTAAATTATAATCTCCAATTAATTTCTTGCATTTTTTTTTGATATAAATAAGTATTACATTTAGAAAAATGATTATTTCCAAAGAAACCATATTTATATGCAGAAAATGGTGATGGATGAGCTGATGTTAAAATTAAATTATTTTCAGTATTTATCAAGGAAATTTTTTCCTTAGCGTCATTACCCCACAAAATAAATACAACATTACCTTTATCGCTTATCTTCTTTATTACATAATTAGTTAATAAATTCCATTTATATTTTTTATGACTATTAGCTTTTCCTTTTTCAACTGTTAAACTAGTATTAAGAAGTAAAATTCCTTGTTTAGCCCATTTAGATAAATTTGGACTTATTGGCATTTCTATATTTAAATCATTAGACAATTCTAAGAATATATTTTTAAGTGAAGATGGTATCTTTTTTCCAGAAGATGAAAATGCTAAACCATCCGCTAGTCCATTATGATACGGATCTTGACCTAATATTACAACTTTAACATCATCATAATCAGTTAACTTAAATGCTCTAAATATATTTTCTTTTGCTGGATATATAATAGTTTTATTATATAAAGAAATAATATGATCAAAATCAGATTTAAAGTCTTTGTTATCAAACATTGGTTTTAGTATTAAATCCCACTTATTACCTATCATTTATGATATTCCTCATTATTCATTATTTTAAATGACCTATATAATTGTTCTAAAAATACACCTCTAAATAAACCATGTGGAAAAGTAAAAGAAGAAAAGCTTACCAATTCATTAGCCTTATTTTTAATACTTTCATCTATTCCAAAAGAACTACCTATTATAAAAGTAATATTAGAATTGAAATTAAATATGTTATTAATTTTTTGAGAAAAAGAAATACTATCATAAGATTTACCTTTAATATCTAAAACTATATTATAATCACTATTTTTAAATATTTTTTCTATAGATAAAGTTTCTTTTTTTATATCTTGTTCATCTTTTAATTCAATTATTTCTAAATTATGATATTTTTTAAGCCTATTAAAATAATCATCACACATATTTTTTAAATACGATTCTTTAATTTTACCAAAACATATAATTTTTATCATAAATTTATTACCTCACTAACTTCATCTTGCATAGCATAATCAATATTATTAAATGATATATCATAATCACAAAGAATACTTTTAACTGTTTCTAATGCGACTTGTGGATCATTATTATGTTCGCTTAAATGAATTAATTTTACCATTTTAGTATTAGGGCCTATTAATTTAGATAAATAAAACCCTGCTTGATTATTTGATAAATGACCTACATCAGATAAAACTCTCGCTCTAAGCCACTCTGGATAAGGTCCATGTTTTAAAAGTTCTATATCATGATTACTTTCCATTAACAAAACATCACTATTATAAAAATATTTAAAATGCTTTTGTTTAACATAACCGGTATCTGTTATATAAGAAACTTTATTATTATCATATATAATAACGAAGTTTCTGGCATCGTCTGCATCATGACTAGATTTTAAACTTAAAACATTAACACCATCTAAATTTATTTCATCATCAAATATTAAAACTCTGTCAAAATCTTTCAATGATTCTAATTGATCAAACATTTTCTGACTAATACATAAATAAGCATTACTATTTTTTAAAATATTTTTTAATGCGGATATGTGGTCAGTAT
Organism: uncultured Muribaculaceae bacterium; assembly: GCA_964371705.1. Taxonomy (GTDB): domain Bacteria; phylum Bacillota_I; class Bacilli_A; order RF39; family UBA660; genus CAKOSP01. The sequence goes on from CAYJNH010000019.1 coordinate 5,138, forward strand.
GAGTATGTGTTATAAAAATATAATTTATTTCTTTAATTTTTACACCTATCGAAGACAAAGAATAGGATAGATATTTATAGTTTTTACCAGTATCAAATAAAATCTTATTATTACCTACTTCTATAAAATAACTATTCCCCTTAGATCCACTGCATAAACTACAAATTTTCATTAACCACCGTATATAATATTATAAGCATTATAATATATTACATTTCCACCTGAATATGGTCTACCATAAGTAAATTCAATATGTAAGTGAGTACCAAATGACCAACCAGTATTACCCATACCACCAATTTGTTGTCCAGCAACTACAGTATCACCAGCATTAACTCTTATTGATCCACTATACATATGCATATAAGTAGAATAATAACCACCTGCATGAGCAATAACTACATAGTTACCTTGTCCGCCTGAACCCCATCCAGCTTGAACAACTGTACCATCTGCTATAGCAAATATTGGAGAATTTTCAGAACCTCCTGGTATACCAGAGAAATCCGTTCCTTTATGAACATATCCATCTCTCCATTCACCGTATGGTGAAGTAACAATAGCTCCTGGTAATGTTGGAAGAGCAAAAGTAAGACCAGTATATACATAATCTGATAAAGTAGAACTACTAACATAACTAGGTCCAACAGTTGTAACAGCATTTACTACTTCTCTTATAATTATCGGGTCAGAACTTTCCACTTCTTTTGATTGTAAACCATTAACTACTGAATAATTAGTAGTAACTTTTTGAAGACCAGTTACACCAGCAACAGTAGGTTCAGAAAAACCAACAGATTTCGTGTTATCAACTACGGTTGTAGTAATAAAATCAACTTCAACTTCTTCAGTTTTTTCAACTTCATAAACAAAATTCAAAACAGGATTTAAAAGTGTTACGTTTACTGTTGATCCAATAGCTAATAAAGTTTCCGGATTTCTAAGCTCAGGATTGGCTATTAAAAATTCCTTTGGATTCAACTGATTATTATTAGCAATAGACGTAATTGTATCACCAACATTCACTGTATAACTATTCATAACAGCATCAGCACCAAATAATAAAAATTGACTAAGCTCACTAGCATCAGTATATATTTTATCATTTACACTAATATAATTTTCTTTGACTACTGCTATATTTTCTGCAAAATACATGTTTTTTATATATTCACCATAATCAACAATTTCTTCTTGAGTACCATTTTGAACATTTAAAAATACTTCTGTTTCTATAAAAGCAGTAATAAATGTATTTATAGCTTCATCATAAATAGCTTCATCAAGTACATTAACTATTACATCCTCTTTTTCTTCATCAGTAGATTTAATAATATATGTATATCCTTTTATGGTAAAGTTATCATAATTTTCTATTTTTTCATATACCTCAGTTATATCAGTTATATTATTATTATAAGTATTAACTTTTACTATATCAAAATCAGATGGAGGATATACATTATTAACATTATATGTATCCTTTATTTCTTTTTGCTCGTTATTGATAAGAGAATATAATTCATCATCATTTTCTATATACCCTAATTCTTCACCTTTTAAATAAATTTTAAATAAAGAATTAGCTTTATCTGGATTATCTACATAAAAATAATCTAAAGCATATATTGCTCCTACGAGTAATACAATTAAACTAGTAATTAAATATAATTTTATTTTCATTATTCATCATCCCTTTTATTAGTGTGTATAACATTTTTAAATGAACCGGTTGGTAAATCCATTAATAAATCTACTGTTCCTAGTCCACCTTTTCTGTGTTTTGCAATTGTTAATTCTGCTGGTACTATTTTTTGATTTTGATCTTTTTTTTCATAATAATCTTTACGATTAATAAATAATACCATATCTGCATCCTGTTCTAATGATCCAGATTCACGAAGATCTGCTAACATTGGTTGATTACTTTCTCTTTTTTCAGCACTTCTTGATAACTGTGATAAGGCTATTACAGGTATATTAAGTTCTAAAGCCATAGTCTTAAGTCCTCTTGAAATTTCAGATACTTCCACTTGTCTTGACTCTATTCTTTTATTTCCAGAAGACACTAATTGTAGGTAATCGATTACCACAAGAGCCAAGCCTTTTTCACTTGTCGCAAGTCTTCTACATTTTGCTCTTATTTCACTTGCAGTAATACCTGCATCATCTTCAATATATATATTAGTATGACCTAACTGATTAATAGCTTCATTATATCTTTTCCAATCACCTTCTTGCATATTACCAGTAGATAATTTATATGAATCTATCTGTCCCACTGATGCAATCATACGATTAACTAACATTTCAGCAGGCATTTCTAAGTTAAATATAGCTATAGCTTTATCAGTAGTACTAGCTGCATAAGTAGCCATATTAAGAGCCATAACTGTTTTACCCATACCAGGTCTAGCTGCTAAAATTATTAGTTCTCCACCTTGAAAACCAGTAGTAATTTTATCAAAATCATAAAACCCTGTTTGAAGTCCTGTAATCAATTTTTTATTTTTAGCTAGTTCTTCTAATCTTTCTTGTGCTCTTTTAAGTACTTCATGTATAGGTAAAAAGTCTCCAACACTTCTAGATCTAAGTACATTAAGCATATCTCTTTCACTTGTATCAAGTAAGAAATTCAAATCTTCTATATCATAAGCATTAGTAGTTATATTAGTAGCTGTTTCAATAATATTACGTCTAACAGCTTTTTCTTTTACTATAGACATATAATATTCTAAATTAGCACTAGTAACAACAGAGTCAATTACTTCAGTTAAATAATCTAAACCTACTTCATTTAATTTTTTTACTTTATCCAATTCATTTTTAATAGTAGTAATATCTATAGGATTATTTTGTTTATGCAATTCTTTAATAGCGTTAAATAATGCTCTATTTCTAGAATCAAAAAACATATCAGGAAACATTTCTTCACATATACGATCAACATCATAATTATTTAGAAATGCTACACCTAATACACTCATTTCTGCTTCTAAACTTGATGGCATATTTCTAGCCATATAAATCACCTACTTTTCTAATATTACTTTTATATTAAACTGAACTTTATTATGTAATTTAATATTAACTAAATGAGTTCCAAGTGTATTAATATGTTCTTCCAAATGAATACATTTTTTATCAACATCAAATCCCATTTTTTTTATTTGTTCAGCTATTTGTTTGGAAGATATACTACCAAAAACTTTATCTCCTGAGCCAGTACTAACCTTAAATTTAAATTCTTTATTATTTAATTTATTTTTAATCACAGTTAACTGTTCTATTAAATGATTTTCTTTTTGTTTTCTATCATCTTTCTCATGTTCTAATATTTCACTACTTTTTTTACTATAAGCAACAGCTAATTTATTTTTAAATAAAAAATTATTAGCATAACCATCACTTACTTCAATAATAGCATCTTTTTTTCCTTGCCCTTTTACATCTTTAAGCAATATAACTTTCATTTTTTCACGCTCCTTAATGCATATATATTGTACCATATAAAGTTAATAAAAGAAAGTTAGTTAGCAGTTTCAATATATACAATATAATGTTATAATTTATTTATATTTATTGGAAAGTAGTGATATTTATGATTAACATTATTAAAAGTATATATAACAAAGAAAAAGAAAATTTTGATAAAAAAACTTTTATTTACATTTTTTTAGTTACTATAATTGGAGGTTTAATTATTCATGGTTATGGCTATATTAATGTCGCATTTAATCATGACACTTTAATTGGATTTGATCAAGCTAACGATATACAATGGAAAATACAAATTGGTAGATTTATGCAAATGTTTAGCATATACTTTAGAGGATTTACTCCAGTTCCTTGGATAACAGGAATATTGTCGCTAGTATATATGTCCATTGGTAATTATTTATTAATAAAAACAGTAAATATTAAAAATAAAACCAATATATTATTAATAGTATTATTATTTTTAGGATCTCTCTCATTTACAGTTACTAATGTAATATATTTTCATGAAAATGATGCATTTATGCTAGCATATTTATTTTCTATATTAGCTGTATACGTTTTCAAAGAATATAAATATGGATATATTATTACTCCCTTATTTATAACAATATCTTGTGGATTTTATCAAGCATACTTATGTGTATCAATAGTTTTATTTCTACTGTTACTTATTAACAAGATTATGAACAAAAAGAAAATAAAAAATATATTTATTTATGGAACTAAAATACTAGGAATTATATTTGCTGGAGTTATTCTTTATTACCTATGTCAATCACTAATGCTAATTATATTTAATATAGAAAAAATTAGTGGTTACAATACTGTTGATAATTCATTTAATATACTTAATAATTTACACATCAATATACTAGATTCTTATTTATCATTCGCTGGAGCATATTTTACCCCAGTAAATTTTAATACAACAGCAATGACTATTATTAATTCATTACTACTATTACTAATCAGTTATAATTTAATAATATATTTTAAAGAGAAAAAATTACCTAAAGGACATATTATTTCATTAATATTTATCATTGCATTAATACCACTTGCAGCATGTTTTATGAATGTATTAACTAGTGGTCTATTACATTATCTAATGATTTTTGCAGCTAGTTTATCATATGTACTAATATTATTTATTTGTGAAAAAAACAAAACAGCTAAATGGCTATATATAACAATATATATAATATTAAGTGTAAATATATATAATAATTTTTTGTTTATTAACAACAGTTATTTAGAAAGAGATATTAATTATCAAGAAACACATACATTATTTACTAATATACTATATGATATTGAAAAAAGTGAAAATTATATTCCAGGTGAAACTGAAGTTATTATACTTGGAGATATCAATTCTAGAATTAACATATATAAACATTTTGAAGATTATGTTTTACATGTTCCTACTATAACTTATCCAGGAACTTACAAAGCATATATTAACAATATTTTAAATACAAAAATAAATATTAACACCTCTAGTGAAATAATAGACATTTATAAAAGTCATGAACAAATAATAAATAACAAATCATATCCACATCCCGAATACATACAAATAATAGACAAAAAAGTCATTGTAAAAGTATCGTAAAAAAAATAGAAACATCAGTTTCTATTTTATTTTACATATGGAGTTAAAGCCATAAATCTTGAATATTTAATTTGAGTTGCAATGTGTCTTTGGTGTTTTGCACAAGCACCAGTCATTCTTCTAGGTAATATTTTACCTTTATCATTAATATATTTGTTAATAATCATAACATCTTTATAATCAACACTTTTTCCAGCACACATTTGACAAATCTTTTTCTTTTTTCTATAAAATTCTGCCATTATATATTTTCCTTTCTTAAAATGGTAAATCATCACTAGAAAGTGTTATTTCTTCACCAAAGTCTTTATAAGGATCACTAGAAACATCAGTAGTAGGAGCACTCATTGGTGCATTGTCAAATGATGGCATATCATAAGAATCATTAGAATTTGATCTAGCTCCACCATTAGATGACCCAGCAAATTCAAAAGATTCAACTACTACATCAGTAGTATATCTTTTAATTCCATCTTTTTCATAACTTCCATTTTGAATACGTCCAGTAACTAATATTTGAGAACCTTTTGTACAATATTTACTAATAACTCCCGCTTGATTACCAAATGATACACAATTTATAAATTCTGCATTATTTTCACCATTTCTTGACGGTCTATCATTATTAACAGCTATAGAAAATCTAGTTACTTCTAAATTTGATGCTGTCATTCTACTTTCAGGATCTCTTGTTAATCTTCCCATTAATATAACTTTGTTCATATATATCCACCTTCTATTATAATTTTTATTTTTCTAATTTAATTACTAAATGTCTTAATACATTTTCATTAATTAAACATTTACGATCGAATTCTTTGATAACTTCATTACTAGCTTCAACAATCATTAAATAGTAAGCACCATTTAATTCTTTTTTGATTTCATAAGCTAATTTTTTCTTACCTAAATCTTTAAATTCGATAACTTTTGAATCACCATTAATTAAAGCTTTTACATCTTCAGAAACTTTTTTAATAGCGTCATCTTCCATAGTAGTTTTTACTATGTACATGATTTCATATTTTGTCATCTTCTACACCTCCTCTTGGTCATTTGGTTATATATCAAGTATATAACAAGGAGTAATTTCTCACTCGCTAGTATTATAACAAATATAACCATTTTTGTAAACAAAAACCGCTTATTTAAACGGTCTAGTTTACTTCTACTACATATGGATTATTCCATGTACCATTTCCACTAACAAGTACATTTTTATTAAGGGATATAACTGGCCTTACAGCTATATCATTAGCTGAATGTGAATTATCTAAATATCCAACATGATATGTAAGAACATTACGAGCTTGACCTGTGTATGTATACGAACTAATTGTCCACACATAAGTATTTACATATAAGTAATAATTTTTATTTTCAACAGAAACTCTACCACCTGCAAAAGATACTTCATCAGCACTTAACGTAGCAACAGGATAATCTAATCCCCCATTACCGTTTAAAATGTCATCTACAGTAAAAGCATCTTCCTTTGTTGGACAAATTAAAGATGGATTTTTACTCGAAAAATTTCTTATGTATGAGCCAAAATATTGTGTTACTTCATTACCATAACCTTTGGCATCTATTGAACCAGAAGTGGTTTTATAAGCAGTTCTATCATCACAATATATTGCATCACTTACTAATTCATTATATACAGTATTTAAGATATTATTTTCATACCAATCATCAATTTTTATTTTTATGTCACTGCTTGTACTAATTCCATGTTGTTCTCCTACTGTATACATATACCCAGATTGTTCAGCTACAGTTTGGTTTAAATTATAAGGACTACTACCTATAGTTGTTTTTGCCGAAGTAGTCATAAATACCTTTTCTTCCTCCGTCGGAGCATCTGTTCCTGAGTAAATTATTCTTACACTACCATCACCATTTACACGTATAATTCGCCAATAAAAACCAGCAAATTTTACCCAGTTATCATCAACTGCTCCTCTAAAATAATAACTTGTTCCATAATCATCTTGAGTAGCATACATTCCATCATTTGTAGTCGATATCACATTAAAGTCTGGTGTTCCTTTTACAACAATAGCATCTATTCCGCCATTATTATTCAAAATAGTTTCATTAAAATATTTTATTTCAGTCTCTTGTAAAATTATTTCTGCACTAAGTGATGACTCGGCATTTAAACTTTGGTCAGTATCTAAATTAAGCATTGTAAGTGTTATAGTCCAGTCATCATCTAAACCATTAATTAAATTTGTAATTATTTGATAATTAACAGCAATATTTATAGTTCCATTATATGTAGTAACATCAAAACCAGAAACTCCGTTATGAGTTACATAATCAAGTCCAGTTATATTTTCAACATTATTGCCATCTGGATCAACAACAGTTAATAATATTTCAGGAGTGTTTCCACTTGTATAAACAAATTCATTATCAAATATATTAATAGATAAATTATATGTTCTAGTTACATTAGTTGCATCAGCATTTGCATATAAAGTTGCCGTTGCTGTTGCTGTTGTTACTAAGTTACCCATTTGATCATTTAAATTATGAGAACCTGGCTGTAAAAATAATTCGTTAGATATATCAAAATCTAATTTCGAAACTGTTTCATTTTCAAGACCAACAGGCGTTTTTGCAGGCAAACTATTTTCATATAAAAAGAAAGCAAATGTTGTAGCTATAGCAGCAACTAACAATACACTTATAGTTATTAACAATATTGTTTTATACTTTTTAAAAAACATTCTTACATTGATAAGCATAATAGTTTCCTACCTTATGTAGTTATTATACAATATTATTATTATTATGTAAATAAAACAAAAAAAATAATGTATTATTATACATTAAATCTAAAATAACATATGTCGCCATCTTGCATTATATATTCCTTGCCTTCTACGCGCAGTAAGCCAGCTTCTTTTACTTTTAATTCACTACCATATTTTTCTAAATCTTTAAAACTAGTAACTTCAGCTCTTATGAAACCTCTTTCAATATCAGAATGAATATATCCAGCACATACTGGAGCTTTATCTCCCTTTTTAAAAGTCCATGCTCTTACTTCATCTTTTCCAGAAGTAAAAAATGTAGCTAATCCTAATAAATCATAAGTAGCAAAAATTAATTTATCTAAACCTGAATTAGTTATTCCTAAATCTTCTAAAAACATTTGTTTTTCTTCTGCTTCTAAACTAGCCATTTCTTCTTCAAATTTAGCACACATGACTATCACTCCACTATTTTCTTTTGAAGCATATTCTTTAACTTTTAAAGTATAATCATTATCACCCACTACTATAGATTCTTCATCGACATTAGCAGCATATATAATCGGTTTCATAGTAATTAAACTAAAATTTTTAATTAATAATTTGTCATCATCATTTAACTCTAATGTTCTTAAAGGTATATTTTTTTCTAAAGCATCATTACATATTTTAAGAATTCTAAGTTCTTCTAATAAATCTTTATCTTTAGTAGCTATAGCTTTTTTTTCTATCTTATCAATTCTTGAAGAAACAACCTCTAAATCAGATAAAATAAGTTCAACATTAATTATTTCTATATCTCTAATTGGATCAGTATGACCTGATACATGAGTAATGTTTTCATCATCAAAACATCTTACTACTTCAACAATTGCATCAACACTTCTTATATGAGATAAAAATTTATTACCTAATCCTTCACCAGAAGATGCTCCTTCTACAAGTCCAGCAATATCAATAAATTCAAAAGCAGTAGGAACATATGATTTTGGATCATACATTTCCTTTAAAAAATCTAATCTAGTATCTGGTACAAGTACTACTCCTACATTAGGTTCAATAGTAGCAAATGGATAATTTGCAGCTAATATATTTTTTTTAGTTATAGCGTTAAAAAGTGTGGATTTACCTACATTTGGTAATCCTACTATTCCAGCTTGTAATCCCATATAAACACTCCTTTTTAGCACATCTAGTATACCATACATATAAATTATAGGCAAATAAAAAAAAGAGTTAAAACTCTTTAAATAGCTACACTTCCACCTACACCTAAAGGTATATTTGTTATATAAAAGAATAATATTACAATTATAAACAAAACTAACATAATTAAGGCATACGGTAACTGAAATTTTATTGCTTTAAATAAACTAATTGATTTACCACTTTGATCATATTTTTCTATAAATGCTAAATAAACTACAAAATATGATAATAAAGGAGTTAATCCCATTGAAACAGATTCGCCGAATCTAAATACTATTTGTGCAAATTCTGGAGTCAAACCTGAATTAATAAATGCAGGAACTGCAGTCGATGCTATTATAGGCCATTTCATTATAGATGAAGGAACAAATATAGTAGTAATAATAGCTATAAAAAATAATAACAATACAAGTGGAAGTCCTGTAAAACCTAAATCAGTAATAACTGTAGAGAAATATACTACTATAGTATTACCTATATTTGATTGTTTAAATATATTTATTAATGCTGAAGCTACAAATATCAACAACAAAGTTTTACCTATTCCATCTAAAGAATAACCTAATCCTTCAACAAAATCTTTATTATTTTTAATAGATTTTGAACCAATACCATAAACAAGTCCTAATATTACAAAAAAGATAGCTACTATAAAGACAAAACCAGAAGAGAAAAAAGATTCAACACTAAACAGTTTATCTATATATAAAGATTGACTGTAATCAAGTAAATTTCCTGAAAAAGGTAAACCGGGTATAATATTATATATAATTATTAAAATATATGCTATACCAAAAATACCAGCATATATCATGCCTCTTAATTCTTTTTTAGTAACAATATCTTCTTCTAAAGCTGATTCTTCAAATTCATATTTAGGTAATTTTTTTGCAACATAGTTTTCTGTTACTCTTGTTAATATAAAAGTAGCAGCTACAATGACAAATAAATTTATAGCAATAAGAGCGTTCTCAGAAAAAATATAATTTGGATCTATTACAGATGCATTTAAAGTAGTATACCCTCTTAAAGCACTATCCACAGCGGTAAATGCAAAAGACAAGCCGCTACCGACAGTTAATGCACCAAAAGAAGCAATTAAACCGATAAAAGGATTTCTTTTAGCGTAATAAAAAAATAGTGCCGTTAAAGGTATTAGTATAATATATGCCAAGTCGCCAATTATACTAGCTAATAAACAAATTAATATTATAACAAAAGTAACATTTGTTTTTTTGGCTTTTTTAGTTAATAAGGTTACAGAAGTTTGCAAAAAACCACTTCTATCCATGATACCAATACCTATTAATATAATTATTAAATTAGATAAAACAGTAAAAGTAGCAAAGTTTTCTACTGAAGATGTAAATATATATTTAATTCCTGATAAATCAAATAAAGATAAAACTGATTCAGTTATTGGAGTATAATCATTAGTAGCTATTGAATACAAATTATAAGTAGACTGTGCACTTAATAAAGAAAATATAAAACTCAGTATAATTATAAATGCACAAAGTACTATATATGTAACTACAGGGTGTATACCTATTAATTTTTTTAATTTATTACTCTTCATTAGAAATCACCTTCTTTAATTTTCTTAAAAAATCTAATCTATCCATCATAATTTCTCTACCGCACTCATTACATTTAATTTTAATATCTACACCAATTCTAGTAATAGTCCATAAATTGCTGCCACAAGCATGTCCTTTTTTCATAATAACATTATCATTTAATTTGAAAGTTTTATTCATTAATCTTCATCTACCTTTACATTCATAAGATTTAAAAGTCTTATAAGATCTTTTTCATCAGTAAATTTAATCTCTATTTTATTTTTATTTATTTTAACCTTTTCTGCTAAATGATCACTAACTAATCTCTCATAAACAGCATAATTTTTAACATCATAAACTTTAGAAACACTCGTTACCTGCTTAGAATTAAGTAAATTTTCAAGGTCATGTACACTCATATTCATTCTAATTACTTTTTCTGCTAATTCAATTATTTTATTATCATCATCTAATTTACTAAGAATTCTAGCATGACTCATAGATAACTTTTTATCTTGAACCATTTGCTTAACTATTAATGGTAATCTTAATAATCCCAATAGATTAGTTACATAACTACGACTTTTACCAAACTTAACAGCAAATTCTTCTTGAGTAAATCCTCTCATTTTAATTATAGAATTTACAGATTCAGCTACTTCTATAGGATTTAAATCTTCCCTTTGAACATTTTCAAGCAAAGCTATTTCCATCATTTCTTGGTCAGTAAATTCTTTTACTATCGCAGGAACTTTAGTAAGACCAGCTATTTTAGATGCTTTACATCTTCTTTCACCTGCTATTAGTTCATAACCCTTAACACTTTTTTTTACAATTACAGGTTGAACTACACCATATTCTTTAATAGATATAGCAAGTTCATTTAAAGCATTTTGATCAAATACTTTTCTAGGTTGATATGGATTACTTCTAATATCATCTAAAGATATTTCTCTAATATCACTTTCTTTTGCTTCTTTAACAATATTATGTTCAACTGTCTCAAAGTTAATAACATTGTTGGCAAATAATTGTTCTAATCCTTTACCTAAAGCTTTCTTTTTATTCTCCATTTCTATCAATAACCTCCATTGCTAAATTAGCATATGCTTCTGAAGCTCTACTAGTTGGATCATATTCATTTATTGGTTTTCCATGACTTGGAGCTTCAACTAGACGTACTAATCTAGGTATAATTGTATCAAATACTTTATCTTTAAAATATTTTCTAATTTCTTCAACTACTTCTAATGCAATATTTGTTCTACCATCAAACATTGTTAATAAAACACCTTCAATTCTTAATTCTGGATTCATACTTGATTGTACCATAATAACTGAATTAAGAAGCTGAGTAATACCCTCTAGAGCTAAAAATTCACATTGAACAGGTATAATAACAGAGTCACTAGCTACTAGTGCATTCATAGTCCCAATACCAAGTGATGGTTGACAGTCTATAATAATATAATCATAATTTTCTCTAATTTCTTCTAAATGACTTTTTAATTGATCATTTTGTTTAAATTCAGGATCTTCTAACATTTTTTTTACAAATTCAACATCTACACCAGCTAAATTTAAAGTTGCAGGCATAATACTTAAATTTTTAAATTTAGTTTTCTTTACACCTTTTTTTATTTCACTTTGACCAGTAATAACTTCATATACATCACTATTAAAATCAGATGAAGATAACCCCAAACCTGTTGTAGCATTTCCTTGCGGATCCATATCAATAAGAAGTATTTTTTTACCAGCTTGACCCAATGCTGCAGCCAAGTTAATACTTGTAGTTGTTTTACCAACCCCACCTTTTTGATTTACTAATGATATAACTTTAGCCATTTTAACACTTCCTTTATACTTTTAACACGTATAACTATTTTACCATATTACCAAAATTATTAAAACTATTTTCTATAAATTTCACAAAAAATAAAAAAATATGAATATTTAATGTAATAAAAAAAAGTATAGATATCTATACTAATTCTAATCTTACTTCTAAAGCATCATCACCACGACGTTCAGCAAGTTTAATCATTCTTGTGTATCCGCCATTACGATCTGCATATTTAGGTGCAAGTTCATTAAATATTTTACTTACAACTTCTTTATCATTATGTAAAAATGCAAGTGCATTTCTACGAGAAACTAAAGTTCCTCTTTTTCCAAGTGTAATCATTTTTTCAACGAATTTACGAACTTCTTTAGCTCTAGCTTGTGTAGTTACAACATGACCGTTAGTAATTACAGTTTTTGTAAGCCCAGCTAATATACTTCTTCTAATTCTTGTTTCTCTATTTAATTTTCTATAAGCCATATTCTACTCCTTAAATGTAAGTCCTAAATCAGCAACTTTGTCAATAACTTCTTTAAGAGATTTCTTTCCTAAGTTTCTAATTTTAGTAACTTCTACTTCTTTCTTTTCAACTAAATCTTGGATAGTGTGAACTCCAGCTCTTTTTAAACAATTATATGCACGAACTGAAAACTCAACTTCTTCGATAGGTGTTTCTAATTTTTTAGCTATAGTGTCTACTTTTTTCTCTTGCATCATTCCAGTAACATTACTAATTTGATTTAAATCAGAAATAATTGTGAAATGTTCAATTAAAATTCTAGCAGCAAGTGCCATAGCTTCTTCTGGTGTCATACTACCATTAGTAGTAATTTCCATAATTAATTTATCATAATTTTCATTTTGTCCAACACGAGTATCAACTACTTCATATTTAACAAGTTCAATTGGTGAATAACTAGAATCAATAGCTATTACACCTATTTTAGCATCTACAAGATTAGCTTTATTTGTAGCAGCATCAACATATCCACGACCATTTTCTAAAGTCATTTCAATATCTATTTTTCCACCTTTAACTAAATTACAAATTACTAAATCTTTATTTACTATTTCAATATCAGCATCCGCTGTAATATCTCCAGCAGTTACAACACCTTCTTTTGAAGCAGTTAATCTTAATACTTTAGATTCAGTTGTGAAATTCTTAACAACTAATTTTTTACAAGATAGAACTATAGAAGTAACATCCTCTACAACTCCATCAATTTTTTGAAATTCATGCATTACTCCATCAATTTTAATACTAGTTACAGCACTACCTGGTAAACTAGATAAAAGTACTCTACGAAGTGCATTTCCAATTGTTGTACCAAAACCTCTTTCAAGTGGTTCTAATTCAAACTTTGCAAAGCTATTAGATTCAACAGCTTCAACTATTTTATAATCTGGTTTTTCAAATTTAATCATCAATTTTCTCCCTTCGATTCTTAGTTTCTTGGTTTTTTAGGTGGACGACAACCATTATGTGGAACTGGTGTTTCATCAACGATTGAAGTAATTTCAAGTCCAGCTGCTTGAAGTGATCTAACAGCATTTTCTCTACCTGGTCCTAGACCTTTAACATAAACATCAACTTTTTTAACACCTGATTCAACAGCAGCTTTAGCTGCAGCTTCAGCAGTTATACCAGCAGCAAAAGGAGTTTTCTTTTTACTTCCTTTATAACCAATTCTTCCAGCAGATGACCATGCTATAACATTTCCATCATTATCTGAAATACTAACTATTGTATTATTATAAGTTGAATGAATATGAGCTTGAGCTTCAGTAATTATTTTTTTAACTTTCTTTTTTCTTCTATTATATGCCATATTCTACTTACCTACTTTCCTACTTTTTTCTTATT
>CAYJNH010000020.1:0-17930 GCA_964371705.1 uncultured Muribaculaceae bacterium
AAGAGTTTCATCTCCTGATATATGAGCAAGTATTCTTAGTTCTATTTGTGAATAATCAGCAGATAACAACAAATCATTTTCAGGTAAAAAAGCCTTTCTAATTTGTTTTCCTAATTCTTCTCTAACAGGTATATTTTGTAAATTAGGTTCCGTACATGAAAGTCTACCAGTTCTTGCCAAAGTTTGTTTAAATATTGGATGTATTTTTCCATTTTCAGAAATATATTCTTCTAAACCTTCGATATAAGTAGAATAAATTTTAGTTAAATTTCTATATAATAAAATTTTACTTATAATTGGATGAAAATCAATCATTTTCTCTAAAACAGATGCATCTGTTTTATAACCAGTTTTATTTTTTTTACCTTTAGCCAAGTTCATTTTTTCAAATAATATTTCTCCTAATTGTTTAGGACTAGAAATATTAAATTCTTCATTAGCATCTATATAAATTTCCTTAGTTACATTATCTATTTTTTCTTTAATGTTAATTTTTAAATTATCAAGTACTTCTTTTTTACATACAATACCATTATTCTCCATTTTACTTAAAACAAATGAAAGAGGTAGCTCAATATCATTATATAATTTTAATAATTGTTTTTCATTAAGATCCATTTTCATTTTAAGTCTATTATCAAATATGAATTTTGCTTTCAAAGCAGTACTATTTTCCAAATCATTTATTTCATATTTATTCTTTTTTAACCCATTACTGTTTTGAACATTTATACCTAAATCAAACATAATACTACTAATATCATCTTTTACATTCATACCTAAAAGAAAGTAACCTATCATTAAATCATTAATAAATTTAATATCAAAAAATTTCAAATGTTTTTTGATATCATATGTTGTTACTTCTTTAGATTTTAGTATTTCTTTTAAGTCAGAATATAAACTATTATCAATAATATACGTAGCATTTTTATCACTAACTGCAATAGATTTTATATTTGAATTATGATAATTATCGTTATCATACTCTACATATAAAGATACTTCCTCTTCTAACAATAGTTCATTTATATTATTTATTTTTTTATATTCAAACTTAATAGTTTCTGTATTTTCACCCAATCTTTTTAATAAAGAATTAAATCCTAATTCCATATATAATTCTTTTAAATAATTATTATTACCCTTATATTTCAAATCTTCAAAATTAATATTTATTGGAACATCTTGAAATATAGTAGCTATTTTTTTACTCATAAAAGCATTTTCTTTATCATTTTCTAATTTAGTTTTATTTGCTCCTTTGATGTTGTTAATATTTTCATATACTCCTTCAAGTGACTCATATTCATGTAATAACTTTAAAGCAGTTTTTTCTCCAATACCTTTAACACCAGGTATATTATCAGATGCATCTCCCATTAAAGCTTTTAAATCAATCATTTTAATAGGATCTATACCATATTCTTCTTTAAAAGTTTTCTCGTCATATCTGATATAAGAATCTTTTTTTAATAATTTAACATCAGTTTCATAGTTAATTAATTGTAATAAATCTTTATCACTTGATACAATTGTACTATCAAAGTCTTTATCAAATGAAGCCATTTTAACTAATGTACCTATAATATCATCAGCCTCATATGGTTCCATTTCTAAATATTTAATACCCATACCGTCCAAAACTTTTCTTGCATATGGCATTTGCACTTTTAACTCTTCTGGAGTTGCACTTCTTCCCTCTTTATAAAAAGAATACTCTTCTTTTCTAAAATTTTTACCAACATCAAAAGCTACTACCATAAATTCCGGTTTTTCTTCATCAATTATTTTATTTAACATATTTATAAAACCATACAATGCATTGGTAGGAAATCCTTCACTATTTCTCATTATATTACCAGTATAACTAGTTGCAAAAAATGCTCTGAACATGAAGTTATTACCATCTATTAATATTACTTTTTTCATATACCCTCCATATAAATATTATACCACAAAAAAACTATTAATATAATTTAATAGCTTTATTGTTCATTATTTAATGCGCGTAAAATAATCTAATTTATTATCATTAGCAAATTTAATAAATGCATTATGATATGCAAGTTGCGGATTTTCTCTATAATAATTTATAAAGGGAACAAAATATCCTTTTTGATTAACATATGAATTTAAAAGGAGTACAGTCCATTCAGGATTTAATTCATAGTATCGTGAATTGATATAATGTTTAGCCACTTCATTTATATCAAAACTTTCTACTCTCATATCACATTTAATATCTTTGTCTATTTCTAATACACAATAGGCAATTCCATTTGCAATATCTCTACTTATTCCAAATGCTCCCGGGTTAATAAATTGATTGTCAGAATTTTTGAAATTAAATTGTGTATGTATATGTCCTGTTAAAAATAAACTGTTTTTATATTTTTCATTAATACACTTAATATAATTTTCACTATGTGGGTAAAAAGGATCATTATTTTCTAAAATATTGTGATGAGATAAATAAATATTTTTGTCATTTAAAATAATTTTTTCTGTAGTATTCATACTTTTTAAATAATTAAAATTATCTTCATTCACATCTTTGTATGCGTATAATAAATTTCCTAATGAAGGCTCATTTTCCCAAGAAACACCATTATAATTTAAAATAGAAAGATCCCTATTTCCTAGTACAGAAACAACAGTTTTTCCTATAGATTCCAACCATTTTATTTTTTCTAAAACTTCATTATTTTCAAAACCATCTGATACATAATCACCTAGAAATAAAAAATAATCAATATTTTCTTCAACTAATTTATTTACAACTGCATCAAACATATAATACATAGAATGTATATCACTTAAAACTGCTACTTTCATAATGTAAATCCCCCTGATTTATGACATATATGTTACCATAAATACCAATAAATAGCAATATATATTTATTTATGACATTATCTTACACAAAAACAATATATTTAATTAGGTGATAAAATGTTTTTAATCGAACTAATTAAAAGTTTACTATTTTTTACAGGGAGTTATTCTAATGAATTATTTCCAGACCCTTTAAAAGAAAAAGATGAAAAAAAATTTATTGATTTAATGTTAAAAGGCGATAAAAATGCTAGATCAAAATTAATTGAACATAATTTAAGATTAGTTGCACACATAGCAAAAAAATTTGATAATAAAATAATTGACAACGACGATTTAATATCTATAGGTACAATTGGTTTAATAAAAGGAATAGATACTTACAATAATGACCAAAAAACAAAAATTACAACTTACGCTGCCAGATGCATACAAAATGAAATATTAATGTTCTTCAGAAGTAATAAAAAAACTAATTTAAATGTTTCTCTAAATGATTCTATTGGATATGACAAAGAAGGAAATGAAGTAAATTTAATAGATGTTTTAAAAGATGAGCACATAGATTTTATAGAAAAAATAAATACAAAAGATAATATACATAGATTAGAAAAATATCTAAAATTATTAAATGAACGAGAAAAAGACATAATTATAAAAAGATACGGATTATATAATACAAAATCTTTCACACAAAAAGATATTGCAAAAAACATGAAAATATCCAGAAGCTACGTTTCAAGAATAGAAAAAAGAGCATTAACTAAAATGCTCCGAGAATTCATGAAAAGTAAAAATGATATTTAATTATTTAGATTTAATACTATTTTCAACTTCATTCATAACATCAAGTATACTAGCGTATTTTTTAGAATTGATATCATAAGATTCTACACAAGTTTTGAAGAATATAACACCTAAATTTTGATACATCACATTAAATTCTTCTTCTGATATTTTCCCACTAACAAATTTAGATACTACTCTTGTTTGCAATTCTGCAATTTTATACCCCAATTCAGTTAATTCATTAATATTTGCCATAAACATACCTCCTAAAATTCATTATTTTTTATTATATAATAAAAATAATATTCTAGCAACAAAAAAGATTCATTATTAAAATGAATCTACATTTATTCTAACTCTAGCATTTCCATCTATATAATTTTTTGCTTGAATTAAAGTTCTTAGTGCACCAATAGTCGCACCACCTTTTCCAATAACAGCTCCTTTATCATCTTCATGAACTATTATTTCTAACATAATTCCATCTTCTTCTGATTCAAAAAAAGATACTTTAACCATGTCAGGATTTTTACAAATACTTTTCACTAAAAATTCAGTATACTCAGTTACATTCATAATTACTTACCTTCTTTAAGTGATTCTTTGTTAATACCTTCTTTTTTAAGAAGTGTTTTAACTGTATCAGTAGGTTGTGCACCATTTTTAAGCCATTTAATAGCTAACTCTTTATCAATAGTTACTACTGCTGGTTCTTTAATTGGATCATATGTTCCTACAGTTTCAATGAATCTACCATCTCTTGGACTTCTAGCATCAGCTGCTACAATTCTATAGAATGGTTTTTTCTTTGAACCCATTTTTTTTAGTCTTAATTTAACTGCCATAATAATTTTTCCTTTCTTAAGTTAAAAATATTTTATCACATAAAAAAAGAAGTGTCAACTATTTTTGGTTAACACCATCTTTTATTACAATATAACTATACTTAATTTAAATTGTACATACACTTAAAGGATCTGCAAGTATATAAGGATCATCCCACTGTCCAGTGCCGCCAAATGCTGTATCAGGTTTTAAAGATATAACTGGTCTTATTTTAAGTTCCCATTGCTCCATATTAGTATAATAATGTTGACCATCTAAAAAATTATTTCCTGAAACATTCAACATAAATACAAATGAATGAGGAACAAAGTCTCCTCCATCTGATGGTGAGATATAAGCCGGAGATATAGTATCAAATTTATCACCTGATAAAAAACTTTTAGTATAATTATCTATACCAGCCATAAATGCATCTATAGCTGTTGGAACAGTAATCATATAATTATATTCTTCACTAGGTGAACAAGTTATATCCATACTGTTATAATCATTTTGAGTATATCGGCCTGTACGCCAAGTATCTAACAATATAGCGTGTGAAAAAAAGATTCTTTTAAAAACAGCTGTTCCATTATCATGATAATACCCAAATCCTGAACTATCTCCATATGAATCAAATGCTTCATTAGCGCTACCATCACAAAATGAAGTTAAATGAATATTATTTTCATGTGCTTTTAAATTTGAATCATACCATGTATCAACACTTTCTTTAAAATCCCCATTTTCATAAAAACTAAAATTTGTTAAGTCATCATTTTCATCCAGTGTAAAAATATTTATAAAATTAATTGTCATTGGTATTGCAGGATCAAAATTATCCCAAGGGTTTTCTTCATAACTCACTTTTTCTTCTTCCGTAGGTGCAATTTTCCCACTGTAAATTAGTCTTATTGAGTTATCTCCATTTACCCTAAGAATTCTCCAGTAAGCTTCTGCAAAATATACCCAATTATTATCTACTGACCCACTGTAATAATATGTAGTTCCATCATTATCTACTGCTGCATACATTCCTGTTGTTAAGTTTTGACTAAATTGAAAATTAGGAACTCCTTTAGCTTCTATCGTAGATGCTCCTCCATTTTCTAAAAGAATCAAATCTTTTGCTAATACCGCGTGTATTAAGTTACCATTTTCATCTACTGCTGACACTTTTTCTTTTTGCAAAATTAACTGTGCTTCAAGATTTTTTCCCTCATTTGCTGATTGATTAGAATTTAAATTTACAAACACTAAATTTATTTTCCATTCTTGAGTTGTACCTGTAACCGAATCTGATGTATTTATTGCATAGTCCTCGGCAATATTAAGTAAACAATCTAACGTAGTTACATCAAAACCACTTATACTTACACCTTTTGAATCAGTTACAGTCTTATATTCTGCTCCTGTTAACGAAGTTACTACATTTTCTTCTGGATCTGTTATTTGTAATAATATTTCCGGAGTATTCTCATCTACTGTATATACAAAATCATTACTTTTTATATACAAATATACTTGATATAAAGAACTCGCAGTACCTGTTGTTGAACTTGCTATTAATTGTGCACTTGATGATGTACTACCAATTAAACTTGTTGACCCTTCTCCAAAATTGGTTATATTTGCATTTAGATTTATTGCAGTACCCGGTGTAAATATTAATTTTTCACTAGTTTCAGAGCCTAAATTCACATCTGTTATCGCAGGTGTTGCTACTCTAACAACAAAATACGCAAAAGATGTTGCAATCACTATCAAACTTACTGCTAGTACAATTAATAAGTATTTGTTTTTTTTACTTTTTTCTCTTATTATTTCTTCTGATTTCATTTTTACTCTCCTTATAATACCAAAATTATACCAAAAAAAAATACGTTATGCAATTCTAATATATTCTTTTTATTTTTGTTTTTGGTTAACTCTACTTTTCATATTTCTTAATTTTTCTTTTAAATTTTTTCTTTGTTTATTATCTTCTGAAAAAACCCATAAATTAGATATTTGAGTTGCCCCAAAAAGGACTATACCTACGATTGATAAGTTACTTATTAAAGTATCAGAAATTTCCTTTAATTGCTCTTCTGAATAATATTTAACAATTACTTCATCTTCTTTAAATTCATAATATGTTAAGTTAATTTTATTACTACTATTAATATCTTCATCATTAAGACTAATTTTATAATCCATTATTTCTTCTGGTGAATTTATATATGGCAATATTTCAGTAATATAGTCCGTAGAAACAGATTTTTTTAATAGTTCTAAGTTTTTTTCTGAAAATTTATAATTAATAGTTTTTCTTTCATAATAATTATCTTCATTTAAAGTCCAATCACCTACAAAAGATACTACATTTATATTCTCAGTAACCTCATTAGCCAGCGGAATAGATATTTCTTTTCCATTTGAATCAACAGTATTTTTAAAATGTCCAAAAGACTCATAACTTTCATCAAGTGCACCAACACTTTTTCCTATTAAGTACATTATCATAGGTGCACCTACTGACAATGCTAGATAAGAAGTTTGAAAAATTATATTTTTCAGCACTAGTTCATTATACTTTTTCTTTAACTTGTTATATTCATTCATATTATTATTTTCCATTTTTGCTTCCTCTTTGTAAACTTTCTTTTTTTATATTTTTAAGCGCCTCATTATAATTCATTAATATTTCACCTTTTAATTTATATTACTCTTCTAAAAAATAAAAGTCAAATAAAAACGGTGAACTTTCACCATTTTAATTTATATAATCATCAGTAAGTACATCTAATTTTGGGTCAATATATTCAGTTGCTACATTTGGATTATCATTATTTACAAATGTTAATGAGTCATATACATTAATAAAATGTCCACCTTCTTTTAGAGTCTTACTCATAGCGCTGCTGTAAAGTAAATATATTATTGATGCACATACACTAGGAGCTGCTGCATATGCAAGAGAATTACTTATTTTATTTAGTAATAATTTTCTTTTTGCTTTTTTTTAGTTCTTTTTTTATTTTTTTATATTCATCCATTTTATATTTCTTTCTCTTATTTTACTTATATTGTCACTTAATTCTGTTTGTTCATCATCTATATTTATTCTTGCTTCATTAAATTCGCTTTGGAAATATTTCATGTATATTACAGGTCCCCACAAACCTAATACACCGTATATCGCATAAAGAATCACTTTTATTACACCTTCTTCAGTTTCGGGTAATTTTGCCATTTCATTTAAATTTGAATCATATACATACCTATAATATTCAAAATAAGTATCTTGATTAATTTGTTCATTAGTTAAATCAGTTTCTTCTTCAATATATGAAACCATATTCTTTTGTGAAAATAATAATATTGTATTTATGTCATTATTTCTTAAAGCTTCTTCAATTATTATTTCATCTTCAATATTTAATATAAGTTTATCAACAGTTCTAGTGTATTTATTATCTTCTTTAACCCACTTACCATATAAAATTGCTTGGTTAGCTACAGTTTGTGCATCAATCTTTTCTTTATAGTTAGTAGAATTAACTAAATTTACATTAAACGAATTAAATTCTAAAGAATTATATTCATTAATTAAATGTCCATATTCATTAATAGTTAAATTGTCAACTGTACTTCCTATTAAAGGAAATGGTATAAAATAACTTAAATACATTAATGTATTAAGTGTAATATTAACTCCTTTCTTTACATCTAATACTTTAATTCTTCTTTTATATTCTTTTATTTTTTTTATATCTTCTTCATTCATAATTATCTCCTTATAAATATATAATAATACTCAAGATAAATAAAAGTCAAATAAAAACGGTGAACTTTCACCATTTTAATTTATATAATCATCAGTAAGTGCATCTAATTCTTCATCAATATTTTCATTAACACTTAAATCTACATAATCATCTTCATCATCTTCAACACTAATTTTAACTTTAGTATCACCGACTAATTCAACTCCTAATTCTTTTTCTACATTCAAATTAACTTTTCCGTTTTTAACATCTACATTTGTAACCGTAGGTTGCCTTAAGCACCTTACTACTACTTCTTCTGTATTAGATGCTTCTTCCATTTTCATTTCTTCTTCATAAATAAAGTTTCGAGTACAGACACTAGTTTGTGAATCATTACTATGAGAATACCATACATTTACATCAAAAGAACCTTCTACTATAATTGTATTATTTTTCTTTAATCCTTTAAATACATGATTTATTACCCAGCAACCAAGTACTGTATTTGGTTTCTCTTCAGTTTCAATTACATAATCATTTTTACTAGTTTTCTTGCCTTTACCAATTACAGCTTTTGTAACTATTTCTCTATAACTTGACATATCAATCACCTTTCCTAATTTAATGTATGCATAATATAGACAAAAGTACACACATTTTGATATAATTTAGGCGGTGATGTACAGTGGATTGTTTATTTTGTAAAATAATTAATAAAACTATTGAAAGTAAAATACTTTATGAAGATGAACTTATTATTATAATATTAGATGCCTATCCAGATGCAGATGGTCATACATTAATTATACCAAAAAAACATTATAATAATTTTTTAGATTTACCAGATGATTTGCTATTGCATATTAATAAATATGCAAAAATATATGGAAAATTATTAATGGAAAAACTTAACAAAACTTCTCTTACAATATTAAATAATTATGGTGATGCACAGTTTATTAAACATTATCACTTACACCTATTACCTAATTATAAAGAAAAAACAACTTTAAATTCAGATGAAGTATACAGTATATTAACAAAGGAGTAACATGAAAAAAACAAAATTAAAAAAAGGCGCTAGAATATTTATAATATTAATTACATTTTTAATAGTATCAGTTGGTAGCTTAGGAATATATATGAGTTTCTTTTACGAAGGCAAAAGTACTATAAATGATGAAGTTCCTGATGAAGATAACAAACCTGAAGAAGTATGGCCGAAAGAAAGTTCTTTTACACTATTAGGTACTGGAGACGCACTACTTCACAATCCAATTTATGACATAGCACTACAGCCTGATGGATCATATGATTTTAGTGAAATATTTACTGAAATAAAAGGAACAATTGAAGAAGCTGATTTAGCATATATAAATCAAGAAACAGTATTTGCTTCTCCACCTTATTCAAGTTATCCACTTTTTAATACACCTTCTGCTTGGGGAGATGCTTTAATAGAAAATGGATTTGATTTAATTAGTTTAGCAAATAATCACTCTATGGATCAATATGGATCAGGAGCTAAAGAAAGTATTGCTTGGTGGGAAGCTAAAGAAGATATTGTTTATACCAGTGGTATGGCTTCATCATTTGAAAAAAGAGATAATATAAGAATTGAAGAAATAAACGGTATAAGTTATGCATTTTTATCTTACACTTATGGAACTAACGGAATGCCTATTCCAACTGGTGAAGAATATTTAACTAATCTTTACAGCAAAGAACTAGCACAAAAGCACATAGAATCAGTTAGAGACAATGTTGATGTAATTATAGTAGCTATGCACTGGGGAAATGAATATACTAGTTCACCAAACACTTATCAAACTACAGTAGCACAAGAATTAGCAGACATGAATGTAGATATTATTATGGGAAATCATCCACACTGGATGCAGCCTATTACAAGAATAAATGATACAGTTGTAGTATATTCAATGGGTAACTTTATATCTAATCAAATGATTATAGCTAATCAAGCCGCTTACACATGGAGTGTTGCAACTGGTGGTTTTGTAACTATGGATATTAATAAAAAAGAATATGAGGATGGAACAAGCGAAATTACAATTAATAATATTAATGTTGAATTACTTTTTCACCACAAAGATAATTATGGACACTATAAAATAATACCTTTTGATCAAATGAATACAGGATATCACTGGAATTATGTAAATTTATATAACGAACACAAAACTAGAATGACTAGCATGAGTGATGAAGTAACTGTTTCACCACTTGAAGCAGTTACAAACGAAACTACTACTACTGAGTAGTTTTTTTCATAAAAAAAGAGAATTTAATCTCTTTTATATAAATGCTACGCCACCTATAATGATAGCTAACAATATAAATAATATTAATATAATTAAATAACTATTATTACATGATGGTGCGCACACTTTTGGTTGTTCACATTTTGTCATAGTATTACGCCCTCCTTAAAATTAATACACTAAATAAATGCTCCACAGATGATTATTAATAATATGAAAAGAACTAATACTATAGCAGCTCCATTACCAGTTTTACAACAGTTCATAAATCATTCCTCCTTTTTTCACTATTCAATATATAATATGGTTAATTCAAAAGTATGTGAGGGAATATTTACATAAAAAGCACTTATTTTCTTGCACTATAATTTCATAATTGGTATAATTATTTTAGGAGGAAAATAAAGTGAATAAAAATATTAAATTATTTGGTTTATTAACAGTAGGATTATTGTTAATAACAGGGTGTGGAACAATACCTACATTAGAAAATGGACAGGAAGCGGTTATAACACTTAAAGATGGTAAAAAAATTAGTGTAGATGAATTATATGAAGAAGTTAAAGAAAATTATGCTTTAGAAGCTTTAATCAGTTTAACAGATAGATATATATTTGAAACAGAATTTGAAGACAAAAAAGAAGACGGTGTTGCTTATGCTGAATCTTACATTGAAAGCATGCTAACAAGTTATGGTACTGAAGAAGACTTATTAATGGCAATACAACAAAGTACAAATTTCACTACTATCGAAGCTTATCAAGATTATATTTATTTAAGTTATTTACAAAATTTAGCTATTGAAAAATATGCTGAAGAACAAATAACTGATGATCAAGTAGAAAAATATTATAATGATGAAGCAAAAGGTGATGTAGAAATTAGTCATATTTTAGTTGCTCCATCAGTATCAACTAGTGCTACAGATGAAGAAATAGCAAGTGCTGAAGAAGCAGCAAAAAGTGAAATCAATGATATTATTGCTAAATTAAATGAAAGTGATAATAAAGCAGAAAGATTCGCTGAACTTGCTAAAGAATACTCAGATGATGCTGCAACTAAAGAAGATGGCGGAAGCTTAGGACAAATAAATTATCATGAATTATCTGATGCATATGATGAAATAATTGATGCAGCTCATAATTTATCAGATGGTAGCTATTCAACTGAAATAATAACTTCTGAACTTGGATATCATGTAATATTTAAAACTAAAACACATGAAAAAGAATCATTAGAAGATTTAACAGATGAAATAAGAACTGTATTAGCTGAAGACTTAATGGCTACAGATACTGCACTTTCATTTGAAGCTTTAAAATATTTCAGAGAATTATATGAATTTGATATTATCGATAGTGATCTTGGAACACAATATAATACATATCTTAAAAATATTCAAGCTCAATTAAATACACCTACAGAATAATTCAACAAAAAAAAGAAGATTAATCTTCTTTTTTTTGTTGAACTAAGTTATCTATATCAGAAGATTTAAAACCTTTCATCATTAGATTAGTTTTAATTTTATAATATAATTGATTTAAATCTAAGTTCTTACGTAATAATTTCTTTTCTTGTTTCATAAATTCTTTTTCTAAAAAAATTAGTTCATTATCAGAATCATCATTTGTATTAATAAGAGAAATAAATTGATTTTCATAATACCCTAAAGAATTTAAATATAATTTTAATTTCCCATAAAATTCTTTATTCGAGTATTTATGATTAGATTTATTTTTTTTAATTACTATTTTTTCTAATTTGCTATTCCATATACTTTCATCTATATTTAGTAAATATGCATCTATATTACTTACATTAATTCCTTTTTTCAATAATTCTTCTTTTATTCTTTTTGGTCCATGATTAGTATTATTAATTTTATATGAAACATACCTTTCCAAATAAGTAGTATCATTAATTAAATTTATATTTTCTAGTTTAGTTATAATAGTAAATATTTCTTTATCAGATATATTTTTTTTACTCAAAATATCATATATTTCTTTTTTACTTTTAATTTTAGATTTAATAGATTTAACTACCAAGTAATATTCATTCATTAATTTATCATATTTTTTTATTTCAGTTAATTCACCATTACTAATACTTTTTCCTACTGTCAAAAAATATTTTAATATAGTTTCATCAAAAAGAAGAAAAGATTCACTCTTTTCAACTATTATTTCGTACATATTTGTTTTTAATTGTTTTATACCTATGATTTTCATATTTATTTTGTTTCTGCACTTTTATATGCTTCGCACTCTTTATCTAAATCTTTTAGAAGTTTAGCTATATCACTTTTATTTTTTATACGGCAACCAGAAGCATATTTGTGTCCACCGCCATTATACTTAGAAGCTATTTCATTTATAACAGGTCCTCTACTTCTAATATTAACTTTATATATATCATTTCTTTCATCAAATGTAATAAAACACCAACATACAAGTTCTTTTATAAAATAAAAATCATTAACCATATTAGATGGTGTAGATGAATCAACATCATATTTTTTTAAAGTTTCTTTTTCTATTTCAATTGAACCAAAACTGTTTTCAGAAATATTTATATTAGCTATTAAGTAAGCATAAAATTTTAATTCAGTTAAACTTCTTTCATATAAATTGTCATAACTAGCTACAAAATTAAAAGAATATGCTTTTAATAATTCTGTAACTGTTTCAAAAGTAGATACACTAGTATTTTTTAATAAAAATCTATCACTATCAAATACCATTCCTATAAATAATGTTTCAGCAATTTTAGTATCCATTTTCATTTTTGTATTCATCAAAAAATTAGTGACCATTTCACATGTACTAGATTTTGTTTCATCAGTCCAGTCAACATCACCTATTATATCCTCAGCAGGATGATGATCTATTTTTAGTATTTCACTATAAGATAAATCATCTACTCCATCTAATCTATGAAAATTAGGTAAATCCAACACAACAAGTAAAGCACCTTCTAAATGATCATAACTATCAATTTTATCTAAAGCACCTAAATATCTAAATTTAGATACCCCTGCTCCAACTGCATAAACTTCTTTATTTGGAAAAGTTAATTTAATTGCATCTCTTAAAGCTATTTGTGAACTAATAGCATCAGGATCTGGCCCAACATGTCTAGCAATAACTATTTTTTCATGATTTTTAATTATTTTAAATATTTTTTTATAAATATCGTTTTTTATTTCAAACACCTAATTCTCCCTATTTAATTAAATTGATTGTATCTAAAGCAATCATTAATTCCTCGTTTGTAGGAACAATATACATAGGAATACTTGAATCATCTGATGAAATCAATTTAAATTCCCCTCTTATATCGTTTCTTTCTTTATTTAATTTTACACCTAAACTAGTAATTCTATCAGCTATCAATTCTCTCATTAATATAGCATTTTCACCTAAACCTGCTGTAAAACATATTACATCAGCTCCACCTAAAATATTATTATACATAGCTATATAATTTGCTACTTTTTGTGCATACATATTTTGTGCTAAAATACATTTAGAATCACCATTTAAAGCTCCATCTTCGATATCTCTGGCATCAGACGAAATACCACTAACACCTAGTAAACCACTTTTTTTATTTAATTCAGAAGTAAGTTCTTCTAAAGATTTACCGCTTTCTTTAACCATATATTCAAGAATACTAGCATCTATATCTCCAGATCTAGTACCCATCATTAAACCAGCAAGTGGTGTAAATCCCATAGATGTATCAACTACTTTATCACTGTCTATCGCAGCAGTTGAACATCCATTACCTATATGTACAGATATAACTCTTAAATTTTTATTATCTAATTTTTCACTTATTGATTTAAATATAAATTTATGACTTGTTCCATGAAAACCATATTTTCTTACATTATATTTTTCATACCACTCCATATTAACTGGATATAAGTAAAATTCTTCATCCATAGTTTGATGATAAGCTGTATCAAATACTGCAGTATTAACTTTAGTTGGCATAGCTTTCATAAAAGCTTTTATAGCAGTTAAATTTGCTGG
Source organism: uncultured Muribaculaceae bacterium (assembly GCA_964371705.1). Classification (GTDB taxonomy): domain Bacteria; phylum Bacillota_I; class Bacilli_A; order RF39; family UBA660; genus CAKOSP01. The sequence goes on from CAYJNH010000020.1 coordinate 14,530, forward strand.
ATTATGAAGTGGTGCTAAAGGACATAAAGCTTCTATATTTTTAATAACCTCATCATCAATAACAACAGATTTTTTAAATATACTTCCACCATGTACTACTCTATGACCTACTCCTTCAATTTCATCTAAAGAAGTAATTATGTTTAGATCTACTAATTCCTTCATTAATATAGCTACAGCTTCTTCATGATTTGCCATTTCTATTTCTTTTTTTATTTTTTCTCCATTGAATTTAAAAGTATAGAAACTACTTCCAACTCCAATTCTTTCAAAGTTACCACTAGTAATAACTTTTTCTTCTGGTAATTCTAACAGCGTAAATTTAAGTGAAGAACTCCCAGCATTAATTGCTAATATTTTCATTATTTCATCTCCTAAAACAATTATACATAATAATAAAAAAATTATCTAGTCTTTTACTAGATAATTCCTATTTAATTTTATTATTTTGGTTAGTATGAGTACATTTATAATCAGTATCTATACTATTTTTATTATTAGAAAACAAATTATATCCATAAGGATTAAAATATTCATCTCTTAATTTAGATCTCTTATCACTATTTATGATATCAAATCCTTTATAAAAATTAACATTTTTTTGCAATATTATCACCTAATAATATTATGGTAATATTTATAAGTTATAATACATCATAATAAGCAGTTTCTGTTTCTAATTTAATAAATTTTATACTTTGAACTGCTTCTTCAATTAATTTTTCATAATCAAAAGATTTTTCATATTCAATACATAAAGCTATATCCGGATTTATTACTGGATGTTTAGGTACAAATATAGTACAACAATCTTCAAAAGGTAAAATACTTGTTTCATAAGTATTAATAGATTTTGCTATATCAATTATTTCTAGTTTATCTAAACATGCTACTGGTCTTATTACAGGTAATTTTATAACTTCATTAATAGCTTTCATACTTGTTAAAGTTTGACTTGCTACTTGACCTATAGATTCGCCATTAACAATTACATGCATACCCTTTCTATTTGCAAGTTTCTCAGCAATACGATACATCATTCTTCTCATTATAGTTATTAAATAATCATGAGGACAATTTTTTAAAATAGTTTCTTGTATTTTGGTAAAATTAACAACAAACATACCACATTTTAAATCATACTCTTTTAATACCTTAGCAAGTCTAACTACCTTATCAGTAGCTTTCTCACTTGTATGTGGTGGACTATCAAAATATAAACAATTAAGTGATATACCTCTTTTTATAGCAAGATAACCAGCAACCGGAGAATCAATTCCACCACTAAGCATTAATAAACCTTTACCTTGGGTACCTACTGGATACCCCCCTAATCCCTTTATTTTATCAAAATAAATAAGGGATTCTTCTTTTCTTATTTCAACATTTACAAATACTTCAGGATTAATAACATCTACTTTGATAGTAGGGATATTTTTTAAAATAACTCCACCTAATGTTCTAGATACATCCATACTAGAGATAGGATAAGGTTTATAACTTCTTTTAGTCACCACTTTAAATGTTTTAAAATTAGTATCATTTAACTTTTCTAATAAACTACTTCCTATAACTTCTAAATCATTAGTATCAATTATATAACCTATATTTATTTCATGAATACCAAATACTTTTTTTAATTTATCCAAAACTTCATCAAACATTTCTGTATATATAAACATTCTTCCATAATCGTATTCAATATTAGTATTATCTATATTTTTTAAACTACGCTCTATATTTATTTTTAATCTTTTCAAGAAAAAACTTAAATTATCACCTTTAGTTGATAATTCACCATATTTCAAAATTATTACTTTTTTCATAATACCACCACTTCGTTACTATTTTATCATAAATCATTAAAAAACACAGCAATTATATTACTATGTTAGAAAATTATTCAACCACATAAGGGTCATTCCACTGTCCTGTTCCTGCCACTAGAGCATCAGATTTTAAAGATATTGTTGGCCTTAACCCATACGCAAAAGAATTAAGATACCAAGCAAAACTACCTGAGTAATTTATAGCAACGCCAGAAGCAAAATTCGATCCTGAAGTAAAAGTATATGGAGATAATGCCCAATAATCATTAGCAGAGTATAAATAATATTTTAAGTTATTTACTGGATATGCGCCTCCGGCATACATTATTTCATCTGCTGTTATTAAACTTATCGGGTAATCTAAAACTCCGTTACCATATACTTGATCTGATACCGTATACGAATCTTCTTTAGCAGGGCATTCTAATGAAGGATTTTGGTTTATGACATTTCTTAAATAACTTCCAAAATATTGTGTTAATGTTCCGGTTCCGCTTGCAACTGTTGTACCAGATTGGTCAATATATGATGTTCTGTCTCCACAAAACAATGTGTCTGACAACATATTATGGTATTCTGTATTCAATATATTTGTTTCATACCATGTATCTACTGCTATTTTTATTGTGCTATCTGTTGTTAGACCATGTTGCTGGCCCACTGTATACATGTAACCTGTATATTCAGCTGTACTACCAATAGAATTAAATGATCTAATTCCTATTTGTGTACCTGTTCCAGTCATAACAACCTTTTGAGCTTCATCTGGCTGTGTTGGTCCTGAATAAATCATTCTTAGACTACCATCACCGTTTATACGGATTATTCTCCAATAAAATCCAGCAAATTCTACCCAGTTATTATCTACTGCTCCTCTATAATAATATGAAGTTCCGTAATCATCTTGTGCTGCAAATATGCCTTCGTTTTCTGTTGCTATTTGACTAAAGTCTGGTTCAGGTTTTGCATTTATCTCTGCAATATCTGCGGCACTATATCCCATTTTTCCAAGTGTTATATCAGCATAGTTAAATTTACTAGCTTGAAGTATCAACTGTGACTCAAAACTTTTACCTTCATTCTCAGTTTGAACTGTATCTAAATTTATAAATGTTAATTTTGCTTTCCATTCTTGTGTTGTTCCTGTTACTGAATCTGTTGTACTTATTGTATAACTATCATCTATTAATATTAATCCTTCATACTCTGTTACATCAAATCCTGATACATTTCCTATTACTGCATCTGTTACTGTTTTATATTCTAGTTCTGGATGATTTGTTAAATCTTGTAATACATTACCCTCTGGATCTGTTATTGTTAAAAGCAGTTCTGGTTTTGTACTATCTTGTGTATATACAAAATTATTACTTGTTACATTATAATATACATAATAATTTTGGGATGCACTACCTACACTACTTGATGCTTTAATGTTTGCTGTTGTTGTTGTTTCAGCAAATAATGATCCATCACCTTCTGCAAAGTTCGTTAAATTAGCTAATAAGTTTATTGGTGTTCCTGGTGTAAAAGATAATGATTCACTTACTTCTGAACCTATATTTACATCAG
>CAYJNH010000021.1:0-17928 GCA_964371705.1 uncultured Muribaculaceae bacterium
AACACAGTTTTTATACTGTATTTTTATTTAAGATTATTTAGTTTATTATATACTTCATCAAATATATTAAGAAATCTATTTACCTCATCTAAACTAGTAATATGTGAAAGACTTATTCTTATAGTGCTGCTAGCTCTTTTTTTATCATTGTAAAGTGCTAATATACTAGTAGATAAATCGCCTGAAGAACACGCTGTATTAGTACTTAAATAAACCTCTTTGACATCCATAGCTCTAATAAAAGTTTCAGATTTAATATTTTCTAAACTTATATTTAATATTTGAGGTATTGAATATTTAGTACTATTAATAACTACACCTTCATATTTTTCTATAGCACATTTTATTTTTTCATTTATTTTTTCAACATATGATATTCTTTTTTCAATATCAGTTTGAGATAATCTCAAAGCTTTAGAAAAAGATGCTATTAAAGGTACAGGCATTGTACCTTTTTTAAGTTCATTAAAATTACCTGATCCATATTCAATATTATTTATTTTTACATTTTTTGCTTTATATAATAAACCTATACCACATGGACCAAATATTTTATGACTACTAGCGCTTGCTAAATCTATATCAGTAGTATTAATTACTACTTTTCCAAGAGCTTGAGTTATATCACTATGAAAATAAGCATTCGAATTTTCCTTTTTTATAATTTGTCTAATCATTTTAAGTGGCTGCCTAATACCTAGTTCAGAATTAACTGCACATATACTTACAAGTATTGTTTCATTAGTCATTTGTTTTTTTAAATCATCAAAATCAATCAAACCATCTTCATTATTTTTTACATATGTAATTTTAAATCCTATACTTTCTAAATAGCTGCAAATCTCATAAACACTAGGATGTTCAAGTTTACTTGTAATAATATGTTTCCCATTTTTATGATTTGCCATAGCAACACCTAATATAGCCATATTATTTGACTCAGTTGCTCCAGATGTATAAGTAATCTCCTCATTTTCACAAGATAAAATACCTGCTATTTGCTTTGTAGCATCATTAATCAAATCACTTGATTTTTTTCCAAGTGCATTAAGTGAATTAGCGTTGCCAAAAAATTCATTAGAAGTTTTAATATATGTATTTAGAACATCTTCTGAAATTTTTGTTGTGGCACTATAATCTAAATATATCATTTATACTCCTCTAACAATCTTTTATGTATTCCCGGTTCAATTATATTAATAGCGTTTATTGCATTTTCTAAACTACTTTTAAAATTACCTTTATAAAAAGCATTTTCCGCTTTTGTTAAACCAAAATCAACTTCTTTATTAGTAACCCTATATCTATTACCATATACAATAGCTGTTTCAGCCATTTTAGCAGTTTTAATAGTTTCATTAATTGTATTATATACTTTCAATACTAAATCTCTTGCAGTATCTACTCTAGTATTAAGAGTTCTTATAGATATTGGTTTTTTATCAAGTTCATCTACAAGTATATCTATAGCTTGCATAGCTTCAGATAGCTCAATATAATAATTTTTAGGTATGTATGGAAGTTTAAAACTTCTTGTTTTTTCTTTACTAGAAATTAAAATGTTTTTAATTTCATCTAATTGTTCTCTAGCTCCTTTTTCATCTTCTTTTAAACTACCTAAATTTCTAAGCGCAGCATTTAATTTTTCTTCTGTTTTAGATAACTTAACATTAAGTATTTCCATTTCTTTAGCAAGTTTAGTATAAGATAAAGTTTTTCCTCGATATAAATCAACCATACGATCATAAGAATCTCTTATACTAGATAAATCATCTCTTATTTCAAATATAACGCCAACTTCATCATCACTTAAATCATAACTGTATTTAATATCATCTACTTTTTTAAGTAATTCATTATTTATTTTTTCCAATTTATTATTTTTTATTACAATTGTTCTTAAATATTCTTCAAATATTTTTCTAGATATTTTCTCTTTTTCAAAATCACTAATTAAAGAATCAAAATAATCATACATAGTTTTAAGTTCAAATAAAGAATCTTCAATATTAAGCACATTTAATCTTTGAAATACATCTGCTATTTTTTTTTCTGATTCTACTTTATTATATTCAATATTCAAATAATCTAAATTATAGCCATCTTTTTCTAATCTCATAGCTAAACTCATAACCTCATCTATTTTACGAGGTATGTATGTTTTACCTAAAGAAACAATTGGTTTAGTTTCTTCGATAACCACACTTAAATTCCCAATTATATCACTTATAGCTTTAACTATTTTTCCTACTTCAGTGTATTCATTTTTTTCCATAGAAATTTCAAAAGCACTGAATAATTTATCCATGTTTTCAAATTGTAATTCAAGAGGAACTTTTATTATTTCATATGAATCAATATCATCGTTATATTTATTACTGATTTCTCTATATATAGTTTTTAATTTTGTAATTGTTTCTCTATTTCTTTCTTCTGATAAAGTAATTTCTTTAATTTCATCAAGTAGAAATTCAGATTTTGTTCTTAACTTATTTAAGTCCACTTCACAATTTAATATTACATTTTTAAGTTCCTTAAAGTTTTTTTCTATAAACAATGATTCTATATCATTTATTTGATCAGATAACCTGGACATTTCAACTTCCTTAATATTATCAAATCTATTTTTCCAATCTTCAAATTTGTTTTTTAATTCATCATTATTAACTAATCCTTCAACTTTATTTAGTTCAGACAATATAGATGCAGATATTATTAAATTTTTTTCACGTTCCAAATCATCTATTTGTTTTTGAAATCTTTTTCTTTCTCTTTTATTAAGCATAATTAAAAGACCTATTATTAATATAATCGATAAAGTATAATAAGCAATCGCCAATAAAATAAAAGTATCTTTTTCCATCATATTTATCACTCTACTTATTCATTTTATCACACAATGTGTATAATTTAAACTAAAGAAAATAAATTTTATAATTTATTTTACAAAAAAAAGCCATAAATGACTTTAATTTATCCCTGTAACAATATAAGGATTATTCCATTTACCATTACCAGATAACGTTACGTTAGACTTTAAATTTATAACTGGTCTTAAATACGCTAGACTTGTTACATTTAAATTAGATAAAATTCCTGTTGAAGAAATTATATGAACTGATGCATTTGTACCATCAAAACCATATGGACTCATAGTCCAATAATTTACTCCATTGTATAAATAACTACTAAAATTTTGTATATTTGTAATAATTCCAGCAAACATAGCTTCATCTCCAGTTATTAAACCTATAGGATATCTAAGATTACTATTAGTAAATTCACTATCATTATTAGCAGTATAAGAATCTTCTTTATCTGAACAATACAACGTTGGTTGATATAAACTAGATTGATATCTATAAGTTGTATTATACCATGTTGCTTCAACCCCCACTCCAGTTCCAGATCTAGAAGATGAATAAATATTATGATTAATAGTATCTCTATCATTACAAAATACAGAATCAGAAATAAATTCCTCATGTTCAAGTAAATTATTTTCATACCATACATCTAAATTAACATTAGCAAAACTTATATCATTAGAACCATTAGATTCACCTAACGTATATTTAAATCCTACGTATTCACTTGAATTATAAAATTCACCATATTTAAAATCGTCTCCATTAATATAGGTATCACTTCCTTTTTTTACATGCGATTCACTTTCAGAAGGAGCAGATGTTCCAGAATAAATTAATCTAATAGACCCATCTCCATTTATTCTAATAATTCTCCAGTAAAAACCTCCGAAATATAACCAATTATTATCTACATAGCCTCTAAAGTAATAACTATATAAAGGATTGGAACTAGTGCCTTCATTAACAAAATACATTCCAGATTCTAAAACAGAATTATTAGTATTAGCACAGTAAGCTCCCTCACATGTATTGCTTAAACCTGTATAATAATCTTTAACTACAGGAATTCTATTAAATGAAGGATATGTTTTACTTTGAATTAAACTTTCACCACCATTATTAGCGATTATTATATCTGTACTTTCATTAACAATTCTTGGTTCCTTTTGCATTATTATATTAGATTTAAAAATTCTATCTGAATTTAAATCTTGATTTGTTTCTAAATTAATCATAGTAAGCCTAAAGATCCAAGTTTCACTTATAGTACTTTGGCTACCAGTTAAAGCAATATTTCTTTTTTCCTCAATAGGTACAAGACCACTAAAAGTAGTCACATCAAATCCAGTTACAGTACCTACAGTTACATGATTTAAACCATCTATATTAGTTATTTCAGTACCAGAAGGATCTAATATTGTAAGAATAAGTTCAGGTGTTGATTCAGCAGTTGTATAAACATATTCATTTTGCAAAACTTCAAAATACACATAATAATTAACACTAATATTTCTATTATTATCAACAGCTGTTAATGTCACTTTCGGAGTAGTACTCATATGTAAATTGCCCATACCTTGATTTAATGTTCCATCTCCTGGAATTATAGATAAAGGATCACCTGGTGAAAAATTAAGAGTATTTAAATCTTGACCATTTGAAGTAACCAAAGTTTCGCTTTCACCTGTTGCAAGAACAGTCATAAACGCATATACTCCACCAAAACTACTTAATATAATTAATGCTGTTAAAATAACAGTTAATAATAATTTTCTTTTTTTTGTTATAAAGTTTTTTATTTTTTTCATATTACTCCAATCCTTTCACAACATATGGATCATTAAATGTTCCACTTCCAGTTACAAGTGTGTTACTCTTAAGATTAATTACAGGCTTGGTTGTTGTTGAATCATATGCATGCATATTACTATATTCAAATATATAATCACTCGTTGCAGATGACCTATATATAAGAGGAGATCTATATCTATAAGGTAATGATGACGGAGACATAGTAACTGTAGTATATATAATATTATAAGCATAAGCTTCATCTATTGTTATAAGTCCAACTGGATACTTAAGAGCCCCATTTCCGTTTACTAAATCATCTACTGTAAAACTATCTAATTTATTTTCACACTTAAATGTAAATTCATTTTTGTTTAATCTTATATATGGATTAAAATATATATAACTAGTATACGAATGACCTTCAATCAAATTAGTACCAGCTGTATCACTATATGCAACCCTATCATTACAAAATAAAACATCTGATAAAAACATATCATAATTAATTAAATTTTCTTCATACCAAGTATCTATTTTATTTTTTATCAAAGAGTTATATCTATAACCATGAGATTCATTTTGTTCATACATATAACCAACAGCCTCAGCGTTTCCATTACTTTCACTAGATATGAAACCAGCTGTTGTTATACCCCCGCTAGATATACCAGTAGTTTCTGTTTCTTTTGGAGCAACATTAGATCCATAAATTAATTTAATTGATCCATCTCCATTTATTCTAAGAATTTGCCAATAATATCCACCAAAATATACCCAGTTATCATTTATATATCCTCTATAATAATAACTAATACCATAATCATCTTCTTTAGCATACATTCCATCATTATAATCTACAGCCAAAGAAAAATCTGGAGATACTCGGTTTTCGATAAAATCTACTCCCCCATTTTTTTCAATAATTTCATTTTTCAAGTTAAGTAAATCTATTTTTTCTTGCTGTATAATAATTTCGCTAGAAAATTCTTTTAATTGATTAATATCTTGATTCTCATTTAAATTAATTAAAGTTAATTCAAATAACCAATCTTCAGTAACCCCATCATATGAATTTGATTCAATTCTTTTATCAAGTTTTACACTAAATAAACCTACTGATTCAGTGACATCAAATCCACTTACACCGTTTACCGTAACAAAGTTCAAACCATTAACATCACTAACAATATTCCCGTCATTATCAGTAATTGTCAAAATTAATTCCGCTACACCAGGATTTGAATAATCATAAGAATTTTTATATATATTAAAATAAATATTATAAAATGCAAATATAGTTTTAGAAGTATCATAAGATTTTAAAGTAGCACTAATAGTACTTTCTGATTTCAAATTACCTGAATTTTCATATAAATTATAAGAACCTGGAGATAAAGATAAATCTCCTGAAGTCGAAAAAATAAATTCATCTAAAGTATTTCCAGTTGCATTAAATTCAACAAAATTATCACCTTTAACACCTGGTGAAAAAAAAGAATATGAAAAAAGCAACAATATTATTAAAAGTAATATTATTATTAAAGTTAAAATCAATTTGTATTTATTATTTAAGAATAAATTTCTCATATTCCTCCTTATGAAACATAAATATTATTAACAATATATGGATCTGTTATAGTACCAGAACCAATTACTAAAGTATCACTTTTTAAATTAATAGCAGGCTTAACATTAAAATTACTAGAAATATCTGAAGAATAATAACTATTATTATATAAATACATTTTTGGATCATACATTGAGTTACTATATCTATAATTCATTTCAGGTGTCATCGTAACAGTCGATAATATATAATTATTCATAGCAAGTTCGTCTAAAGTAATAAGGGCTATTGGATACTTTAAATAGCCATTACCATTTATTTCGTCTTCTACTGTATAAGAATCTTCGATTCTATCACATAAAAAAGTATAATTTTTAGTAGAATGCCTTACATAACCAGCAAAATACAAAGTATTTGTACCCGTTGCTTTAACAGAGTTAGTTCCAGCAGCATCAGTATATGCAACTCTATCATTGCAAAAGAGTATATCAGATAAATAGTGTCTATAAGAAATTAAATTATTTTCAAACCATTCATCAATAAATATTTTCATTTGACTTTCTATCAAATTACCATTATCCAATGAAGGATTATATGTATATCCTACATTTTCAGCTATTCCGTATGTATTAATATTATATTGTGATAAACCAATATTCGTTGAACTAATTAAATCAGTGCCTAAATACAATAACTTAATAGTTCCATCACCATTTATACGTATAACTTCCCAATAAAAACCTCCAAAATAAACATATTTAACAGGATTATTATTTCTTAAATAATAACTTGTACCATAATTATCTACAGAAGCATACATTCCATCATTAATTACTGCAGTTGTATCAGAAAAATCAGGTGTATCTCTATTTTGAATATATTCAGCACCACCATAATATTCTAATATACTATCATTTAGTAATTTTGCCTTATCATCAACAATAAATTTTATTGATGCTTCGAAATTTCTATTTTGATTTATATCTTGATTAGAATTTAAATTAATCATTGTTAATTTAAAGTTCCAAGTTTTACTAACTCCTACACTAGATTTAGACTCAAATCTATAATTATCTACTATATTAATACTTCCTGCTTCTTCAGTTACATCAAATCCGCTTACATCATTAACTGTAACATAATTTAAATCAGAAGAATTAGTTACTATATTACCATCAGGATCTATTACAGTTAATATGAGTTCAGCAGTTTTTTCTTCAGTAGAATAACTATATCCATTTTTATCAATTTCAAAATAAACTGTATAATATGCATACACTCCTACTTCAGGATTATGAGATTTCAAAGTAGTTGTCGCACTAGTTTCACTATATATATTTCCATAACCATCACTCAAATTTTGTGTTCCTGGTGTTATACTAATAGTTTCAAGGTGTGATACTTCTAAAGAATCTAAACTATTACCACTTACATCAAATTCTACCATTTCATCTTTTTCAAGTTCTGGAGTTAAAAAAGCATAAGAAAACAGAGCTATACATAATATACCTAAACAAGTTAATATAATTAATATAATTTTTTTATGATTAATAATATAATTATGCATATATATCCTTTCTATTCAAAATCATACTCTATAACATGATATGGATTATTCCAAGTACCATCACCATAAACAAATATATTTCCTTTTAATGAAATAACTGGTTTAATTTCCATATTACCATTACCACCAAACTCTAAAGTAGATGAAACATTATATCTTTTATAATCAGATCTCCAAGAAAAACCAGATTTATAATATTGATAATAAGCGTGATTCATAGTATAGTATTTAAATCCACTATATAAATAATTACTAGTTATATCTTGTCCAACTGGAGTTCCAGCAAATATAACTTCATCTACTGTAATATGTCCTATTGGATAAGTCAAAGCTCCATTACCAGTTTCAGTATCTGACACAGTAAATGAATCTAATCTGTTAGTACAATTTAATGTATGATAATTTTTTATTGTTCTTACGTATGCTCCTGTAAATAATCTGAATTGAGATGATGAAGGCACTGCTGTAAATAATTGATCACCATATTCACTAGTATAAGGTGTTTTATCATTACAAAACAAAGTGTCACTTATATAATATTTTGTATAATCATTTAAATTACTTAAGTACCATTCATCAGTAGCAATTTTTGCATTACTACTGGCTGTTAACCCATGAAAACTATCACCAGAACCCATGTAACCAAGACCACCTACTCCTGCACTAGTAGAAGAAATTGTAGCTATCTTTGAAAAAGCGATATTACTGGTAGCAACTACTTTTTCTTCCTCAATTGGAGCTACTGTACCAGCATAAATCATACGAACACTACCATCACCATTTATACGGATTATTCTCCAGTAAAATCCAGCAAAATATACCCAATTATTGTCAACAGCTCCTCTAAAATAATAACTTGTTCCATAGTCATCAGGCTGTGCAAACATACTCTCATTAGTAGTAGCTAGTAAAGTTAAATCTGGTTCAGGTTTAGATTTTATATAATCTATTCCACCATTATTTTCTAAAATAGTATTATTAAGTCTTAACCTTTCTTTAGTATCAGGATTAAGAAATATAATTTCAGATACAAAAGTTTTATCTCTATTAATATTTTGGTTAGTATTTAAATTAACCATTGTAATGGTAAATGTCCATTCCTCTGTATGTCCATCCACATTAAAAGATTCTATTTCATTATTGTTTTTAATTTCATAATAACCTTCTGCTTCAGTTACATCAAATCCACTAACACCATTAACTGTTACATAATTTAATCCATCAATATTAGTAATTAAAGTTCCTTTAGTATCCATCACTGATAATACAAGTTCAGGAGATTTTTCTGAAGTAGAATACTGATACTCATTTGTTTCAATAAAAAATATAACATCATAATAAGCAATTACCCCAACATCAGCATCTGAAGCTTTTAAAACAACTTGCGGATTAGTAGTAGAATATAAATCTCCAGTATTTTCATTTAAATTGTGAGATCCTGGCTTAAGATTCAAATTTTCTCCCGGCAAAAAATGTAATGTATCTGGAGATATACCAGTTATATCAACAGGGGTTTTCACTGGAGATGGATTTATTAAAGGACCAAAAAAAGCATAACTTAAACTAAAAGTTATTAAAACAATTATTGATATTCCAATTACAAATAAATATTTTTTATTTTTATTATCATTAAAATATTTCATATAACTCCTTTATTTAAGACCTTGAACAACATAAGGGTCATCCCAAGTACCTTTTCCTGAAACCAAAGTATTTGCTTTTAAATTCACAACTGGATTCAAAGCATTGTTTATATAATAACTTGATAAAGTTGAGTTGTCTACTCTATATATATAAACTGGATAAGAATTTTTTATAATTAGTCTTGGAGTGATAGTTCCTGTATTATAAATAAAACCACTATTTCCTGCATTATATACTTCAGCAGCTGTTAACATAGCAATAGGATAAGTTAGAGCACCATTACCATTTACTTCATCATCAACAGTAAAAGAGTCCTCTATTTTTTTGCATTTTAAATTATCTACACCTTTATAATCTTCAAATGTAGTTGCGACACTTTCTTCTAGATAAGAACCAAATCCTGGTCCAGTAACAATAGTTCTGTTATTACAAAATAATGTATCAGAAAAATAATCACTATAATCTATTAAGTATGTTGTATACCATGTATCAATAAGTACTTTAGAAGCTGAATCAGTAGTAAAACCATGATTTTGTCCCGCTGTATACATATATCCTGTTGCTGACTCAACATTTGTAAGAACATACATAGATGGAGTTCCTATAGTTTCATAACTTGATAATATTCTACCTCCATAAGAAGGTTTTTCTTTACCTTGATATAAAATTTTTATTGAATCATCACCATTTATTCTTATTATCCTCCAGTACATATTAGCAAAATAAATCCAGTTATTATCAACTTTGCCTCTAAAATAATAACTCGTTCCATAATCATCTTCAAGAGCATGTAATCCTTCATTAATTGTAGAATTAACATTAAAATCAGGAATCAACTTTCCTTCAATATAATCTTTACCACCATTATGAGCAAGTAAAGTTTCATTCAGAAGCATTTCTTCTTCATAACCATTCATACCTATAGTAGCAGTAAAAGTTTTATTATCATTTTCACTTTGATTAGTTGGTAAATCTACTAAAGTTAAAGTTACATCCCATGTATGTATTGTTGTTGAAGTAGTATATATAGGAAAATCATTTACAAGAAGAAGTGATTCATCAAAACCTGTTACATCAAAACCTGAAATACCTTCAACTGTAACAAAATTTAATCCATAAGCTTCATCAATTATTTCTCCATTAGGATCAGTAATTGTTAAAATAAGCTCAGCAGTTCTTTCTTCAGTAGTATACACAAAATCATTAACAGATACGTCAATAAACATGTTATAAGTACTGTCACCTTCATTTTTTTGAGGATGTTTGTTAAGAGTTACAGTAGGATTAGTAGTTCCAGAAAAATTCACACCATCACTAGCAAAAGTAAGCTCATTTCCTGATGAAAAAGTTATATCATCAATATGACCACTTGTTGCATCTACTGATGTCATAACTACTTCATTTTGATTAGAGTTCATCCAAGAAAAAGATATAGTTATAGTTAATATTAATAACAACCCTATTATTACAAATAATACAATATTTTTATTTTCAACAATAATTTTTTTCATACATCTCTCCATACTCACTCTACTATATAAAAGTATATCATTTTACATTTTAATTTTCAAGTAATATAATTGACAAATTGGTTATATTTAGGTATAATACTTATGCAATTCTTTTGGCAGAGTTTGTATGGATATATAACGTGTTTAACTTAGAATAAAGTAATTAGGTCTGCCCTAGTGAAATTAATTTAAACTCCCTATATAATTTGTATAAGCAAATCCTAAGCTTTGTAATAAAAGAAAGGAGAAATATAATATGGCAAGATATACTGGTCCAGCTTATAAAAAATCTAGAAGACTTGGTTTTTCAACTCTTGAAACAGGTAAAGAGTTAGCAAAAAAACCTTATGCTCCTGGAGCTCATGGACAAGATAGAAGAAGAAAACTTAACGATTATGGTATCCAATTACAAGAAAAACAAAAAGTTAGAATAATGTATGGATTAACTGAAAAACAATTCAGAAAAACTTTTGATAAAGCTGCTAAAATGCACGGTATCACAGGTGAAAACTTACTTAAACTTTTAGAATCTAGATTAGATAACATAGTTTACCGTTTAGGTATGGCTAGAACTAGAAGAAGTTCAAGACAAATCGTTAACCATGGACACATTTTAGTTAATGGTAAAAAAGTTGATATTCCTTCATTTAATTGTAAACCAGGTGATGTTATCACTATCAAAGAACAATCTACAAATCATCCAGCTATTGCTGATGCTTTAGAAGTAAATCTAAACACAGCTGCTTTTGTTGAATTTGACAAAAAGAAATTAACTGGAAAATATGTTAGACTTCCTGAGAGAAATGAACTTAACACTGAAGTTAATGAACAATTAATTGTTGAATATTACAACAGATAATAAAAAAACACTACTTAGTAGTGTTTTCTTTTGGCTTCATAACATGTATTGAAGGATTTTTAAAATTTAATTTTTCTTTAAACATTTCCAGTTTTTTTATACTCACATTTTCATGACATTCTTTAATATTATCAATTATTTGATTATAATTAATAATGTAATCTTGTAATTTATAATTAACTGATTCAATATCATCATAACCTAATATTAAGGTAGCTAATTTTGCTCTTTTTTTTCTAATCAATGTTTCTTTAGATATTTCTAAATTATTTAATTTTTCTAAAACTAGTTTAATAACTTCATTATAAAATCTAGATTCAAAAGAAACAATTAAAACAAAATAATCATCGTAAATATCAGTCATTGAATTAATATAGGTAGCTAATTTGTTTTCTAATAAAAAATCTTTAAAATATGATGTGCTTCCAAAATTCATAGTAAGCAGCATACCAGAATAAAGTCTAAGTTCTAAATCTGAAAAATTTTCAAATTTATTTCTAGGTATTTTAAAACCTATTTTGACTCTAGGCGATGTAATATTACATTCTATTTCTTTATAGTCATTATATGGTTTAACATTTTCCTTAGATTTAACAACTTTAGGGTTAGTATATTTATCAAAAGATTTCTTATTTTGATTTTCTTTAATTATTTGCATCATTTCATAAGGATTAAAATTACCTGTAATTACCATAAACATATTTTCAGGGTGATAAAAATTATTATAAACATTTTCAATATCATTTAGTGATATTTTTTTTATATCTTCTTGATTACCTGTTACTAAGTTTTTATATTTACAGTTTTCAAATAATGTTTTGAATATTCCAAAATAATTTAATGTATCAGGGTCATCTTCACCCATTTTCTCTTCTTCTAAAATAATACCTTTTTCTTTTTCTATCATTTCTTTATTAAAAAAAGGTTCTTGAACAAAATCTAACAAATGAACTAAATTTTTTTCTATATTATTCATAGCATACACATGATAACTAGTATATTCAAAAGTAGTAAAAGCGTTTACTTCTGCTCCATTTTGATAATAAAAATCATGAGCTGTCGAACCATCTGGTTTATTAAATTTAATATGTTCTAGAAAATGTGCAGTTCCATCTGGAACAATAATTTTTTCTTTATTGACAACAAATTCTGTATCCACTGAACCATATTTAACTGATAAACTCATAAATGTAGATTTAACTTTAGGGTTTACCCACATATATACTTTTAATCCATTATCACATATATCTTCATATACAGTTTCATTAAGGCCTTTGATTATAATTTCTTTCATTATTTACCTTCCTTTGCTTGTAAACTATATATAGTATTTAATTTTATTTTTTTAGCTACATTTTTTATATCATCTATTGTAACTTTTTTTATTAATTCCATTCTTTTTTCTATTTCAGGTAATTCATCATACAATTTAAATATATAATTACTTAAAATAGATATATTGTTATCTAATGCCATAGATAAAGACATTAATAAATTTCTTTTTGTATCCACTAAAGTACTTTCTGTGATTTTACCATTTATCATTTCTTTTAAGGATTCATTTATTAATTTTATAGCTTTATCTTTATTACTTTCATCAAGAGAAACCTGCACAATAAGCAAATTATCATATTTTAAATATATACTATATATTCCATAACATAATGAATTTTCTTCACGAACTTTTTGATATAATTTACTAGACATTCCTCCTGAACCAAATATATAATTAAACACTTGCATATCAATATTCTTTTTTTCTTTTGCAATATTATCTAAATTATATACCAAACTTAAATTAGTTTGAACAAATTCTGACTTTTCATTTTTTTTCTTAATTTTCTTTACAATTTTATTTTCAACATGTAAATTTAATTTTTCAGTTTTGATAGTTTTTAATTTAAATTTTTTACTAACTATCCTATAAACTTCATCAAAATCAAGATTCCCTATAACAAATATATCACACGTATTTGTATTTATCATGTTAAGGTATTCTTCATACAAACTTTGTGGAGTTATTTTATCAACATCATTTATACTTCCTAATATAGAATAAGTAGAAACGCTATTTTCATCCATTTCTTTAAGCGAATTATTAATAGATAACTTTTGTGGATTTTCATTTAATCCTTCAATATCTCTTTTCATTCTTTCTTTAACTACATTAAATATTTTTGGTTCAAATTCTTTATTAATTAAATTTGGATTTAATATCATATCAAAAGGTAAAGATAATACATCTTCTAAATAATTTTTTTCTTTTATAAATTCTGGAGCTATAAAATTATAGACAAACATAGTATTAATTACAGACCCAGTTTTACTAGTAGTTCCATAAAATGATGCCTTATATAATTCCTCTAATTTTATTACTACTTCTTTTCGATTAACTAAATTTTTTGAACAATCCGTCAATATATCACATAAAAAAGATTTATAATGTAAATTTTCTTTTTTTACTTTTTCTCTAAAATGTATTTCCATATGACAAGTTTTAACTTTATTAGATTTTATTATATGTAATTTATACGAATTTAAATCATATTCTCTTATTTCCATGACTCACCTCTTTCTTTAGTATTTACCACTTTCATTTTTTTATTATTCCTTTATAACTTTTTATAAAATATTCATCTGTCATACCTGCAATATAATCTATCACTATTCTAGCATTGCTATTTTTTTTATATTCATCATTTAAATTATTCAAATATGAACTTTTAATTAAAGCTTTTTCATTATTGCTATTTAAATCATTTAATAATGAATCAAATAACTCTTCATACATAGTATCCATATTTTCTAATTCTTCTTTTGTATTAGCATTATAATATATATTTTTATAATTAAAGTTCTTAAGTTCATTAATTGCATTATATATTTTATCACTCATTTTAATATAATTTTTATCAATACTATTTTTAATAATATCCATTACAATATTATGAACTATAGTAGATGTATCACTACCTAAAATAGATGATATACTATCAGGTAAATCACCTTTTGAAATTAATTTTAATCTATACGCATCTTCTAAATCTCTTGCAATATACCCTATTACATCACTAACTCTTACAATGCAAGCTTCAAGAGTTCCCGGATTAAGTTTATGAGATTTATTTTCATATGTTTTATAATAATCATTCAAAAACATATCAGGAGTTTTATTAACTGGTTCATATATAGATTTTAAAACTTCACCATTATGACATAAGACAGCATCTAATACTTGATATGATAAATTTAAACCTTTACCATAATTTTCAATATTCATTAATAATCTAACACTATGAGCATTATGATTAAAATATCCTTCATTATGTTTAATACTCAATTTGTTTAATATTTTTTCACCTTCATGTCCAAACGGAACATGACCTAAATCATGAGCAAGTGCACTTGCTTCAACTAAATCTTCATTTAAATTTAAAGCTCTAGCAATAGTTCTAGAAATTTTAGATACAAAATGAACATGAAGCATTCTTTTTGTTAAATGGTCATGTTTTTTATTTGAAAATACCTGAGTTTTATCCATATATCTAATATAAGACAAAGAATATATAACTCTATCTATATCATGATAGTATTTTGTTCTTATATCTTCTTTTTCTTCTATAAGTCTTTTTGCTTCTTCATCTTTTGATGCAAACTCACTTAATTTAGCATTTTTCAATAACATGTTTAACTCAATTTTATTCATCTAGTCTCCTTGTACATTATATTATAACACTTAAATTTGACTTTTTGTTAATATAATTTTTAAAAAAAGAAAAAAAGAGTCAATTATGACTCCTTATTTTCATTATCTATAGATAATGCATCTTCAATAAGATTATTATCTAAAACATCTTCATGATCATCCATTAGTTTTTCTTCAAGTATTTCATTTACTTCATCATCTAAAAATGTTCTTTCAAGTTCTATATCAATATTACTATATTCTTTAGAACCAGTACCAGCAGGTATTAATTTACCTATGATAACATTTTCTTTAAGACCTTTTAGATAATCTACTTTACCACGTATCGCAGCATCAGTAAGAACTCTTGTAGTTTCTTGGAATGAAGCAGCTGATAAGAATGAATCAGTTTCAAGTGAAGATTTAGTTATACCAAGCATAATTGGATTACCCTTAGCAGGAACTTTACCTTCAAGAATAACTGGTTTATTTCCAGCAGCAAATTCTTTAAGAGATACTGTTAATCCTTCAACAAATTCAGAATCACCAGAATCCATAATTCTAACTTTATTAATCATACGTTTAACAATTATTTCAATGTGTTTATCATTAATATCAACACCTTGAAGTTTATAAACGTTTTGAACTTCTTTAAGTATATATTCTTGTGCTCTTAAAGGATTAGTAAATGCAAGTAATTCTTTTGGTGAAATAACACCATCAGTAAGTTTATCTCCTGCTTCTACTTCATCTCCAACAGCAACTCTAACTTTCATATTATAGTTAGTAGACACTTCAGTTACACCTGAAGCATTTTCAATAGCTATATCATGTTTACCGTTATTTTCTTTTATATTAATTACTTTACCAGTAACTTCAGCAAGTGTAGATTTCCATTTAGGTATTCTTGCTTCGAATAATTCTTCAACTCTTGGTAACCCTTGAGTAATATCATCACCACCAGCAACTCCACCTGTATGGAATGTTCTCATTGTAAGCTGTGTTCCTGGTTCACCAATTGATTGAGCAGCCATTATACCAACAGCTTCTCCTGTTTCAACTAAGTTACCAGTTGCAAGGTTACGTCCATAACATTTTTGACATACCCCATTATCACTTTTACAAGTAAGTACACTTCTTATTTCTACACGTTTAATACCAGCATTTAAAATTTTAACTACTGAATTTTCGTTAATCATTTCATTAGCATTAAGTATTACTTCTTTAGTTTCAGGATGTATAATTTTTTTACTAGAATAACGACCTAAAATTCTTTCAGAAAGCGGTTCAATAATTGATCCATCTTTATCATTAAGTAAATCATAAACCATTATACCTTGAATAGATCCACAATCATGTTCTCTAACAAGTATATCTTGAGCTACATCAACAAGTCTTCTTGTTAAGTATCCTGAGTCTGCAGTTCTAAGAGCTGTATCGGCAGAACCTTTACGAGAACCATGTGTTGATAAGAAGAATTCTGATACTGTCAATCCTTCAATAAATGATGATGTGATTGGAATTTCTACAGTTTCACCAGATGGTTTTGCCATAAGTCCACGCATACCAGCAAGCTGTGTAAAGTTTGAAATTTTACCACGTGCCCCAGAATTCATCATCATGAATAAAGGATTATTAAAATCATTTTCACTTATTTTCTTAAGCTCATTTTTAACTGAATCAGTAGCAGCTGTCCAAGTTTCAATTACACTTGAATATCTTTCTGTTTCAGTAATCATACCTCTTTGGTATTGTTTGTTTATTTTGTCTACTTTTTCTTTTGAAGCATCAATAATTTCTTGTTTTTTATCACTTCTAACAATGTCAGAAATAGAAACTGTAATACCAGCTTTTGTTGAATATTTAAATCCTAAATTTTTAAGATTATCAAGCATAACTGATGTTTCAGTAGTTTTATATCTTTTAAATATTTGGGCAATTATTGAAGATAAATCTTTTTGAATATAAGGCTTATTAATTTCTAATTTCATTACTTCTTCAGTAATATTAGCACCCATTTCTATAAAGAATTTATTAGGAGTAATACCTTCAATATTTTCTTTACTAGCTTCATTTATATACGGGAATGTATCTGGAAGTATTTCATTAAATTTCAATTTACCTACAGTAGTAACTAAATATTTATTCATAACATCTTCTACGAAAAGTTTATGTTTAAATGATTTAACCGGAACAACTATTCTTGTATGTAAAGTAATTTCTTTTCTTTCATACGCCATTAAAGCTTCGTTTAAATCTTTATATACATGGCCTTCATTTGGAAGACCAGCTATTTCTTTAGTTAAATAATAATTTCCTAAAACCATATCTTGTGATGGAGTAACAATAGGTTTTCCATCTTTAGGGTTAAGAATATTATTAGCACCAATCATTAAAATTCTTGCTTCAGCTTTTGCTTCTTCAGAAAGTG
>CAYJNH010000022.1:0-17454 GCA_964371705.1 uncultured Muribaculaceae bacterium
AAAAAACCCTTGACCCATGTTTTGACCCATACGTAAATATCTTTACTTAGATTTAATTAGCACTCGATATCATTTAACTGATAATTTTCAATAAAACAAAAAATATTTTTTATAATAAATTCAAGAGGTTGGAAAACTTGAAAATCTTCCAGCCTCTATTCTTTGTTTACAGCGTATCAAATTTTGATAGATATATCACTCAATTATCACACTCATTGTCTCAACATCTGATTCCCACTCGTTCAATTTTTCGACAATTATTTTAGTATTTTCAAACTCTTTTCTTTCACTTTCTACATCTAATCTTAATGCATCAAATCCTGGAGCAAAACTTTTTAAATATTCCTTATCGTCTTTAATTATACCATTTATATCCTTAAAAATTTTTTCTATATCGTCTATTATATCGCTTTTAGCTTCTTTCATTTTTTTTATATTATTCTGCAATTGAATATTTTCAAAAGCACTCATAAACACATCAATACCTCCACCTATAACTGGAGCCATTTCTGATGCAACATTAGCTATTTTAGTTACTTGCCAAGGCTTAAATTTGACATCCACATTAATTTTCGACAATATATCTCGTCCTGCAAATATTCCATTTTTGATAGTATTTGTATCTACCCCGCTAACATTTTTTGCTCCAAATGCAAACATATTCAAGCTTTCCTTAATCACTTTATTCATTGTTTCATTTTGCTTCATATGTTCCTTTTCAAATTTTTCTTTCACACTAATAACACCAACTATATTATTATCAGAAAACTCTTGAAAAATTTCATCTATATCTTCCTGTAACGAAACTCCATCTTTTCCTATTTCGTTTCGAAAAATTTCTTCAAAGTTCTCTAACGTTATTGTTGCGATTCGATTCACTTTTTTCCTACGTAAATCTTTAATATTTTTAATCATATTTTTTTTATTCATCATCAAACTCTTACGTAATGACTCTAAGCTTTTTTCATTTATTTCCAAACCTTCTTTTTTTTCTGGAATAACTACAGATATTAGATTTTTCTTATATTCAAAAACTAAATTTAAAATTTTATTCATTTCATCATTCAAAATATCACAACCAGTTTTTGTAATTAATGCTTCTTTAGAGTTTTTCAATACTTCAACTATCATATTATCTAAAGCTAATAATCTCGAGCGTTCAAGATACACCTCTCTATGCAATTTCCATTCCTCAACACCTTTTCCGTCCGGAGCTGCACTAATACAAGCCACCTTTACATCACCTATACCTTTTTCACTAATTCCACATTCTCTAAGTTTACTTAGTAAATTATCAATTTTAATTTCCATTTGTGTGTTGAAATCATCTTCATCTGTTAAATCAGCAACATCATCCATCCTATTTATTACAAATATTGTAGATGAAGCTTTATTGAGATCATTTAAAATCCATCTCACACATTCTTTATGACTATCTTTAATCGGGTTTTTCGCCGTAACAACATATAATATTATATTTGCTTCACTAATATATTTTTTTGTCATAGTCGATAATTCAATTTTTGCCCCATTTTCATCACTACCTATCTTATCTCCAAACAATCCTGGTGTATCAATTATCTGACAATCATCTGGGAACGCTGATGGAACGTATGACAAAATTTCATCTGACGATTCATCTGATGAAATTTTCATGTTATCTAATTTTTCATTCATCCATCCAGCTGCTACACTAGTTTTTCCATCTGAAAAAGCTCCTACTAACACTACCGAAATTTTATCATCATTCAGCATTTTTAAAGCATTATTCAATTTACCTAATGTTTCTGATGCATCTATCCCGTAATCTTTCAACTCTAAGATTTTCACCTTACTACTTTCTATTTGCTGAGCAAGTGTCTCCTTGTTCGATTTATAATTACCAAAATTATACATTTGTTACTCCTATCTTATTGTTTTATACTTATGTCTAAGTTCAGTCAATACTGAATCTAAAATTAATTCAACATCTTCAAGCGACTTAATTTGATTTTTTATTTCATTAATTATTTGATAGTTATTCGCATTTATAATATTTTCATAATCTGTCTTTTTAATTTCTTCATCCAACCTTTCAGATATTTCATAAATTATATCTTCAATTTGCCTATGTAATTTTTCTTTAGCTTTCCATATGCGAGCTTCTTTTGAAGCAAAAATGTTCCACAAGCTCATAATCACACCAACAACAGCTCCTACTATACCTCCAATTAATGTTCCTACCGCTGGTATTGCAGAACCTACTGATGTACCACTTAATGTTAAACTACCTATCGTAGCTAAATGTTTCCCTAAATCTTTTAGACTATATTTAAATGGATTTGCAAAAGTTTCATCCAAAAGTATTTTTTCGCTACTTAACGATATGGAAAATTTTATCTGCTCTCTATTTATATCTCGCATTAATCTTTTTTGAGAATTCTCTATCGCACTTATATAAGTCTCCTGTGCAATTTTCATCTTTCCATTAATTTTATTTTGTATGCTGCTCACTATATCTTCTTTTTTTGACTCAAAATGCTCACTTAATTCACTTGAATTTAATTTAGCACTATTTTCTTCTATCATCTGAAGCAATTCCGATTCTATTGGTGCAAATGCATCTTCGACAGCATTATAAGCAACATACCTCACTGCACTTATAAACTCATTTTTTCCATTTTCACAATCTTTTTGAAAACCTCTATAAATTCCAATAAATTCTTTTATTTTTCGCTTTTCATTTACTGCAAGCCCACTGACCGCTTCAGTTACTTCTTTAAGTCTATTTTTTAACTTTTTAATATTTTCTCTATATATATAATCATCAAATTTTTCTATTTTATCATTTATAATATTTTCAAGTACAAAAATTCTACTTTCATCCAACATAAGACTTTTTTCGCCTAAATACTCATTTAAATATTTTTTTTGATCAGCTATCGTACTCTTGTTTTTTTCAAAAGCAATAGTACTTTGTCCATTTTCTTTTAATGCTAAACTACAAAATGCCAACAATCCATTTACAGAAAAGCTATTCACAAAATTTTTACCTAAAAATTTCAAATCTACCTCTGTTTGATGTATGATTTCTTCTTGTTTTTCGAACTCACTAGCAAGTTCTTCTGAAAATGTTTTATCTATACCTTTTATTCTTTCTTTTTTTGCCTTACAATGCACATTAAAAATAGCATAAACCGATGTTCCATCATGCATATATTTTTTTATTTTATTTAAAGTTTCTTTTTCTATTTTTTTACCTGACCCATTAACATAAAAAATAATATGTGCTCTATCTAAGGAATTTTTTATTATTTCTTCATACTGAACTTCCTTCCCTTCAATCCCTGGCACATCAATTAATGCAAATCTTTTCTCACCCACTCCTATGTTATACGTCGTTGCTTCTGTTGTATAATCAGCTTGTCCCGTTCCAATAATTTTCCCATCCACACATCCGAGCATTTTCTCCATCTTGTTCAATTTATTCGATGAAGCTAAAAATTTAATTTTTTTATCAACCAAAACATTCATTTTTCTATACAATATATTCACCTACTTATCATATAAAGTTAAAACAAGAAACTAAGCACCCCAAAAAAAAGCCAATAAAAACATATAGAGCAGCCATGAATTTCAACCTAATATCGTACTTGTGTTTTTTTGCGTCTAAAAACATATTCAATTCTTGCAATTCTTCAAGAAGTTTTTCGTAATCTAAGCAATGCTCTCTCAAAGTATTAATATACTCTTCTTTTTGCATTAGAATCTCTCTTCTTCTTTCTTCTTCATTATACATTATTCGCATAGATTCAATTAAAGTTGATTTACCTGCATTAGTTTCTCCAAAGAAAGCTATGCAGAGTTTATCCCATTCACTTGAATTTTCAAGTTTATCTATCTCCTGTTTAAAGCTTTCACTTAGTGAAGTTAGTGTATCAATAATCGCTTCTAACTCTTCATTTTCTTCTTCTCCAACTATCTCAATAGTTTTTGAATTCTTGAGTGCATCAGATAATACTGTTCCAACTTCCTGATATTTATTTCTCACATATTCTTTATCCATTCTATCTCTCCATATATAGTAGTCAACCAAACAATAATGCAACCTGCAATTACATTATAACATTTCGATTTAATTAATCAACTAATCTATATTAAAAATAGTTAATAAAACAATAACTTTTTCATATTCCAAAGACATATATATATCATAATGCCCTGCAGCACAAGGAGTACATTCCTAGTGCTACAGGGCATATTTTGGATTATGAAAACTCTACCAGCAACCCAGTATTTAAATTACACTACAATTAGTTTATTAAAAAATTGTTCTAACATGTTATATCGCAATCATCTTTAAACATTTCAGCTACCGCTTGGACTTTTTCTAAATAATCTTCTTTTGTAGTTGCATCTTCAGTAAAGTTATAATATAACCACTCAAGTCCACCTCTAAAATAAGAATTAAATAAATCCATATTTATTTTTGTTTTCTCTAAATCCTCATCTTGCTTAAAAGCGCGTTCAATTTTTTGATCATCCGTTAAACTTCCCGTATTATCGGCAAGCATAACTAACCGATATGCAAAATCTAACTCATCTTGAACTTTTAATACCTGCTCAGCATATAGATTGTAAGTATCATCAGATGTTACATCTTCGTTTGATTTCAAGTTATATGCTATTCCAATCAGTGGTGCAAAAGTATAAATATCAACTGCCCTACTCACTACTCCTGCTGACTTAGCTGTGCTATCTAATCTTACTGTTGTTGCAGTTAAATACCTAATATACGTAGCATGTTTGCCTCTTATTCTATAATTACTCTCAAACATTATGTCAACCTCCTTATGATAGAGTTTGTATCAGAATTATTAACTTTTTCAATTACATAGCTTGCACCTAATCTATTATTTAGTGACTCTTGTGCGAACTCCCAA
This sequence comes from uncultured Muribaculaceae bacterium, assembly GCA_964371705.1. Lineage (GTDB taxonomy): Bacteria > Bacillota_I > Bacilli_A > RF39 > UBA660 > CAKOSP01. The sequence goes on from CAYJNH010000022.1 coordinate 4,923, forward strand.
TCCTTTTGCATTACAATTAGTATTATTTGTTCAGCTATATCTGGGATAGTGTTAGATATATTTTTTATATGAATTTCATCTGCATTTGAAAATGGAGCATCCATAACCAGTGGATATGGTTCTGTGTATGTAGGCAAGCTATCGTCATCCATATCTCTTCTATTAGATTCTGCTTTTTTCCTTGCTAAATCTACTAACCCTGCTATAAATGAAAAGTTTTTAACTGTTTCTAAACCTTTACTTTCATCTGTTGCTATTCTTTCGCTTGAAACTTCTGACATCAATGTTATCTGATACTTATCATTTAGCGTGACAATTCTGTTACCATGATACATTTTTTTAAATATTTCGTTAACGCTGTTTAATAGATTTTCCTTTACTGCTTCTTCATCTTTATCATATCCTTGTTTTAACCATTCAAAAACACCTTGCGCATAAGCAATGCACTTATATAGGCGCTCATTCTTTTCTGAAGAGATAACCAATTTATCCAAACTCTTTTGATTATCTTCTTTCTCTTTTTCAATTACTCCTATTTCCTTATCAATTTGAGATATTACATTTCTTTTAGACTCTATATGTCTTTTAACTTCTTGATAATCCTCTTCAATTTTTGAAACATTTATATTGCCTTTTATTTTCTCACTGATATTTATTAGCTCGTCTTTTTTTACGTCTAAAAAATTTCTACGTTCTTTGTAATCTTTATGTGCTTCTAAAATTCTCTCATAAACGCCTGGAGCAACATTCATCGTTTTATCATAAGACTTTCTTGCTGTACTTAATATCGTACCTATATGCTGTGGTGGAAGCAATGATCTTTCATACAATATACAATCTTTTGCCCCTTCATTTCTGGTCAAATCGCAGCCGCATATGCATTTACCTCTTGCTATTACATGGTCAATAGCTTGTACTCGCATATTTGGTATTCCTTCATCATTCATTTTGGCATTATCGATTACCTTTAATGCTTTACGAATAGCCGGTACAGCAAATAATTTTTGTGCACCATTTGTAAATGTTTCAACTATAGCCTTCTCATTCTTAGCAATAATTTCTTCATAATTTATTATATCTCGCTCCAGCTTCAACTTTGTTTCTTGGTTTACTTTCTCTTCTCTATTTTCTAATAACTTATCAGACAATTCTTTCAATTTTAATTCATGTCTTTCGATTTCAAGCTTAATATTGTCTTTACGAGACTCGTTATTTTCTAATTGAATTTTTGCTTCTTCAATCTTATCGTGTAGACTTTTATTTAAATTATTACTATCATAATCTAATTCTTTTTCAAATTTCGATATTACTGAACCACCTTTTTTAGGATCTAACCTATCTTTAGCTACCGCAACTACATCTAATCCCATTAAGCCTTGTACTGCTGAAACTACATCACCTCTATTATTAATTTCAGATATTCTTTCTCCATCAAAAAAGAAGTAACTTGACAGTGCAAACGGTAATATTTTATTAATCACCTTTTCACACTCATGAGTTGGTATAGGTTGCTGATTTCCATTATCCTCTTTATACTGCATGCCTAATAATGACTTTTCAGCTCGTAATCTTCCATTTTCCTGCTTAGTAAATTTTTGAGTTCTTTTAATTATATATTCTTTTCCCTCATGAATCAAAACTATTTCAACCGCAACTACTACACCAGATCCTACACTCAAATGTGCACTTACTTCTACATTTACTAATTCGTTTGTTTTAAAACCGCCTTGATTATCTTTCGGCTCATACAAACACCATCTAAATGCTTGAATTAATGTTGTTTTACCACTTGTATTAACCCCTAATACTACTGTCACATTTTTTTCTCTATCTGTTGAGAATTCAATTACTGGATGCTCACCTTTATATTGACGAAAATTACTCATTTTTATACTTTTAATTATCATCTTTATCAACCTCCATCTCAATAATTTTTCTTATTCTCTCAACCATTTGTGTACTTGTATAATTTTGTGTTTTATGGTTTTCTCTTTCGATACGATAAATTCTATGCTTTAGCTCATTTAATTTTTTAATATCTACCTTAAAATCATTATTAGTATTCATACTCTTCACCCTTAATATAATCAAGACCATATGCATCTGATATGGCATATTGTAATTCTGTCGATTCGAATGTGTTTTCTGCTAATTGTGCGAAATCTTTAACTCTTTCAAACTCTCTTTTAATCAAAGACAATTCACTTTTAAATTTTTGACCGTTAATTTCAACATCTTCTAACTTTCTTGGCAGTGTTATGAAATCATAAATTTTTGCAAATGGTTTATTTTTAGCCTTTCTTAGCACCCTACCTCTCCTTTGGATATATTCTTTAGGATTTGTACTGCTTGCTAATATAAACGCTGTTTTTATCCCTGGAATATTAACTCCCTCGTCAAGGCATCTAATTGCTATTACTGCTTGCAACATACTTCCTTCAGAAAAACTTTTTTTGATTAACTCTCTTTCTTGCGCATTTTCTTCTGATGTGAATTTTGTAACTCGCATACCTAATTTATTACCTAACATATCCATTACTACTTCAATTTGCCTCTTTTCAGTATTATCTGCATTACCTTCTTCATATCCCATGGACTCAACTGTTGTTGCACCACAATAAACAAGCATTTGATTATCATCTTTGTATCCGCCACTTTCTATAATGTTATACAATGCTGAAAGTTTGTTACGAGCCCCTGCTATAATCCTAGCTCTTTGTATTAACAACACCTCTACAGACTTTGGTAAATCATCTTTATTTTTTGAGTTTAACATCATTTTTCTTATCTTTTCTGTTAATGCTTCATACTCTTCTAACTCATCTTCTTCTAATGTTATAGGTATCGGATAATAGTAATATGGTGTTAACTTATTTTCTTCTATAGCCTGCTGAAGTGTATACTCTATACACTTTTCCCCAAAATAAGTTTCTAAAGCCAATGTGCCTATCTCGTCATTATGTCTTTTTAATGTCGCAGATAAAGCTAATCTATATTTAAAAACTTCTTTCATGCATTCTAATTGTTTTTTTGCCCCGAAATTATGGGCTTCGTCAACCACTAAACAAACATTTCCTTTTAACTTATCTATTTCTTTTTGCATATATTCCATTGCGAAAGTTGTATTTGTGGTTATTACACAGAAGTTTTTTATTATTCCTAATCTAAAATCACTTAAAATCGACCTGTATTTTTTCTTCCAATCATACCCTGAGTAGCAAATTAGTGGCTCAATACCATAGAGCTTTATATCTTCAACCCACTGTTCCACCAAATGTTGGTATGGACAAACAATAAAAACTCCTAAATTAGAATTCATTTCTTGACATAGAACCTCAAGAGCTCCTAATGCGGTATATGTTTTACCAGTTCCTGTTGCCATATCAAAAATGCCTTTAAATTTTTGCTCTTTCCATCTTTCCATCGCCATTTCTTGATAATTGAAAAACTTTATGAAATCCGGTTTCTTTATCCATAATTCCTTTTCAGGAAACATCTTCATTCTTGCAACTGCTTCCTTTTTATCAATATCAAAATCCGGCATACTATTTTTATATCTTTTTACAATTTCATCGGTTAATTCCGGCAGTTCTATAGTTTTAATGCCATCCTCAGATCCTGTCCAAATATTATTGAAAACTTGTTCTTTTGTAGCTACCCTGTCATCAATATCTCTCCAAGATTTAAAGACATCAATCGCTTCATAATTGATATTCATAGCTGTATATGACTCATTCATAGAACCTGAGAATGCAACTTTATTATTATCTTTATCTGTAATAACACCCATTTTTTCATGATACATACCTAATTCACCATGTTTCTCAGTTAATGCTATTCTAATATCTAATAGCCCATCTGAGATCAAATTAGCCACTAAGTTAAGCCTTGATTCTTCTATCCAATCGCGTGCATCTTCAAGTTCATTGAAAAGTGAGTTTTCTATTATTTCACTCTTTTTCTTATATCCTTCTCTCATAGCTTCAACATCTTCATCCGATAAGTACGGTGAACATATTAATTGCATTTTTCCGCCATTTTTAATTAACTGAGAAATTCCCTTAGATATTTCTACCAATGCAGTTGAAGAAAAGAAACCAACTGCTCTTTTGTAGTCTACAGCTTCTTCTAATAATGGTATATAGAACTCAGCAGCCATATTGTCTTTCACCGACCTATACTCGTGCTTAATTTGAATATCTTTTAAACTCATACTTCCTCCAATTTAATCTAATTAAGAGTTTTCTTCTATATAGTTTAAGGCTTCTTCTAATATGGCAAAATCATCATCTGTATTAAAAAAGCTAACACTAAATCTTACTGTGCCTGCCGGGAAAGTACCTATTTTTTTATGAGCAATTGGAGCGCAATGCAGTCCTGTCCTCACTGCTATATCATACTCGCTCAAAACTTGACCTATATTATCACTACTATATCCATCAAACACACAAGAAACAACACCTATGCTATTTTCAATATTTTCACCTACTATAGAAATATTATCAAACTTTGATAATATTTCTACTAATTTCATATGATTTAATCGTTCTTTTTCAAATATATTATTCAGACCTATTTTTTCAATCCATTTTAGAGAAGCATTAAGTCCTGCAATAGCCATTATGTTCGGACTCCCAACCTCATACTTTTCTGGAATTGTGTCTGGTAGGTTTTGGTTAGCAGAATCAACACCTGTTCCCCCGAACATTAATGGTTCCAGCTTAATATCATTACATAAAAAACCTGCTATACCAAATGTGGAATACAATGTTTTATGTCCTGCAAAAACAGCAAAATCATAAATTGTTTGACTTAAATCAACATCAACAAGCCCAGCCGTTTGTGCCATATCAATTAAAGTTATTGCATTATAATTTTTCGCTAATGTGCATATCTCATTAATTGGCGCAATTAATCCACAAACATTGCTCGCGTGACTCATGATCACAACATTCGGTGCTTTCTCAGCAAATTGATACTTTATACCTTCTAAGTCATAACTCATATCACTCGTATCAACCAAAAGTTCAATAACATTTAATTTATACTTACTTTTTAAGTGATGTAAAACTCTCGTTACAGCATTATGCTCAAATGGTGATATGTAAATATTATAGTTATCTTTAATTTCAATCCCTTGAAGTATAATATTTATCGCTTCAGTTGCTGAGTGTGTAAAAACAATTTTTTTAGCCGGCGCATGAAAAAGCTCCAGTAATCTCTTCCTTGTATCACCTACTAAACTGCTCGCAACTGCTGCTTGTTTATGCTGCCCTCTACCTACATTAACCCCATAGTTTCTATAAAATTCATCGGTAAATTTGTAAACATCTTCAGGTTTTGGGAATGTAGTCGCAGCGTTATCAAAATATGGCATACTAACCTCCATTAACACATCTTTTCAAGTATTTCCATCAACACTTGTCTTTTTTCTTGTTCCGTTATAGAGCGCCCCATTTCTTCGATTTCGTTTGTAATCGAATTCAGTAACAGTTTTGCTCTTGCTGTGTATTCAGTTTTTTCAAATGTTTTTTCAACCTTTTCACCACTATTATTTGTAAAAACTAAAGTGTACATATCAGTAGTTTCTTGATTTTCTTGATTTTTATTATTGAAATTTACAATTTCATCTTTTGCATTTGATAAACCTATTAAGAATTTCTCAGGTGTTTCTGAGTTCCAATCATCTACTCTTAAACCAATAATAGCTCTTGCTATTTTTTCAACAAATGCTCTTTCGTCATTTGTTATTTCCGATATAACTTTTAGGATTCTTTCTTCATTATTTGAATACAAATGATTTTTTGTTGTGTCATTTAAAGTTTCGTACCAATCCGTAATAACAGAATTTAAACTTTCACTTCCATTTGCTTCAAACATATTCTTTATGTCCAACACTAAAGCATCAATAAGCATAGCTTTTGCATTATCAAACACCTTCTTGCTTTCTTGAATATTCTTAGCAATACAGATATTAAATTCGCTATATCCATAAATTGATAATACTTTTTGGAACAAAAATTCGCTTGGATTAATATTTAATGTTTTAATAATCGATAAAAACTTCAAATGAGCTTTTATATTTCTTTGACGCGAATCATTATTTGAATATATTTGTTTCAGTTCTTTACTGTATCGTGGTAGACCTATATACCAACGATTCATCGCTGATATTATGTAATCAAAACTGTTATGAACTTTTTCTTTCTCAATTACATAATCAGCAAATATCTCTTCTAATTGTTGTATATATTGAGCTTTTTCTTCATTCCAATCTTCTATAGAAACAATATAGTTTTCTGGTTTTTCATTAATGGAATTTAGTAAATCTACACTCAATTTCACTTCGTCAGTTTTCGATTTTATTACTATATAGTCTCTCATAGTATTCATAGCAACAGCTATGTATATTGGAATCACACCTTTTTTAATGCCATATCCATATTCAGGAAGTGTTAACATATCATATAGTTCTTTAAAACTTCGGCCCTCTTGTGTTGAATGTATTATGAATCTTACTATATTATTTAGCATGTTTGACATTAACATATCACACGTATTTATATCTAAAACAGCCAGTCCTTTATCAGACTTTAAAACTCCTGTTTGTATCAACGTGCTACGCATAAATGAAACTTCTTGTCCTGATCCTGAAAGTCCTAAGTTTTCTAATGTTTCATTTTCAAGTAAAGCAGCAACTACTTTATTTCTACTTTTAACTGCAACACTCGGGAGTATATTTTTATTTATAGATTCATTATTAATTACTGGAGTATTAGTATACATAGCATAACAAATTTCAGAAAGTTGTGCTGAGATCTGTGCTTTACGTTTTATGTTTACCTGCTCACCTCTATAATAATATTCTGATTTTTTATTTTCTGGTTTACTGTAAGAGTTAATAAATGAGTAAACCACTTCGCCTAAATCCTCTAAATATATATCACACTCATCTGATAATAACTCATCTTCTGTTGCAGATTCTTTGATTTGCTTCACTGCATAATATTTCAAACAAGTTTCTTCGATTGAGTTATATTCATTTGGCAAAATGAACATTATCCTCTCACTATTATGAAATCCATTCATAATTTTATTTCTAACTTCATTTAACTCTACAGTATCGCTTGGCATAACTGCAAAAACAGTTCCAACTGAGTCATATTCATTTAGTTTTTTATTCCAGTCTATTGTATCAAGCAACTCTATACCATCAATGAATTTAAAATCAAAATATCTTATTATTTCCATTTCATCGTTATAAGCAACTGGATACATATAATTTTCAATATTTTCATCATTCAGCAGATTTTTAGCGCTAATAGTATTCTTGCTTTTTTCAATAATATCAAAAATCTTCTTATGGATATCCACACCCGATGTTTCCTTAATTTTAAGGTATCCATTACTTTGTTTCAGATAAATAATGCAATCATCGTCTATTAATTTCTCTAATGTACTACTAATTTCAGAAATATCTAAAACACTATCTCTAAATGCATTAACAATGCTATCAAATGTAGGTGGCATTTTTTCAAATTGTTCTATAATATACATTAATGCAATAGTTTTTAATATCTTAACGCCAAGATCATTATTTTCAATCTTCTGCGTAACTTTTGCTGTAAGCTTATATATTTTATAAATTTCGCTACTATAATGCTCTTTTTTAAATAGTGGCTCAAAATAGTCATATAAATAATCAGGTGTAAGAAATTCATCTTCTTTATTTAAGTTTTTTCTTATAAAAGAGCTCAATGTATGTTTTTGTGTTGATGACAAAAATGTAAATAATGTTCTTTCATTTTGAGCTACTTTTTCTGAAAGCCTTGGCAGAATAAATGTAGATACTGGATGCATAGGATAACATTCTCTAACGGCTAATCGTGATATATCTTGCTCTAATAATCCTGCATCTACAAATCTTTGTTCTATCTCTAAAAATTTATCCTCATTTTCCTTGAAATACTTATTCCAAACACCTACCGGGTCCTTTTTTATTACTTGTGATATAATTTCATACATTTGAGAAAAATTATTATGCAAGTCCATTTGAAGAAATCTTCCAGATACACCTCTCCATCCATCAACCTTCTCTTTAGGAAGATTATTATCAATGTAATTAGAAATATCTTTATGTGATATTAACATTAAGTGCATTTGCTTGTTGCCACTTCTATCACATTTTTCTGCGAAATCTTGAAGTAATTTTGTATCGCTGACACTTGCATGAGCAATACTTGCTTCTAAATACTTACTAAATTCATCATATACTATGTAAATACCATTATACCCTTTATCTCTAAGTTTACTAACTACTTCTTCATATATCTCAATTACATCAAATCCAACAAATGGATTAAATTCACTACCTGATGTAAGTTTAGGATAAAGTATTTGAAACTTATTATATGCTACAACATCAAATTCTTTCAATGATAATATAAACTCATCTGCTGATTCATTTAGAAGTAATGAAAATTTTTCAAAGGTCTCTGGATATTCTTCTTTCCATTTTTCAATAGTCTTTACCGCTGCAATAAAATTAGTATTTGGCATTAAATCATCTAATTCTTCATTTTTCAATGTTTGTTGCAATGCGTTTAAAAATGATTGTGTAAGGCTTGAACTATTACCACTTACAATTATAGGCAATAATTTTTTTTCACTATTCAAATATGATAATACATATTCATGAAGTGTTGGATTTAAACTTTTAATTCTCTTCAATAATCTTTTAAATAACTCGTTATCTTTTTTTAACAAAAGAGATAACATAACTAAAACTATATGCGATTTCCCTCTACCATAAGCTCCAACTAATAATCTCGCTCTATGAGAATTTGTTGATGACACACTATATAAAATATCTTCAAATATTTCAATGGCTGACATTGTAGGTATGAAATTCTTTATTTTTTCATCATTGTGTATATCAAAGGCTATATTTACTGATGTTTGAAAGCCTTTAGCAACTGTAATTTTTCCGTTAATCATTTTTCATCTCCTACGAACTATTAATTATTTATTGCTGCATAATATTCATTAACACACTCTGTAAAACTCATGTCGGTAATAATTCTAACAACGTCTAACCCTGCTGTTCTTACAACTTTTATATGTCCTAAATGTTCAATTTTAGACAGTAAAGACACGAGGGATATTACATCTAAATTGCAAATTTTTCCTATATTATTTTTATCATTTTGTATGCTCGAAATTTTTATTTCTCTTTGTCCCTCGGCTTGATCCAAAATAATAGATAATGCAATTAATGGATGTAATGCATTCTTATTTGGAGTACACTTTTTGTAAACCCTATTGCTTTTGCTAATAACATCAACAAGACCTAATTCGCCTATCGGACATTCCATATTGTTCTCTGGCAAAACCTTTGCTGCATTTATCCTTGCTCTTGGAACATAGGTATTTATAATGCAATTAAAGTCATCTTCAAGTGAGCGTGGTGAAATATCCGAATCGTTCATTCTAATATAATTTGTTAATTGCAGAATAAAATCATCTCTTGTAAATTCATTTAATTTAAATTCATTAAAAAAGAAATACCAAGCAGTTGCTTCTTTGACATTTTTAGCCAATTTATAATGTAGCAGCCATAATGTCCCTAATTCTTCCATGTATCTATCATTTTCATATACGATGTCACCGAATACTGTTAAACTCTGAACTCTTCTACCTTTAGTCGGCTCTTCAGTTAAATCTACAGCTTTAAGCCAGTAACGTAAAGCTTTAACCATGTTAGAACCTATCCCCAAAACATCCATTGGATTCTCTGTATCTCCAATAAAAACTGCATTATTTCGTACTACGTTTTTCAAACCTTTATAAAGCCAACCTTTTCTTATAAAAAAGGTCTCATGCCCTCTAAATTTCATAATTTTACTCCTTAGTTTTTAGGTACTTATCCATCAGACAACCACCATCAAGATATTTTGCTGTAACACACATTTTACAACGCGTACACTTATCATCATTTATAATATAATCATCACCTATAATGCTTATTGCTCCAAATTTACATAACGATTCACACTTCAAACAATTTCTACAAGCATTAAACTTCCTTACTTGATACGCTAACTTTCTTTGCATATCATCATGCTTTGCAATATTCATAGTTTTTATTTTAACTGCATACTCATATCCTTCTTGAGTAATAGGTTGAATAGATATTATAGGCACATTCGTACGAATATCTAAAATAATCGTTTCTTTAATTAATTTTCTCCCCATTTCTTTAGATACTTTTCCAAAAGGAATCATTAATCCCAAAAACTTTTCATCAACCGGTTGATTTAATTTATATATCTTTGCATTATCTTCAGCTGTACAATTAGTAAATCTAATCTTCACATCACTTGCAACTTCAAGACCATTGCCGCCTTGTCTTGCCTTCCATTTCCCAGTATCAACATATACTTCTGCATCTGGTTTACCAATTTTCTTTGCAAATCCTATAAGGAAATCTCTCCACTCATTATATCTTTCAGGCATATATAATTTTGATAACAAGTTAGCACGTTCACTATTATTAGGACAGCACCAGCATCCAACTCTATCAAATCCTAATCTATATGCATTATTAAAATCTATGTCCTCACCTAATATATACAGCCAAATATCAATATCTTTCCACAAAAATATCGGAGATGCTACTTTTTGTTTATTTATCTTAATCGCTTCAGCATTATCTTCAACTCTATTATATTTACTTCTACTTACAGACTCATTTTTTCTAATCCCATAAAACGTAAGTATGTTTATATTTCTATATAATCCGTTTAAAACCCTGGTAATCGGACCAGTTTTAAACATCGAACAACACCATCTCATCATACGAGCTGGTGGTCCTATATCTTTACAAACTTCATAGAAGTTTTGCTCTTTATTTTTGGCTGTTTTAAAAATAGCTTGCGGATTATCATCCCTATATTTTTTTGCATATTCCATGGTTGTTGGAAACTCTAATGTTGTGTCTCCAAAAATATGAACTAAACTTGGATTCCCAAGTGCTTTAATTACTATATCTGCAGTAACTGTAGAATCTTTACCTCCTGAAAATGATATAACAATATTTTCTTCTGGATATTGTTCGGCTGTTTTTTTTACAAAATTACTTGCTTCATATATTAAGTAATTTAATCTATTTTTATTAGCACTTAAGAACGTTCCTATGTGCTTATTAAATCCTTCATAACTATTTTTAAGTTGTAACTTAGCTAATTTATCAATAAACTCCTTGTCAATAAGTTTGATTTTACTTTTCATTGAAATCGATTTTGTTTCTCCGTCAATATAATATCTATTGTCAGCTGACCATACCGATTTATCTTTAAATGCAAATGGTTGCTCTAATAACACTTCTACAAGCAATCTTTCTTCCGGAAAAACTGGTCGTATATCCATTGCTAAGTATCTTGTCTTCTCATTGCATAATGGACATATATTTTTATCTGGCTGATTCGCTGTTATTATTATTGGTGTTTTGCAATTTTCACACCAATGGACCATAACTGGAATATCCTCAACCGTTTCAGTTTCGCAAATTTCACAGATTTCATCTACTGTTTCCCTATTGCACTTTGTGCACCACATAACTATCTCATCTCCATTCAATTCACTTCATTATACTATCTATTTATCAAATATAAAAATTATCTAAAATAGGCTTCAACTCTTGCTTTAGATAAACTCTTTCAAGAAATACAATATTAAAAATTTTTATATTATTTTCTTTTTTATTTGCAAGTCTGTATTCTTTATTTTTCACACTCCAATTCAAGCATACAGTTACATATAATTGTAGCATATTATTACATCCAAGTAAACAATTATCAATCATTTTCACATACTTGAGCCGTTAATAAATTAATTTATTTTTTTATTAGTTATCCGTATTATTTTGTAAGTGCAAAAAATTACCGCGCAAGCAACTTAATTTGTTTTAAATAGTAAATAACTTAAATGCTCTATCATATATTAAGATAGAGCATTTAAGTTATTTACTATTCTTTTGTTCTGCTTCTTTACGAATAGTTCCGATTTGCTTGTCAGATCTTGTATCTCTACCATTTTCATTTCTAATTGTACCTGATGGTAGTCCATGTTTTTTCTCAAAAGTCCCTACTGTACAATCTGACCGAGTCTTCCTTGTCATGTAAATCCCTCCTTTCTATTTAGTTCTAATAATATTTTACTTTAATATATTTGTCGATTTTTGTCTTACTTTGTAAACATTAGTAACAATTAGTAAAATTTGGTAATCATCAAGTATTTTTAATTTCCTTCACCTACATCTTAGCCTCAGTTTTAATTTCAAATTATCAATCTACTCTTTGTTTACAGCATATCAAATTTTGACTACCTACTTATCCTATAGTGCTTTCTCTTGCATTCACAAATAAAATGCTGATAAAATACTTGTGTTATACTTATATTTTAAATTCGGATTATGATATAATTAATTATCATTGACAAAATAAACCAAATATTATATCATACTATGATATGC
>CAYJNH010000023.1:0-17429 GCA_964371705.1 uncultured Muribaculaceae bacterium
TCCTTGATAATATATTTCATATAATAAAGAACTTCCAGTGTTATTTTCTATTTTGTTATTGCCACTTTTACCTATTATTTGACTTCCAGACACTACATCATCTACATTTACATTAACTTCACTCAAACTGTAATAAAAACTTGTTAAATTATTTGAATGCACTATTTCTACAACTATTCCCATTATTTCATCGTTTGTTATATTTTTAACTGTTCCATCAAAAACATTTATTATATCGAATACTTCTGTACTCGAATATAATATTCCTGTATTTTGAAGGTATGTATTTTGATAATATATTAATGAATTTTGTTGATTATCTATATCATCTTCTTTAGAATAATAATTCTTATTAACTTCCACTGATTCACTGTTAAAAGGTTTAAAAATTTCTTTTTTTACTTCTGAGACAACAGGTATTTCATCTTGTAAAAGCGAATCTACTGAATAATCTAAATCATTTGAATTATCTTCTTTCACAGGAGTTAAGGCACTTCCTAAAAAAACCATTGATATAAATATAACTGATAATGTCATAACATATATTGTTGGTATAACAAAGCTTTTTAATTTTCTTTTTTTCATATTCACCATCCTAATTAAAGTATGGCGCTATATTATTTATTTATACATTAAATAGGTAATATTTTTATATCTTTATAATAGTAATTCAATATTTCTTCATAACTATTATTTAATTTTGCTAATTCATTCGCTCCATATTGACTCATCCCAACTCCATGTCCATAACCTCTTGTAGTTATATTTATTTCTTCTCCAATTATAATTTCAAAATCTGTTGATCTTAAATCTAATTTACTTCTAATTTCTGTTCCTGAGTATTTCTTATTATTAATAATAATTTCTTCTACTCTATTGGATTGGTTCCTTATAACACTATCAATAGTTATCAAATTGCAATTAATTTCTAGTTTTTCACAAAAAATGTTTTTAGAAATGTTTTTAGAAAATTCGAAATTATTAATGCTTTTGTCCCAGATGGATTCCACTGATGTTATATATTCTAGATTTTGATTGAATACACTAATTGAATTTTCTGTATATCCATTACTCATAGAAAAATAAAATGAACATATTATTTCTTCTGCGTATTTTAAAACTAAGTTTTCTGTATCTAAAACAGCTTGTTTTATTTTGTTATAATAATACTCATATTCTTGCTCCCATTTTTCATACATTTGATCTTTAGTAATATATGACTGAGTAGTAACATCAGTTGTTACATGATAATCTCTTGCATTTTCTAATATTTTGTACATAGCATATGTCCTAGAAGCTACTGCTTGTGCTTTTAAAGCTTCCTCATTAAAAGAAGCAGGCATTTCTGCTGCTACTACTCCTATTATATATTCTTCTAATTCTACTTCTTCTATAATATCGTTTTCATTTAAAACTTTTACAATTATTTCCTCTTTTATTGATATATTTTCTTCTTGCTTTATTTTTTCTACTTTGTTTTCAGGTAAACCAAAATAAATTAATGTTAATATTATTGAAAAAATAATTAACAGAATATTTTTTTTATTCATATTTTCCTCTATAAAAATATATTATAACTTTAAAAAATCTATTACAAAATTTGTTAATAAATAACCTGATATTAAACTTAATATAACGATCAATATTCTTACTTCTATTATTTTGTTTTTTTTAATTATTTTTTCAAAATTAATTCCTGATAATGCTATACCACTTACCATAATAAAAATAGCATACAACAGCATTTCATAATTCATTATTATACCTCATTTTCATATTTTATTATTTTGTCTATACGTTTTAAATATCTCGGTTCACTAGGATTTTTTGTAACAATAAACGTGTCTACTATTTCTTTGGTTAAATCTATATTTAATTCGGAACTAAGAGCTATTACATTTGCTCCGTTGTGATTTTTACATTTAAATGCATCATCCACACTTAATACTCTAGCACATCTAATTCCAGTCACTTTATTTGCTGCAATACTCATTCCTATTCCGTTTCCGCATATTAAAATACCTAAAGCATTTTCTTGTATTACTTTATTTCCTAAATCAAATGCGAAATCAGTGTAATCATCAAGAGGATTATTTTCTAGTTGTATTTCCAAAGCCTTTATATCGTTTGCCGATAAATATTCAATTATTTCTTTTTTCATTTCTACACCCAAGTGGTCTGCTGCTACATATATTTTCATTTTATCTTCTCCTAATAATATTATACTTTATTTTTTTATATAATCAAAAAAAAAATAAAAACTTTACATTTTTATTTTTCGTTTAATCCGTATTTACGGTTGAATTTTTCTATATTACCAGTTTTTTTAGATGCAACTTTTTTATTACCTTCGTATGCTGGATGACATTTACTACATACTTCAACATTAATACTTTCTTTTGTTGATTTAGTATTAAACGTTGTACCACAAGCACATGTTACTACTGATTCTTTTACATCTGGATGTATATTAGCTTTCATTATATCGCTCCCTTCGCCATGCTTATTTTTAAGCATAGATTTTCTTTGTCGTATGTATTATATCATATTTTTTACTTCTTTCAACTATATTTTATAATTTTTGCTTAAATTTACATATTTAATAGCATTTCCCCTATTTTTTGATGCGCTTTTAAATTTAATATTGTACTGCCTTTATATACGTTTTCATCAATATACATTTTTTCTGTGTCTATATAATTAATATTATATTTTTTGCAAATATTACTTATTTCTTTATTTATATCTGAAATTTTGTCATTATACATATGTAAGCCCAGTAAATATATATCGTTGTTATTAAGTTTTTTGATTTCATTTACTACTTTATCTAAATAATATAAGTATAATTTTATATTTTGTTTGTTATTAATTTCATCATAACCTATTGAAATAGTTATAATTTCTGCTTCTTTTATCAAATATTTTATTGTATTATCTTCTTTTTCATATCTCCCATTGTTATTTATTATGTCGTATAAATCTCTTGTTGATAAATTGTTAATAACATAATCTTTATTATATGACTTTATATTATTAGAATTTTCTATATAATAATCGTTAAAACTATATCCTTTTGTATTTTGTACAGTATTTGCTTTTGCTAAACTGTCTCCTAAAGCTAAATAATCTATTTCCTTGTTTAAAAACAAATTATATATAAATATAGATACTATTATTCCTATTATTAGTATAAATGCAACTTTTTTTTCCATTTGTTTCCTTTCAAAAAAAAATATAGATTTCTCTATATTATATTTCTTCGATTCTTATATTAGCACCTACGTCAGTTAATTTATGAATAATATTTTCATATCCTCTTAATATGTAATCTATATTTGTGATAGTTGTTGTTCCTTTTGCGATTAACCCTGCTAAAACTAAAGCTGCACCACCTCTTAAGTCATCTGCTTTTATTAATTGTCCAAATAACGGAGTAGGTCCTATTATTTTCGCAGTTTGTCCATCTACTACTATGTTAGCTCCCATTTCATTTAAATATTTTGTATGGGACATTCTATTTTCAAAAATTGTTTCCTCAAATAACGATATTCCTTTAGCTTGTGTTAATAAAATTTGCATTGGTTGTCCTAAATCAGTTGGAAATCCTGGATATATCAAAGATTTAACGTTTATTTCTTTTAAATTATCAGATTTGCTTATTATAATACAATTATCTTCTATATTATAATCTACACCCATTTCTTTTAATTTTGATAACAATGATTCTAAATGACTTGGCACTATTCCTTCTATTTTTAAGTTATTTCCTAAAAGTGCGCCTATTATAATGTATGTTCCAGCCTCTATCCTATCTGGCAAAACAGATATTTGAGCACTTTTTAGTTTTTCTACACCTTCTATTGTTATTATATTAGTTCCAGCTCCATTAATTTTTGCACCCATTTTATTTAAAAAGTCAGCAACATTATTTATTTCTGGTTCTTTTGCTGCATTTTGAATAGTTGTTACTCCGTTTGCTTTAACTGCAGCAAACATTATATTTATAGTTGCTCCAACTGATGCGAAGGGTAATTCAATATTAGCTCCCTCTAGTTTGTCTGCTGTTATAATGATTTTATTTTGATCCCAGTTTATCTTTGCTCCTAGTTTTTCAAAACCTTTTAAATGTAAATCTATAGGTCTAGCTCCTATTACACAACCTCCAGGAACATAAACTTCTGCTCTATTATATTTTGAAAGAAGTGCTCCCATAAAATAATAAGAGGCTCTAAGTTGATTGCATAAATTTTCAGACAATTCTTTATTTTCCATGAATCTCGAGTCTATAGTATAATTATTTTCTTCTTGATTTATTTTTGCATTCAAATTTTTCAATAATTTTATTAATGGATTTACATCAGATATGTTAGGAACATTATTAATTGTTACAATTTCATCGGATAAAATAGCTGCTGGTATTAGTGCTACTACACTATTTTTTGCTCCTCCTATTTTGATTTTTCCTGTCAATTTATTTTGACCCTCTATTACTATTTTTTTCATATCAACTTCTCCTTTAATATATTTATATTATTTCATTTAAATTTAATACATAACTAATATAATAAATTGTTGATAAAATGTCAATAACATATAGTGTATATTCCATACCCTAATAGTAAAGTAGCTCCTACTATTTTTGAGTAAATACCTAACTTTTTTTCATAATACTTTCCTATTAATAGTCCTATTAATGTAAATGTCATACTACATAAAGAGAATACTATTGCTGACATTAATATATTTACTTTTTCGAATATTAAACCAAATCCAACTGAAAAACTATCTATAGAAACACTTGTTGCTATAACTAATATTGACAGTGCATTCAAGTCTTTTTTAGTTTCTTTTGAAAATATACTGACAATTATTTGTATACTTAAAATTATTAAAATTATGCCTAATACTAAACTTTCATTGATATTTAAATAATTGTTGATTTTAACTCCTAATACAGCTCCAAGTAAAGGCATAATTAAATGCATAATACCTATTGATATAATTAGCACTTTACAATTTTTTTTTGAAATTATTGTCCCTAAAAATATTGATAAAGAAAAGGCATCCATTGATAATGATATACCTAGTAATATAGAAGTAATTAATGTATTCATATTCAATTATATTATATATATTTATTTATTATGTCTGCTACAAAGAAAGAATACTCTTTGTCATTTATATTCTCATCTATTAAACATAACGGGGGAAATAAAACACACCACCAGTTTTCTCCTATTCCTTCCCCAATAGTAATTACTAATGATTCATACATCCCCTCATTATATTTTACACCCTTATATGTTTTTTCAGGAAATAGATTTTGACCATAATTTATTGTGTAATTTAAATTAAAGTTTGTTAATATACTATCTATTTCAGGGATTATTTCTTTTATTTCATTTCTAGCTTCATTTATATTTGTAGTGTTTTTTTCATAATTATAAATAATATTATCTATTTTTTCTTTTACATTTAATTTTATTAATTGATCTGATGTTTTGTTACTATTTGCAATTATCCTTAATCTTATTGAATCTGTTGGTATTACAATTTCTTCTGCATTAAAATTAGACAACATATATAGCATTGACACACAAAATAAAAATACTATTAACTTTTTCATATTATTCCTCTTTCATAATAATTATGATAAATATTAATAGTATTTATTCATTTATAATAAATATATATCTGTCTTTTTCTGTTAAATCTTTTTCTATTGTTATATTTGCTTCAGGAAATTTTTCTTTTGCTAATATTTTAATTCTTTCGCCTTGCAAATACCCTATTTCAAAAGCTAGTATAGATTTGGGTTTAATAACATTCTTGGCATATCCAAGTATTTTTTCATAAAATTCTAATCCTTCATTTTCGGCAAATAAAGCTAAGTGTGGTTCATTTTGATAAACTTTTTCTTCTATAACTTCTTCTTTGTCAATATAAGGAGGATTTGAGATTATTACGTCATATAAACCATTTATTTCTTTTCTTATATCATGATTTATATAATTGATTTCTGCATTATTTTTTTTAGCGTTTTCTTTTGCAACTTTTAATGCTTCTAATGATATGTCATACGCATCTACTTTTGCATTTAAAATTTTATTAAGAGTTATTGCTATAGCTCCAGAACCAGTACCTAAATCTGCGATATTCAAATTTGGACCCAAATGTTTTTTTACTTTTTCTATTGTTTTTTCAACTAATGTTTCTGTTTCAAAACGGGGAATTAATACATTTTTATTAACTTTTAATTCGTATCCACAAAAATCAACAGTACCTATTATATATTGAACTGGAATTTTTTGCTTTAACAGAAAAAAAGCTTCTTTTTGTTTGATTTCAGGAACATATTTTTTTATTAATTCTACTTCAGTCATTAAGATTCTAACTTTTCTCCAGCTAATTTTAATCTCATATCTTCAGTAATTATGGTTTCAATAACAACGTCTATTCCACCATTCATAATTCTATCTAATTCCATTGCAGAAAAATTTATTCTGTGGTCTGTAACTCTGTTTTGTGGATAATTATATGTTCTTATTTTTTCTGATCTGTCTCCTGATCCTATTTTGTTTTTTCTAGCGTTCCCTAGTTCATTTTCCTGCTTTTGTAACTCCAAATCATATAATTTTATTTTAAGCATTTTCATAGCTTTATCTTTATTTTTTAACTGACTTCTTTCATTTTGACAAGTTACTACTGCACCAGTTGGTAAATGAGTTATACGAACTGCTGAATCTGTTGTATTTACAGATTGTCCTCCTGCTCCTGATGAACGATAAACATCTATTTTTAAATCAGCTTCTTTTATATCTATATTAACGTCTTCTACTTCTGGCATTACAAGAACTGTTGCTGTAGATGTATGTACTCTTCCTTGAGTTTCTGTAGCAGGTACCCTTTGTACTCTGTGGGCACCACTCTCATATTTTAATTTTGAATAAACTCCTTCACCTTTGATAAGGCACTCTATTTGTGAAAATCCACCTGATGTGCCCTCTAGTTGATTTAATATTTCTACTTTCCATCCGTGTTTTTCTGCATAATATGTATACATCCTTATTAAGTCTCCAGCAAATATATTAGCTTCATCTCCGCCTGCTGCTCCTCTAATTTCCATGATAACATTTTTACCATCATTTTCATCTTTTGGGACTAATAATATTTCTATTTTACTTTCTAGAGAGGGTATCTTTTCTGATAATAATTGGATTTCTGATTCTGCTATTTCTTTTAAATCAATATCATTTATCATTTCTTTTGCTTCTTCTAAATTATTTATACATTTTTTATATTCATCGTATACATTTACTACTTCTTCTAAATCACTGTATTCTTTTGATAATTTTTTTACTAAATTAAAATCACTCAAAGTTTCTGGTTTTGATAATTCTTCTTTTAATTCACTATATCTTTTTAAAATATTTTCTAATCTTTCAATCATATTTCTCCTCCAAATTTTAAAAAGAAGATGCTAGTTTGCTTCTTCTTCTTCATCTACAACAACTAAATTTGCAAATTCATCATCTACAACATCATCATTTTCTTCATTATCATAGAATATATTTTCATCTTTTGTTTCTTCTTCGATTTCATCTACTTCAAAAGAATCTATATGTTCTTCATCTTCGTGTTCTATAATTATATTTGCTTTGTGATTTATTTGTAAATCCCAGTAACCATTATCTAACATAACAAACTTTTTGTTTGTAGAAAGTAATTCAAAGAAATGAGTAACGTTGTCTGCATTCGATTCAAAATCTATTTCTAATAAATTACATATTTTTTTAAAAATATTTATTAATGTTTGTTTTTTTCCTGTTTCCTCTAAAATTAATTGAGCTATTTCATCATAACCCATACTTTCTAATTCATTTAATGTTAAATCTTTTAATTTCATTTTTATTCCTTCCTGTTTTATTTTTATATAGTATATGATTTTGTTATAATTTTATATCTTTTATATTAATAATTAGTTTTTTTAAAGTATCATCTATACTATATTCTAATTCTATTGATTCTTCTGATATTTTAATATTACATTTAATATCAAAAATGCAATTACCTTCTTTTTCAAAATTGAATCTGCATGTTTTATTATTAAAGTTAATTTCCATATTTATTTCATCGGTTTTGTGGATAAATAAATTTTTTTTGTAATCATATTCATTGTAAATTCCATTATCCCCATATGATAATTTAGTTTTATAAGTGTATTTTGCAATTACATCTTTTTGACTAATTATCATTTTACCATCACTAAAAAGCTGCCAATCTATTTTTTGTTCCATAATTCGCCCCCGCTTTTTTCTAACACATTATATCATAATAGTGGATAATTGCAATATATTTTTGTAACATTTTTTATATTTTGTAATATTTATGTAAAATATTTATATACTAACAAATGGTGATAGCATGCGTAAGTGGTTTACTTTTGGAAAAATTTGTTTTTTTTGTTTTTTTTCTATATTTATTATTATTTGTTCTTTTTATTTTTATGCTTATTTAACGCCCAAAGTTGATTTAAAATCTTCTGGTAGCTTATTTATATACGACAGTGATGAACAACTAGTATACCAAGGATCTAAATCTAGTCAATGGGTTAACTTAGATAACGTTAGTCAAGAATTTTTGAATGCTGTTATTTCTGTCGAAGATAAAAACTTTTATAATCATCAAGGTTTTGATTATATAAGAATATTAAAAGCGGCAATAAATAATTTGAAAACAGGCACCCTTTCTGAAGGAGGATCTACTATAACTCAACAATATGCTAAAAATATGTATTTAGAATTTGATAAAACATGGCAACGTAAAATAGAAGAGGCTTTTTTAGCATTAGAGTTAGAAATTCATTACGATAAAAATGATATATTAGAAGGTTATATAAATACTATATATTATGGTCATGGTAATTATGGGGTTCAAAATGCTAGTAACTTTTATTTTAATAAGAATGCAAATGAGTTAACATTGGAAGAATCTTTAATTTTAGCTGGAATTCCAAATAGACCTAATGATTATAATCCTGTGACTAGTTATGAGAAAAGCATTACTAGAGCAAAGATTGTGGCTGAAACTATGGTTAACAATAACATGTTAACATGGGATGAATATGATGAGTTATTTGATGAAAAAATTAATGTTCATGGATTAAGTACTGAAAGTAATATGCAAATGCTTATGTATTATCAAGACGCTGTGATAAATGAACTAGAAAATATAGAAGTAATTCCAGATTCGTTAATAGAAAGTGGAGGATTAAAAGTATATACTAATTTAGATATGGAAGCTCAAAAAATTTTAGAAGAAACAATTTTAGAACATAAGCCAAATGATGATTCTCAAGTTGCTAGTATCATAGCAGACCCTAATACTGGCGGAGTAATCGCTCTAACTGGCGGGGTTAATTATGCACAAAGTACATATAATAGAGCTATTGACTCTTCTAGACAAATCGGTTCTACTATGAAACCTTTTTTATATTATGCTGCTTTAGAAAACAATTTAACGATGGCATCTACATTTAAAAGCGAGCATACAGTATTTACTTTATCTAATGATCAAATATATTCGCCTAATAATTATAATAATAAGTATGCTAACAAGGACATTACAATGGCTGCTGCCTTGGCATTTTCTGATAATGTATTTGCAGTTAAAACAAATTTGTTCTTGGGAGTGGACAAATTAATTGAAATTGCTAGAACTACTGGGATTTCTGGTAATTTAAACGAAGTAGCATCTTTAGCACTGGGTACTAGCGAACTAAATATATTTGATATAACTACTGGGTATACAACTTTTGCATCTGGAGGTTATGAAAGAGACTTGCACTTAATTGAAAAAGTGGAAGATTCACAAGGTAATATTTTATATGAATTTGAATATGTTGATAACTTAGTTTTAAATCCTAACAATACTTTTATTTTGAATGAAATGATGGCACTAACAACTAGTCAAAATATAATTGATTATACTACTACAACTGGATATTCTATTTCTAATAAATTAACACATAAATATGCTTTAAAAAGTGGAACTACTAATACTGATAATTGGCATATTGGTTATAATCCGAATTATATTTTATCTATATGGATGGGATACGATGATAATAGTAATACTAATTCTGAAATTAGTTCTGCACAAAAAAACATATGGGCTGATACAATGGAAAAATTGATGTTAGATAAAGAAGATATATGGTATACTCAGCCAGATAATGTTGTTGGAGTCCTTCTTGATTCTATATCAGGATATTCTCCTAGTAGCGAAAGTAATTCTAATATTTTTTATTTTGTAAAAGGAACCGAGCCATACTCAAGTTCCTATGTAAATGCTAATCCTTAATTTATTTAGGGATTTTTATTGTTATAATTGTATTTGAATCATCTTCAGATTCTGTTATTTCAATATTTTCATATTTTGATAAATCTTCTTTTATTTTTGTTGATACTGTTATCTCTGCTGCAAAAAAGTCATCATCTAATAATTCTATTTCCTCTTCTGGAGTTTTAATTTCTGCTACATTCATATTTAATGGTGTTTCTTCCATAAATTTAAAGAATTTACTTTCTTTTGGTTCTACTTTAGTTAAATCTATTGGACTATTAAATATATTAACTGCTGCTAATTCTTCTTTTTCTTCTTCAATAGATTCTATGGGATTTATCTTTTTTATTTCCTCTTCCAATTGTTTTACTGTTAACCTTTCATTTATAATTTTGTTAAGTAGTAGATTTTGTTTCTCATGTTCTTTGATTTTTAATAAGCTCCTGGCGTGTCTTTCAGATATTTTTTCATTTAATATTGCATCTTGAACTTCATCTGATAAATTTAACAACCTTAATTTGTTAGATACTGCACTTTGGGATAGTCCCATTTTTCTAGCTAAATCTTCCTGATTCATATATCCTTGATCCAGTAATGCTTTATAGCTTTTAGCTTCTTCAATTGCTGTTAAATCTTTTCTTTGAATATTTTCTACTATTGCAACTTCTGCACTTTGTCCATCTGTTAATTCAGAAACTATGGCTGGAATTGATAGTAAACCCACCATTTTCCCTGCTCTATATCTTCTTTCTCCTGCAATTATCTCATATTTATCATTTAATCTTCTTACTACTAAAGGTTGTATAATACCATGTTCTTTTATTGACGCTGCCAATTCTTTTAATGAGGCATCATCAAAAGAGACTCTTGGTTGGAATCTGTTAGGTACTATATCTTCTATAGGAATTTGTAATACACTTTTATTATCCACTTTCTATTCCTCTATTCTATATTTATTTTACATTATATTATATTTTTTTTCAAGTAATTTTAATGATTTTTATTTCTCTTTATAGTGAATTTTTTATTATTTTTTCATATGTTCTTATATTACTAAGTTTACTGTCTTTTATTTTTTTTAGTTTTAATATTGTTCTATCAGAGTTTTCAATCGGCAGCTTAAATTCACAAAGTTCTTCTATTTTTGTATCTAATTTTACTATAGTATTTTTAGTTTCTTTAATTTCCTCGGTTAAATTGCCTTTCATTGCTATAAAATAACCACCATTTTTAATAAACGGTACACTTAGTTCAGTAATCACTCTTAAATTTGCTACTGCTCGTGCTGTTACTATGTCAAAACTATTTATCATTTTTTTTACACAGTGTTCTGCTCTATCATTTACTGTATTTATTTCTAAATTCAATTCTTTTTTTAAGTGTTTTATAAACTTAATTTTTTTATTATTTGAATCTAAACAAGTTAAATTTATATGAGGATACACTATTTTTAATACCACTCCAGGAAATCCTGCACCAGATCCAATGTCTAGCAAACTATTTACATTTGAAAAATCTATGACTTTAGAAACAGTCAAACTATCATAAAAATGTTTTAAATATACATCTTTTTCTTCAATAATTCTTGTTAAGTTTGTGTGTTCATTATAGTTTTTTAATGTTTGATAATATTTATCTAATAGTTTCAATTGTTCATTTGATAAATTTATATTTATTTTTTTTAAATATTCTATAAATGTTTCTTTATTCATTTTTACCATATTCTTTCTTTAAATATACTGCAAGAACTGAAATATCTGCTGGATTTACACCGCTTATTCTTGTTGCTTGAGCTATTGTTTTAGGCTTTATTTTATTTAACTTTACTCTTGCTTCTGAAGCTAAATTATTTATTTTGTTATAATCTATATTTTGTGGAATTTCTTTTGCTTCTAGTTTTTTTAATTTATCTGCTTGTTCATAAGCTTTTTTAATATATCCTTCATACTTCACTTCGATTTGAACTTGCTCTAAAACTTCATTTGTATAAACAGAATCTACAATATCGTGTATATTTACTTCTGGTCTTTTTAAATATTCGTATAAAGTTATACTTCTATTACTTAATTTAATATTATTTTCTTTTAAGTAGCTTATTACTTCTTGTATTTTTTCTTTCTTGTCTACTAAATTTTGATATCTATTACTATCTATTGTTCCTATTTCGTAACCGTAATTTCTAAGTCTTAAATCTGCATTATCATGTCTAAGAATTAATCTAAATTCGGCTCTTGATGTCAACATGCGGTATGGCTCTATAGTTCCTTTAGTAACTAAATCATCAATTAGCACTCCTATATACGCTTCATCTCTTCTTAATATCAAAGGATTTTTATTATCTAAATTTAAAGATGCGTTTATTCCTGCTATTATACCTTGTCCAGCAGCTTCCTCATATCCACTTGTCCCATTTATTTGTCCTGCAGTATATAAATTTTTTATTATTTTATTTTCTAATGAAGGATTAATTTGTAATGGATTTATTGCATCGTATTCAATTGCATAAGCATATTTTGTGATTTTAGCTTTTTCTAACCCTATTATACTTTTAACCATAAGTTCTTGCACTTCTTCAGGCATACTTGTTGAAAAACCTTGTAAATACCACTCATCTAAATAATTACTTTCTGGTTCTAAAAAAAGTTGATGTCTTTCTTTATCTTTGAATCTAACAATTTTATCTTCAATTGAAGGGCAATATCTTGGTCCTACTCCAGTTACGTGACCACCATACATTGCACTTTTATCTAAATTATCTTCTATTATTTTATGAGTTTCATCGTTAGTAAATACTAGAAAACAACTTTTTTGTTTATTTATGTCATAACTAGCTTCTTCATCAAAACTAAATGTATATTCTTTATCGTCACCTTTTTCTTCTTGTATTATATCAAAATTAATTGAATCAGCTTTTATTCTAGGAGGAGTACCTGTTTTTAGTCTGATAATATCCATTCCTAACTTTTTAAGATTGTCTGACAAATAATTGGATCTGTCTTCTCCATGTGGTCCGGATTCTGTACTTTTTGATCCTATTAATATATTTGACTTTGTATAAGTTCCTGTTGTCAATATAACTATTTTACTGTAAACTTTTGATCCATCTTCTAAAATAACACCTGTTACCTCTTTGTTTTTTATTATTAAATCTTCTACTTTACCTTCTATTATTTCTAAATTTTTTGTTTCTTCTAATTTTTTTATCATATTTTTAGGATATATTATTTTATCTGCTTGAGCTCTTAAACATCTTACTGCTGGACCTTTTGAAGCATTTAACATTTTTATTTGGAAATGAGATTTATCTGCAATTTTTCCCATTATTCCACCTAATGCATCAACTTCTCTTACTATTACTCCTTTAGATGTACCTCCAATTGATGGATTGCAAGCCATATCGGCAATATTACTTTTTTTCATGGTTAAAAGAACAGTCTTTTTGCCTAATGTTGCTGCTATATGTGCTGCTTCACATCCAGCATGTCCTCCTCCTACTACTAATATATCTATCATAATAATGCCTTCTTTCTTTTGTATTATAACAAAAAAAAGTAGATTTCTCTACTCTATTATTTATTAATCATATCTTTAAATAAACTATTTGCTAAATCACCTATTACTGGCAGTTTATACATTTTATTAGTTTTTATAGTTGTTAATGCTTTTACTAAAGCTATTATGTAAAATACATAACACACATATGACAATATAGATAAACCTACTAACGTTATAGCAATATTTACAACCATAAGCGCAAGAGATAATGTTACTCCTTGAGCCATTTGGAATTTTGTTTCTTTAGATAATTCTTTTCTAACACTCAATAAAATTAATCCTATTAACCACATCAAATATGCTAAAACTATAAATAGCATATCATTACTATCATTTGTCGTATTATTTGTTTGCTGATTATTGTTTGTTGCATTATTTTGTGATAAATCTGTTTGTTGATTATTATTCATTACATTATTTTGTGATAAATCTGCTTGTTGATTATTATTCATTACATTATTTTGTGATAAATCTGTTTGTTGATTGTTATTATTTATTTCGTTGTTTTCGTTATTCATTTTTTTATTCCTCTCCTAAAAACATATTTATACCAAAAATAACCGTATGATATTACAATTAATGGAAAAACAAATATTACATTTTTATTATAATTTATTGCGCTAGCAAAATCTAATTTCAAAACACTTAAAAATGCCCTAGTCATTCCACAATTCCAACACTCTGTATTAAATAGGTTTTTAAAAACACATAATTCAATACCACTATCAATTATCATTGGTAAAAATATAAAAATAGCTATTAACAGCAATATGTTAATAACTATACATTTTGTTATTCTATTGTTTAATTTGTCTGCCTTGTGCATCAGTAAAATTACCCATTGCAATAACTATAATGTCAATTAATGACCATATACCACAACCACCTACAGTAAGAAGCATTAAAATCCCTGTTCCTGTTTTACCAGCATAAAAACGGTGAACTCCTAATGATCCTATAAAAATAGCTAATAATAGTGTTACTATCCAATCTTTGTCACTTTTGTTTGAATTGACATTCATATTTTGATTTTCATTATTCATAAAACTCTCTCCTCATCTGTATATTATCATTTTATTAGAATTAACTCAATTTTTATTTGTTTATTTTACACTTATTTTTATTTACCTAAACAAAAATTACTAAATATTTTATCCACTAATTCGTCTTCATAAAATTCTCCAGTTAACTCGCCTAAATATTGCCATGCGTTTTTTATATCAATTTCAATTAGATCTATTGGCATATTATTTTCTTTTCCATTGATAGCATTTTCCAAAGACTTACTAGCTTTTTTAACTAAGTTTATTTGCCTTATATTTCCCAAAAATATTAAATCTTTACTTAATATTTCTTCGAATTTTAACTTTTTTACTATTTTATCTTTCAACTCTTCTATACCATTTAAACTCATTGTATTACCATATATAACTTCTTCTTCTATTTTTAATTTTTGTTCTAGATCGTTTTTATTAACAAATATTAATTTTTTTGAATTGCTTATATTATTAATCAATTTGCTATCTTCTTCAGTTAATTTTTCATTGTTATTTAATACTATTATTACTAAATCTGCAGTTTTAGATATTTCAATGGATTTTTCTACTCCGATTTTTTCTACTATATCTTCAGTATTTCTAATACCTGCAGTATCAATAAAATGTAATTCTATTCCTGATAATTTTATAGATCCTTCTACTATATCTCTTGTTGTTCCTGGAATATTTGTTACTATTGCTTTATTTTCATCCAAGAATGCATTTAACAAACTACTTTTACCAACATTTGGACGACCAATTATCGCAACCTTGATACCATTTTTAATAATTTGTCCGCTTTCTGAATCAATTATAATTTGCTTTAATTTTTTATTTATATCAATTAAGTATTTATCTATTAATGAGTCTGTTACTTCAATTTCATCAGTATATTCTGGGTAATCAATATTCACTTCTATATTACTTAAAACTTTAGATATATCTTCTCTTAAATCGTTTATTTTATTATATAATCTACCATTTATAGCATTCATTGCCATGTCTCTAGATTTATCTGTTTTTGAATTTAATAAATCATTAACCGCTTCTGCTTTAGTTAAGTCTATTCTTCCGTTTAAAAAAGCTCTTTTTGTAAATTCTCCTGGTTCTGCTAATCTACAACCATTTTCTAATAATAATTCTAAAACTTTATTAGTAGTAGATATTCCTCCATGACAATTTATTTCTATTATATCTTCAGTAGTGTATGTTTTTGGAGCTTTCATTAACATAAGTAATACTTCATCTATTATTTCATTATTATTTTTAATATATCCATAATTTATAGTATGACTTTCTACATTATTTATGTTTTTTGAAAATATTTTATTTACTATTGATATAGTATCTTTGCCAGATATTCTTATAATTGATATTGCATTATTCCCAACACTAGTAGATATTCCACATATTACTTCTTCCATATATGTCCCCTTTTTTTTATATTATAGCATAATTACTGTTATTTTTGAATTCTTTGATAATTCATTTCATTAATTATACTTTGTAATTCATTTACTTGCTTTTCTTGTTCTATTTTTTCTTTATATTCTGTTGTTGTCATATGTTCTTTTTGATAATTTATATAATTTTCATACGAATCATATAAATTATTTAATAAATTTTTTTTAGATGTTATATTTTCTTTTATTTTTTCTTTAATTATTATCATATCTTTTCTACTTTTTTTTATTTTGTTTATTGTATTTTCTAAGTATATAACTTCGAATAATACCATAGCAAAACGAAAACTAGTTAACAAATTAATAAGTATAGAAATAACTATAGATACAGGTAAAGAAGTGTATATATAAATTGAAAAAATATATGTGATCACTGATAATAAAAAATTTTTTTTAAGTCTATTTTTCTCTTTATATAAATTTAATTTAACATCTTCTTCTTTTTGTTCATTTCTTTTAATTTGAGAGGTTTGCAAATCGTATTTTAATAGTAATTTTATTATTTTATTTATTTCTTCTGATAAACTTTCTAATCTTAAATTATAGTCTTTTTTTTCGTATATACCCATAAACACCTCTGAATGCTGATTATTTTAATTTATATTCATATAAAAAGCAAGTTATTTTTTAAAAATAAATAACTTGCTAAAAAAATAATTTAATACAATAACTACTATATTTGCTATTACCTTAGAAATAAGATCATTAATGATCATTACATCTACCATTATATACATTATTAATAAGTCAAATAAAAGAGATAGTATTCTAAAACTAAAAAAACTAATTATTTCTTTTAATATATTTGCTTTTTCTTTAGATTTAAATACAAGGTATTTATTAGTGTAAAATGCAAATAAAACTGCTCCTATCCACGCTATAATTGTTGCTACTAAATAATTTTTATCACCAAATATATCTAGCGGAATTATATTAGTTAAAACATAATATATAAATATATTAACTAATGTTGTTAAAACTCCGAATATTCCATATGATATTATTTCTTCATATTTTTTAAGTAATT
>CAYJNH010000024.1:0-11126 GCA_964371705.1 uncultured Muribaculaceae bacterium
AAAAAAGTTAAGTTTAATACTGATAAATTGTTTGATACTTTTGGTGTTAGCAATGTGCAGTTTGTTACATCGCTTCCAAAAAAATCTTTTATTCCTGATGACATAATGATTTCTAATGAACCAAGGAAAGAAAATTCAAATGATATTGTATTTAGATTTGAAAATAATAAAGATGATAAGCTTTATAATAATGTTGCATACTCTGTATGTTTAAATGAAGATAATAATATTAATTTAAAAATACATATATCGGATGCTACATCAGTTATATCAGAAGCTAGTAAAGTCGATAAAGAACTTGAATTAAATCCCCTTAATTGTGATATTTTAAGTAAATGTAATGATTATTTATATAATGTTCATTTGAATTTTATAGAGAAAAGACCTGTGATGACATATGATTTTGAACTTTCATTTAAGGGTATAATTCTTAATTATGACGTTTATAAAAGTGTTATTAAACTAGATAATGTAATTGATTTAAATCAGTTAACTAAAAATGATATAAAAGAAAATGACACTCTTTCTTTATTATTACAATTATACAAATATAACCCAGAAGAAAATATGTCTATTGAAGAAGTTATACAACAATTTTTAAGAAAGTTTATGTCTGAAAGAATTAAAAATTTTAGAGCTCCAATGATATATAAACATCAAGATGAAAAATCTAATGAAGATGCATATAGATGTTTTAGTGATTTGAATTTTCATTTAGATAAAATAGATAGGGAAACTGCTTTAAAAATATCTGAATTTTTTGATGAAGATAGGAATTATGCAGAATATAGTATTACTAATTTAGGACATTGCGATATGAATGATAAATATTGTATTGATTTATTTTCTCCGGTTAATAATTACGTGAGACTTATTATTCAACGAATTATGTGTGATGTATTTATATATTTTAAAAGAGATATGGATAGAAGAATATATTGGCATGAAAAAATAAAAAGTATAGTAGATAGGTCAAATGATAACTTAATAAGGGAAAGAAGAAAAAAAGAATAATTGTCGAATATTGTATTGTTAAATTCATTGACAATTAATATTGAAATAGATATTATAATTTCATTGCTTAAAGAGCAAGTAAAGAAGTAGTTAGGGGCTACTTCTTTTATTTTTAGGGGGAAAAATGAAAAAAATTGTTAATTGTAGTATATTATTATTAATATTGACTTTATTTGTAAAGGAAGCAAATGCAGTAGTAGAAGGGGATTTAGTAAGAATTCCAGTAGAAAATATGTATTATGTCGGAGTAAATGAAGTTGGTAGTATAGCTTATCAATATAAACTATATAATATTAATGATGTGCCAGCATATTGTATAGAACCTGGAGTTGATATTACAAACTCTAAATACTTTGGCACTGATGATTATAAATATTTTGATGGATTTACTAGTCAAGATATTAGTAGGCTATCGATGTATGCATATTATGGTGATGGTTATTTAAATCATGATAATCCAAAATATAGAGCTGCTGCACAGTATTTAATATGGAAAGATTTAGGTATATATGATTTTGAATTTTATACTGGGCCAAATAAAACTGGGGAAGTAATTGATTTGTCTAAAGAAATTAAAGAAATAGAAAATCTTGTGGATAGTCATAATGTATTTCCATCTTTTGCAGGAGAACCTATATTAACTAAGGTAGGAGATACTATTATATTAGATGATGCTAATAAGATTTTAAATACATATAGTATGACTTATAATAGCGGTGTGAGATATCAAATAGAGGATAATAAAATAATATTAACTCCAGAAAAAACAGGGACATTTAAATTAAGTTTTAAAAAGAAAAATTATGCAAGTAATCCAGTTTTGCTTCAATATAATAACGATAGCCAAAAAATGATAACTAGAGGAGAGGTTTCACTTCCTGCATTTACTATATATATAGATGTATATGATACACAAATAAATATTAATAAAAAAGCCGAAAATATTATATATGAAAATAATAATCATTATTATGAATTTATTAATTTAGAAGGTGTAACTTTTAATTTATATGCAAAAGAAAATATATTGGATAATTTTGGAAATGTAATATATTTTGAAGGAGAATATATAAGTAATGTGACAACGGATTCAAATGGATTTGCCGTTTTTGATAATTTATATCTTGGAGAGTACTATATAAAAGAAGATTATGTTAATAGTAGTTATATTGCTAATGACGAAATATATTACTTTTCATTTAACAATGAGTTGTTAAGTGATGGAAAACTTATATATAATTTGGAAGTTGAAAATTATTTACATAAGGGAACTTTTGAGTTAACAAAAACAGATTTAATAACTGGAGAATTACTACCAAATACTGAATTTGAAATTTATAACTCTGAAGGTATTTTAATTTATACAAAAATAACTGATGAAAATGGTAAAATACAAATAACTGATTTACCAGTGGGAAAATACTCTTTTAAAGAAACTAAATCTTTAACTGATTATGAATTAAGTGATGAATTACACTATTTTGAATTGTCAGAAACTAATTTATATTATTTAGTAAATGTTACTAATTCTAAAGTAATAGAAGTTCCGAATACTTATAAAGAAATTGAAAGTGTAAATCACTCATTAAGTATTTCGTTGTTGATTGCAGGAATATACATATATAATGTTAAAAAAATGTTTATTTAGTGTAATATTAATTTTAATAATAATATGTTTATTTTCACTTAATTTGACTGCTAATTTTAAATTTAATAATTTTTCTGAAACAATAGTTGGAACTAAAAATGTAATTAATGATGAAAACAATGTTGTTATGATAATTAATATTCCTGAAATAAATCTAAATGAAAATATATATAATATAAATAATGTAGATGATGGTATTGTTATATATAATGATTCATCGATGCCAGATGAGAACGGAATTTTAATTTTATATGCTCACTCTGGTAATACTAGTGTTTCATATTTTAAAAATATATATAAACTAAACTTAAATGATGAATTACATATATATTACAATGATATTAAATATAATTATAAACTTGTAAAAGTAGATTTTATTGAAAAAAATGGATATATGAAAATAACTGATGAAGAGAAAAAAGATTTAATATTAGTAACATGTTACGGAAATAAAGAGCAAATAGTACTAAAGTTTATTAAAAATGTATAATTTTATGATTAGGTTTTACACTATATGTGTACAACTTTTTTTTCGTTTATGCAAAATATGCTTTACCTGTTAATTATTTTATGATAATATTATATGTATAGTAGAGTAGGAGTTAGTATGAATGTAAAAGTAATATCAATAATTGCTATTGTTGCAACAATAGTAGGAATAAGTGTATCGTATGCTAGTTTGAGTACGGTTATTGACATTACAACTGCCGGATCTGTTAGAGCAGCAGAATGGGATGTACACATTAATGATTTATCCGATCCAACTATAATTGGAGATGTGGATATTATTAGTCCTCCAGTTGCTATAAATGGGACAACTATAATTGAAAATTTAAATGTTAGATTTAATGAAAACAATTCTTCAGTTGTATATTACTTCGAATTAGTAAATGCCGGAGATTTAGATGCTATTATTACTAATGTTGATTATCCAACACCAACTTGTACTAGTACTGATATACATACGGCTTATTTGCCTGAAGATATTTTAAATGTTTGTGATAATCTAACATATGAATTAACATATTCTGCTGATGGAAGTCAAATATTAGAAAATGATATATTAACTGCTGGGGAAACTGCGGTTATGAAATTGACTTTTGCTTATGCAGGAACAGAATTGCCAATTAATGAAATATCAATTTCAGGTTTAGATTATAATATTACATATTTACCAAATAGATAATGGTATTTAATCACTTAGGTGATTTTATATAAATAGAAAATAAGGAGGAAAGTTCATGAGAACAGAAAGAAATTTAAGAATATTAGCAATAGTTGCTATAGTACTTGCAGTAGGAGGTTTATCAATAGGATTTGCGTCATTTTCACAAGTTTTAAGTATTTCAAATACTACAGCTACTGTTACACCAGCTAATTTTGAAGTAGTGTTTAATAATTTACAACCTACTGTAGAAGTTGGAAGTGCAATCGGTACTAATCCAACATTTACACCAGGAACTACTATAATGGAAGATATCGATATTACGTTACAAAATCCAGGAGATTCAGTAACATATACATTTGATATTGAAAATACAGGAACTATGAATGCTATATTACAAACATTTGATATGGCTGATAATACATCTGTTGATCCAGCTGACAGATTAACATGTACAGGTTCATTAAATCCAAATGGTGCAACTGATGCTACTAATGTTTGTGGAGCTTTAACATATACACTAAAATATGCTGATGATTCTGTTGTTGCTGCTAATGATACATTGGATGCAGGAGAAACTAAAACTGTTAATTTAACATTAACATATGATCCAGCTGATAGTGCTTTATTACCAGTTGAAGCAGTTTCAGTAAGTGGATTAGATATAAATTTAACTTATATCCAAAATAGATAATAAAATTTGAAAGTAGGTGGTTAATATAAAACTAAGTTACTTAAAAATATTAATTGTATTAAGTGTTTTATTTATATTAACTCTACTTAATATGACTATATTTGAAATTAATAACATTTATATTATAAGTTCTGCTTTTTTTATTTTTATTATTATAATTAAATTATTAGTAGGTTATGAAAGTGACAGAAGCAGATTTAAAAAAGATTCATTAATGAATATATTTATATATGTAATGGTGTATCACATTATTACATATGTTTGTGGAATTTTTATAGGTTTTGTAAGAACTATATATAGTTTAGAATTTTTAAGTATTATAAAAAATGTTGCTCCAGTAATTATTTCTATAATCGTTGTAGAAATTCTTAGATATGTAATTAATAAAAAAATAGATAATAATAAGTGGTTATTATTATTTTCTACTATAGTTTTTGTTTTAATAGATATAATGATTTTAGTTTCGTTATATTCTTATCAAGGCAGAGAAATGTGGCTAACTGTTATCGCTCTTGCAATATTACCATCAATTAGTAAAAATATTTTACTGAATTATATGGCAATTAAATTTGGCTTTTATCCTGGTATATTGTATAGACTGCTAATGGAAATTCCTATATTTTTATTGCCTATATTCCCTAATTTTAATGATTATATGCAAGCTATATTTGGATTTGTTATTCCGCTTGTAATATTGTTTTTAATGTATAGGGATATAATAAAAAAAACTAACAAGTTTAAAAATAAAAAAGAAAATGATACATCATTAAACAAGCATTATTTTACTAAAATTATTAGTTTAATATTGATTTTTGTTACTATTTTGTTAATAGTTTTAACAAGTGGTATATTTACTCACTTCACACTTAGTATAGGATCTGGTTCAATGGAACCTAATATTAATATGGGTGATGTTGTAGTAGTACGCAAAATAGATGATCCTTCTTTATTGGAGGTTGATGATGTTCTTGTATATGAAAAAGATAATATTGTTATTGTCCATAGAATAAACGAAGTTATTGTTAATAATGATAAGTATAGCTTTATTACTAAAGGGGATAATAATAATGATGTAGATAATTGGTTTGTTGAAAGTGATACTATACTGGGTATAGTTGATTTGAGGATTCCGATTATTGGATATCCAACTATATGGATTAATGATTTAATAAAGTAAGGAGGAAATTTATGAGAGAAGCTGTTTATTATAAAGGTAATAATAAAGAATTTTCTATGAAAAGAAAAAGGCTTAAATTAAAAAAGGGAGCTAAATATTCTCTTTTAACTATAGTAATAGTAATTTTTTCTTTATTTAGTTTTTTCTTTATTAGTAATTCAACTAGCACTAGTGATGGATATACTCTTATAAATTATACTGAAAAAGGTCAATTAGTATACAAAGTAGCTTATGAAGATGCTCAAGGGTTTACCTCTGGATATCAACCTGCTAATATGACTTATGTAGCAAATTTAATTGATCATGTTAATATTAATTTTAATTATTCACTTAATTCTTTTGAAAATTTAGATATTGAATATTATTATGAAATAGTTTCTGACATTTTTGTTAATAATGCTAATGGTTCAAAAGGTGTTATAAATGCAAGTAGTAGTGTTATAAAGAAATCAGATACTTTTAATATAAATGAAAAAGGATTTGATATAATTGAAGAATTAGATATAGATTACAATGCTTACAATGAAGAAGTTAGTGATTTGAAAAATGTTCATGGACTTCAAATAACTGCAGAATTAATTTTAAGTCTAAATGTGTATACTGTTACTAAGCATAATGATGTTGTTAAACCTTTAGAAAGTAAGAATGAACTGAAATTAAGTATTCCATTATCTGAACAAGTAGTAGATGTTAAATTAGAATCTAGTAAAGTTGATAATTCTCAGTATTTAACTGATTATGAAGAAGAAAAATATAATAATAAATTATATGCTGGAATTATATTTGCTGTTTCTGCAGCGTTATTTGTTATATATTTTGTTTTAGATTTTACTAAACATTTATTTAATAAAGATGTATATCAATCTACGATTAAAAAATACTTAAGAGAATACGATAGATTAATAGTTACTAGTAAACAACCTGATTTAGATGAGTCTTCATTTGATAATAAAATAAGAGTTATGTCTATTGAAGAACTTATTGATGCACATGATTCTTCAGGTAGCCCAATAGTATATTATGAAGTTATACCTAATGAAAAAAGTTATTTTATTATAATTGATAATAACACATTTTATAAATTAACTATTTCAAGGCAATACTTAGAAAATGAATTATTAGAAAAAAAGAATAAAATTTAATTTATTCTTTTTTTGTGCCTATAATATGTAAATTGTTAATTAGTAAAGACGGAGTTCCTAACGATTCGCTGTAAAATTCTAAATCATTTCCTACTTGTTCAACTGAATTTAATAATTTAAATATATCTGTTGATATTATCATAGAATTTATGTAAGTTTTTTTATTATTTTCAATTATATATCCTTGTGCTTGTAGTGATATTTCTCCAGAAAGAGAATTTATACCAGCATGTGTTCCTTCTACATTTGTTATTAAAATACCGTCTGATAACTTTATTTTATCTAAACTAGGTTTAATATATAAATTTTTAACACCAAAACTATTTCCTGTTGAGGTTGTATTTTCTAGCTTGCTACTTTGGTTATCATAAAGTTTTTTTACGAAAACACCTGTTTTGACTATTTCTTTATATTGTGTTTTACTTCCTTCAGTATCAAATATTCTTTTTCCGGGGTAAAGATTATTAGTAGGGTCTTCTATGATAGTTATTTGTTCATTAAATACTTTTTTTTCAAATTTATCTGACAAAACGGATAAACCTAATTTTATGTTTTTTGCACTGTACATACCTAAAAATTCATTTAATATTTTGCTGACAACTTTATTTTCCAGTACAGCGGTATATATATCATTTTTTATTTCTTTTTTGGTGTATCTTGAAATTATTTCTAGTATTCTTTCATTTATTTTTTTATCAAAATGTTCTTTATCATAAATACTATTAATTATTGATACTGTTCCATCATAAGTTTCATTATTGTGTTTCATTATTATTTCTGCATACATATTGTAATTTATTGTTTTATCACTTGAATGAATTTCTTTGTTTTCCAATATATGCTCATTATAGTTTTCTACATAGTAGATGTTAAGAACATATAAGTCATCATATAGTTTTTTATATTTATCATATAGTGATAGTAACATGTTACTAACAACTTTATTATTGTTTAATTCTATTTTTATATCAGATGTAATACTTTCTTTTGCAAAGCTTGATTCATCACTATTTTCCGTATATAGCGATAATTCTTCTAGTTTTTTATATAACTTTTTATCATCTTTTAAACTTTCTGCATTTAAATTAACATATTTATTATTTATTTTTGCACTTAACATATGTTTTGTTATACTCGAAACTTCAATGTTTTTAAGCTCATTATTAAATATGTTAATAGTAGATGTTTTGCTTTTTTTTGTATAGATCTGAACATTTTTATCTAATAGATATTTACTCATTTGTATTACCTCCAACTAATATTTCTGTTACTTTGATAGTGGGCTGTCCAATTGTTACTGGAATACTTCCGCTCATTGCGCCGCACATTCCAGTTCCAAATGATATATCATCACTAACCATATCAACATTTTGCAGTATTTCTTCTGCATTACCTATTAATGAAATATTTTTGATTGGTTTATCTATTTTTCCATCTTTAATTATATATCCAAAATTAACTACAAAATTAAATTCACCAGTATTTGGTGATACACTGCCGCCACCTAAATTTTTAGCATATATTCCATATTTGATACTTTTTATCATATCTTTAATATTATCGTTTCCTTTTTCTAAATATGTATTATTCATTCTGGATGTAGCAAAGTATTTATAATTTTCTCTTCTTGCTGATCCAGTAGATTTACTATTTAATTTTTTTGCGTCCATTAAGTCTGTTAAATAGTTAACTAAAACACCTTTTTTTATCAAAATATTTTTTTTTGTTTTTGTTCCTTGATCATCTATGTCGGTTGTTCCATATAAATTATTAATTGTTCCATCATCAATTATTGTTACTTTTTCACTTGCAATTTGTTTATTTAATTTGTTTGTAAATATTGATGTTTTATCGGTAATAGAATATGACTCCATAGCGTGACCGCATGCTTCATGAAATATTACTGCTCCAAAACCTGGACCTATAACAGCAGGCATTTTTCCACCTTTAAACGAAGTACAGCTAAGTTTTTCAATAGCTTCTTTACATATATTTTCAACTTCTTTTTTAATATCTATTTCATCTATGGCTGTATAATCAGAGCTAAACCCTGGTGCATAGCTTGCATTAGAAATTTCTTTTTCATTTTTGGCCATAACAGTAATTGCTATTCTAGTTAAAATTCTTTTTTCTGTGGATAAAATATTGTTGTTAATAACTGTAATATTTTGCACTTTTTCAATTAAATTAATTTTAACTTGATTAATTTTAGAGTCATATTTTCTGGCAGTGTCATCGATAAAATTAAATAAATTTTTAATATCATTTTTTTCTTTTTTATCATGATTATAAAATTTATCATAATTTATTTCCTCAATATCAATTTTTTTTGTTTCATCTTTAGTAAAATAATTTTCTAAATTATTTAACAGTAAGTTAATTTCATTTAAATTATTTGTACATATGTAATGACTAAAATTTCCTTTATTAAGTGTGATACCTAAACCATTTATTTCATTATATGATATGTCGTCTATCCTTTTATTAACATAACTGTAAATTGTACTATTTGTTTCTTCATAAAATAATTCTTTATAATCAGCATTATAACTATTTATTTCATTATAATAACTTTTTAATTTTTCTTTATTCATTTTAATCCTTTCTAAAATATTATAGCATTATTTCTTTATATATGTAATGATAACAACATTTAATAACTTTAAATATTTTCTAAATAGGATTAATTTCCTGTTTTTTTCTTAAATTGATACAAAGCAATTGCAAATAGAGAATATGTTTGTTATAATTTATTAAGAATAGGGTAAAGGATTTTGATTAATGTGCGAAATGTGTTAGTTGATAAGTATTTAGAATTTAAACACAAGATTTTAGTTTCATATGCTGAAACTCTTTATAAAGTGTATGAAATAAAAGATGAACAATTGTGGTCTAATGAAAAAGAATTAAAAATAATAACGGATAATATTTTGAAAATTTATATTAATAAATATTATTTAAGAAATAAAGATGAATTAAATGAATTAAATGTTACTAATATGGATGAGAAAGATTTTAGGAAATCGTTATCTTTAGCCGTAATAGCAGACTACTATGGAAATAGATATTTATCTTTGAAAGATAATTATAAAAAGAGTATATATAATTTAACATTAATAATTTATATTGTTACTAATATAGATAAGGATATAAGTTTTTATAACAAGGGCGTTCAAATAAAAACTATAGTTGATAGAATTAATGAGTTGTTTGGTGATGTACTTGAAAATCATCATGTATCTAAAAATCCATTTTTATTAGATGTATTAGCTAATAAAATAAAAGAAGCAGAAAGAAAAGAGTTAAGATTTTTTGAAGCATTAAAAGATAGTGAATCATATAATACTTTTTTAAAGTATGATAATAATGTATACTATGTTAATTATAATAGGGATTTTAATAATCTTCATAAATATGATCTTAACGATATTAAAAAAGTTTATTCAAAATATAAAATTAAAGAAAGTTTATATAAAATTTCTTATGAACTGACTTGTATGACTTTATTAAAGGCTTTTTCCAATAATTGTAGTATACCTCAATTATTAATTCCAATAACTTCTAAATATATTGCATTAAAGTCTAATATTTTAGAAATTAATTCTATTTTTGAAAATGAATTTTTAAAAAAATATGTTAGTTTTTCGATTCCATATAGTGATTATATAGCGAATTATGATAAATTTTCTGTATTAATAGAAAATGGGTTCAACATTGTTATTTATATAAATGAGTTTAATGAAATTTCAGACTATTCTAAGATTAAATTTAATTATAAATTATATATAACTTCTAAATTTGTTATAAATAATCCGAAATTTGAATCTTTTATTGAAAAATCTGAAAAAAATTATAAAATCATTGATAGTGATTTAACTCATCTTAATGAAGATGAATTAATAAATGTATGTTTGAAGGGAGAAAATTAAAATGGAAGTATACAATGAGTTTTTTATAGAATTTATGGAACCTTTTTTTGAGGGGTTGTCTAATATTTTTGTTAATTTAGCAAAAGGTTTATTTCAAATGTTTAATATTATTAATTATGTAGACGTAATTAATAAATATAGTGAACAATTATCAGGTGCTGGAGTAATAATAATAATTTTGACTATTTTATGTTTATTAATAATATATGGTATATTAATATTTTTAATTGTACTTTGTGTAAGAAGGTTATTTAAATATAGACGTAATCGTATTAAACAAGAAGCTATGATTGATGAAATTGATAGACTAAATATTGATATAGTTAAATTAAAAGAAGAAAATCAAAAATTTTTATG
>CAYJNH010000024.1:11136-16879 GCA_964371705.1 uncultured Muribaculaceae bacterium
GCGGATCCTAATAAAGGTGAAATTGAATATGACGAACAAGGTAATGTTATAAACAAAGTAATGGATGGGGAAACAAGATTTTTCAGATTAACTAAAGTTGATGAAGCAATGGAAAATTATACACCATCCAACTATAATACTACAATGTCCCTTAAAGAATTTTGTGATGCATTTAGAAATTTTGCGGCTTCAAAATTAAAACTATATTATGATGAAAAAATAATAAGATTATTTTTAGCGTCATTTGCTTCTAATAGATTGATAATACTTCAAGGTATATCTGGAACAGGTAAAACGTCTTTAGCATATGCTTTTGGTAATATGATTGAAAATGAAGCTACTATAGCATCAGTGCAACCTTCTTGGAGAGATTCATCTGAATTGTTTGGTTATTTTAATGAATTTACAAAAAGATTTAATGAAACAGAAGTACTTACTAAGTTATATGAAGCTACATATAAAGAAGATGTATATATTACACTTTTAGATGAAATGAATATATCTCGTGTAGAATATTATTTTGCAGAAATGTTGTCAGTTCTTGAATTACCTAATAAAAAAGATTGGGTTCTAGATTTAGTTCCTACTTCATGGAATAATGATCCTAAACATATTGTAGATGGTAGATTTAATTTACCCGATAATATGTGGTATGTAGGTACAATTAATAATGATGATTCTACATTTATGGTAACTGACAAAGTTTATGATAGAGCAATGCCTATAAATATAGATGATAAAGCTGAGCCTTTTGATGCTCCAGATACGGATCCTATTAGGTTATCTAGTAAATATTTAGTGGAATTATTCCAAAAAGCTCAAATAGATTATAAAGTAAGTGAAGAAACTTTAAGAAAAGTTAATGAAATGGATAGATATGTAATAGATCATTTTAGATTAGCTTTTGGTAATCGTATTGTTAAGCATATTAGAGAATTTGTTCCTGCTTATGTAGCGTGTGGTGGAACAGAAATAGATGGTTTAGATTATGTTATAGCTAATAAAATATTACGTAAATTTGAACAACTTAATTTATCATTTATTAAAAATGAAATAGATGGGTATATAGAATTTATGAACAAATTGTTTGGCGATGGTCAAATGAAAGAGTGTATTTCTTATTTGGAAAGACTTAAAAAAACAATATAGTAAGGTGTGATAAAATTGGATAATAATTATGTAGAATTAATGGACCTTTTAACAGAAAGAAAAGCTCAGTCTTTTCTTTCTAAAGTTACTAATGATATTAAACTTACAACAAATATAAAACAAGTTGTAAGAGATTTATCGTGGATTGAAAAAATAGAAGAGACTATTCCATATATTGATGCTATTGTTAGAAATCCAAGGAAATTCATAATTCAAGAAGAAGAAATTATTCCTGTAGAAAAAACAAAAAAAGTTACAGAAGAAAGTATTAAACATTTAGCTAGACATACTAATCTTATTCAAGACATAGATGAAAAAGGTGATGTTAAACCTCTTAAGCTTCTTAATGTATTTAAAGAAGAAACAACTGATTTGTATGAAAATAGATTTGTATATTCGTTAATTGTAAATGTTAAAACCTTTTTAAATAATTTTATTGAAGGATATATTGTTTTAGAAAAATCAAAGTATGTTAAGGATTTAAATTATTCTATGGGTACTAAATTACCAGGGGAAAAAATTAGTATTAATGTTTCAGTTATAAATGAATTTAATGCTAATGCTGAAGAAGATGATTTAGCAGTTGCATATGAAACGCGAATAAATAGAATTAATGAAATCTTTAGTGATTTTCTTTCTACTCAGTTTATTAAAAGTTTAAATGGTGTTACACCGGTTAGAAGTCCTTTAAGAAAAACTAATGTTCTCTTAAAAGATCAGAATTTCGTAAAATCTGTAGAATTGTGGGAATATATTGAAAAATATGATGTTACCAAGGCTACAGTTATTAATGAAATAACTAAAGAAGAAGAAACTGATAATCTTGTTGATAATTTAAATTTGGCAGCTTATATTCAATATGATTCTGTTGCATCTAATAGAAATATGAAAGTTGATGATGAATATAAATTTACTTCTGCTTATATTAGAAAAATTATAGAATGTTATGTAAGCGAATATGATTTAGATGAAAAGAAATTTAAAAATTTAATTTCTAAAGAATTTAAAAGAGCTAAAGATATAAAAGAAAAAATATATATTAATATTAGAAATGATTTTAAAAGTAATATTATTAAGCATAATGAAAGATTGGAAAATGCTTTGAAATTTCTTAATTAATTGATATAATGAAAACATAGGAGAATATTTATGAGTAAACGTAAAATAGACAATATTTATAAAGAATTAAGAATAAACCTTAATGAATTTAATTTGCTTACACCTGAAGAGCAATATTCTAAAATTGAAGAAATATTAAATGAAATGTATGAAGGTAAATTTGAAGTTACAAAGGCATATGTTTTAAAGTGTATTAAATTAACAGTTGTGAAAAATGAAGATTATCTTTATTTAAGAGAAAATTTAACTGTTGAAAAAAGTAATAACGAATTAATATTTAGTTTTAAAAAAAATGGTAAAAAGTTACCTATATTAATATTATTAATAGCTACATTATTAATTGGAGCTTTAAGTGCTACTTATTTTGGTATATTGTATTTGCAAACTAGAGATTTAAACAAAGATATTAATGGTGATGGTATTCCTGATATTAATTTAGATTTAGATAATGATAGAAAAGCTGAAATAAACATTGATACAGATGGAGATGATAAACCTGATTTAAATATCGATTATAAAGGTGATAGAGATGATGTATTTAATATTGATACAGATGATGATGGAATTCCTGATAAGAACATAGTTAATGATGCAACAGAAAATCCTGGAGAATGTAAATTAAATTGTGATTCTGATGGAGATGGTTGGCCTGATTATAACTATGATATAGATGGAGATGGTGAAGCGGATCTTGATAAGGACACAGATAATGATGGTTTAGTTGATGATAGTATAGACTTAAATGGTGATAGAGTATGTGATATAAACTGTGATGATGATAATGACGGTGTGTGTGACAGAAATTGTATTGACAAAGAAATAGAT
The DNA here is from genome assembly GCA_964371705.1 of uncultured Muribaculaceae bacterium. GTDB lineage: Bacteria > Bacillota_I > Bacilli_A > RF39 > UBA660 > CAKOSP01. The sequence continues at coordinate 14,230 of CAYJNH010000024.1, forward strand.
CCACTTGATCCAGATGATGAAAATTATGTTCCAAGTGGTCCAGTTGATACTGAAGGGGATACAAGTAGTGACGTAAACAGTGCTAAATTAAGTGTTGTTTATGAAGATTTTGGTGAACTTGTAGTAGAGGGGTTAGTTCCTACAGACCAAGGTTCTGGGGTAGTAACTCCTGAGAAAAAATTTACTATAACAAATTTATCTGATTTTGAAGTAATATATAAGTTATCTTTCTTAATAGAAACAAATACTTTTGAAAGTCAAAATTTTAAATATAAAATAGAATCTACTAATGGTGGATATAGTTCAGATTATCAAACAGCTCCATGGGAAGATACTTTATTATCGTCTTATGTCGTTATAGATCCTTTGGCAACTCAAGAATATACACTTACGTTTATGTTGGAAGGAATAAATGCTCCACAAGATTATGATCAAGGTCAAAAATTTGTTGGACATATTAAAGTTGGCGATTAGTGTAAATATAATGTATATTAACACTAATTAGTCACTTAAATAAAAATAGCAATTAGTTTTTGCTATTTTTATTTGTAAAATTATTTACATTATAAAATATGTTTGATATAATTAATGAGAATAAAGGGTGATATATATGAAAACGGTTGGACTAGAAGTGAAAAATTTGCTGGATAAACTATATAATTTTAAAAGTGAGGAAAGTAGTATTCTCGAAAAATTAAATTCTGATATTAAATCAGCGATTGATAATAAAGTAAAAACTACTTCAGAAAAAGAGAGTTTATCATTAAAAATAAATGAACTTGAAAATGAACAAGTTTTATTAACTGAAGAGGGAGAACTTTTAAGAATTGCTCTTGGAAATGTTAATAAAAGTAGTTTTAATGTAGTACTTAATAAAATTGGTATTGAATTTAATCCTGGTGATTTATGTTTTGAGGTGGATAAAAATTTACCTGAAACTATTAATAGAATTAAATTAGAAAAAGAATCTAGTATTGATAAACTATCTGAGGTTGAAAAAAATTTAAATGATTGTTTACTTTTAATAGATGAACTAGATTTAAAAAAAGAAGATGCTTTGTCTAATCAATCTAAGTTGAAAGAGTATTTTGATTTAGCTATGAAAGGTAATGTAAATACTACTAGAGATAATTTAACTAATTTATTAGATAAATTTGGTTTAGAAGATGAAGAAAAAAGAGAAGCTGCAAAAATTTTGATGTTCCCAGAAGATTATCTATATGACTATGAGAGTAATTATAAACCATCTGTTAGAACTGGTAAAAGTTTTTCTGATGTTTTTAAAGAAGCAAAAGTTGAAACTCCAAATATAATTGATTTAACAGAAAAAATTGAACCATCATATAATCCTATTGAAGAAGATATTCCTGCGGTAGATTATTTTGATTTTAATCAACTCGAAGTTGATAATAGTAATTTAGAAGTATCAGCAGTTGATGTTAAAAACTTATTAGAAAAAAACGGTTTAGATTATAACTCATTCAATGGAAAAGATATTTCATTTTTAGAAAAAAATATAGAAGAAACATTACTTGAAAAAAATGTTAATTTAATTAAAAACATGGGTATGAATAATGATATATTTGTAGAAAATATAGAATTATTAATTGACGATGAATTAGAACCAAAATTAAATCTGTTAATTGAAGTTGGTAAATTACCGTTTGACATATATTTAAATCCAAATATATTAATTAAATATGATGCAAATGAATTAAAAGGATCAATTGATTCTCTTAAAGAAAGTGGGCTAGACCCTAAAAAAGTTCCATTAATGGCCTATTAGAAAGGAAATTTTATGACTAATAATGAATCAAAAATGTTGACTAAAGAATTTTGTTCGAAGTATGTGTCTCCAACAAATTTGGAGCATTACTTTGAATATTTCTCTTTAATCAAATCACTTAATATAACTGAAGAAGATTTTATTAAAGGGCAAAACTTTTTTAATAAATTTGGACTAGGAATACGTAATTTATCTGATATTAAATTTGTTATGTATGATGAAGAATATTTATTAAGTAGAATAATATATGCAAAAGAAAATGGTAAATTTACGTATTTGATGAAAAATCTTTCTAATATAGTTAACATTAGATATTTTCCTTTAAGTAACACAGAAGAAAAATCTAAATCTTATTCGCTTGCTGATAAAATTGAACCAGTAGTTGTTGAACCTAAAGAAGTAGTTAGTGAAATGGCTACTATGCTTAGTGATTTTCGTGGATTAAATTCTACTATGAGTACTGATCAATATTTAATTTTGGAAAATTGTGAGGTTCCTTTTAACTATTTTATTAGTGCCTCAGGAGAAAATATAAAAAAAGCGGAGTCTACTATTAAAGATTCTATTATATACTTGATAACTAGTGGTTACACTGATGTATTTGAAATTGTATACAATGCATTTATGTATGACGGAAGTTATGGTAATAATAAATTGTCAGAAGAAGAAAAAACTGAATTAGAAAAATTAATGATTAGCTATAGAGATAATATTAAAACATTTGTTCCTAATGATAGTTTTTCTAATAATGTTGGTAGAAGGTAGGTGTAGTATGGAATTTTTATTAGACTTAGGATTTAGTGATGAAAATGTTAAATATTTAAATGAATCTATTCCTAATAAAATAGCTAGTGTATTACTATC
>CAYJNH010000025.1:0-16168 GCA_964371705.1 uncultured Muribaculaceae bacterium
CAGCATGGAAAAGTCCAAATAATAATTACATATATAATAGTGAAAAATCTCACTGCACAAACGGAGCTATTTTTACAAAAGATGAAAGTGATAATACATTTAATATTACTACAAAAGGCAAAACTAGATGTGAATTTTTCTATGACGCAGTTGATTTAAATACAGATAATGATATAAATATAAGTATAAAAAAAGAAACAAATATAAATGGAGAGTATGAAGATGCATCTAGTTATTCAGTAAAAGGATTAATTAATAGTGGATATTATTTTAATGAAAATTTATCTACTTGTGATTCTGGAATAATTGAATTTAATAATATTACTAAACAAATAGAAACAACATTTTCTAATAAATCAAAGTGTACTGCATATTTTGATTGGGGAAAATATGAGTTTACATATACAGGTGATAAAAATCCATTTATAGCAAACATCGCGGGGAAATATAAAATAGAGTTGTGGTCAGCAAGTGATAATCTATATTCTGGCGAATATTTATCTGGAATAATATCTTTAGATGCAGGAGAGTTTTTGTATATCAACCTAGGAAGAGAATTAATGCAAGGTGAAATAGTTGAAGAAATAATAGATAATGAAACATATATAAGTTTAAAAAATGAAGAAAAAATTATGATTGCAAAAACAAATAATGAATCTTATATAAATGGACTTGGTAATGAAGAAAATAAATATTTTAGCGAAATATTATTAATTGATAGTTTTGGTTATGATAAAACAGATATCATTCAAACTCAAAAACAAATGCCAAATCCAGTTGGTGGATTATATGAATTAGGCACAGCTCATAAAGGTGATGCTTACGCAATAATAACTTATATAGGAGAGTAAAATGAAGAAAAAAATAATAGTATGCATGTCCTTAATGATAGTTATATTAAGTGGTTTTGTAACTTATTTAGCATTTGATAATACAAAAAATGTTGAAGAAGGCGAAGAGTTGTTTGTTATTATGGTTGAAACAGAAGATAAATATATTGAAACAGATTTAGTTGAATTTCCAGGAGAAGAATATATTTATAATGATATTTTAAGTAATTGTACAAATGGTTCAGTAATGACCTGGGATGAAGAAAATAGAAGTATAACAATGAATATATCTGGTTCAGAAAAATGTTATGTATACTTTGATTTAAAATAAATAACGATTATACTTTAAAAATATAACAAAATATGTTATATTTTTATTAGCAAGGAAGTTTATATGGAAATAAAAATACAAGACTTAAATATTAAAAAAAATATAGAAATAAATGAAAATTTTTCTTTTAATCCTGATAAATATAAAGAGGCAGGTATAAAAGATATAAAAAACATAAAATTTGTTGGTATTTTAAGATATAATATAGTAGAAGAAATAATTCTAGAAGGTAAACTAACTGGAGAAATAATTTTGTATGATTCAGTTGATTTAAGTGATTTTTTACAAGAAATTGATGTAAATATTGAAGAAATATTAGAAAATAATCAAAATGTACTTGATATTAGTGAAGTTTTATGGAATAATATTGTACTGGAAGTTCCTATTAGGTCTACTAATAAAAAATTAGAAGATCAAGAAGGAAATGGATGGAAAATATTAAATGAAGTCAGCGAAGAAAAAATAGATCCAAGACTAGAGAAACTTCAAGAACTATTTAAAGGTGGTGAATAAAATGGCAGTTCCATTTAGAAGAACAAGTAAAACTAAAAAAGCAATGCGTAGAACTCATTTGAAAAAAGATGCTCCTACACTTACTACATGTCCAAAATGTGGTGCTAGTTTAAGACCTCATAGAGCATGTGTTAAATGTGGTTTTTACAAAGGTAAAGAGGTTATTAAAACAACAGTAGAAGAAAATACTGAAAAATAATTTGTAAAAAATTGTAAAGAAGTAATTATTGTGATGAAAAGTAGATATTTATATTTACTTTTTTTTGTTTTTATTATACAATAAATACATACAGTGGGATGCTGTGGGGGGAAGTGGGAATAAAATGTTGATAGGACAATTTCAACATAATCTAGATGAAAAAAATAGATTAGTTATTCCAACGAAGTATCGAGATAGTTTAGGTGATAATTTTATAATTACCAGAGGTATAGAAGAATGCTTGTATATCTATCCAATGAAAGAATGGGAAAAGGTAGTTTCAAAATTAAATAGTTTACCTTTTACTAAAAAAGATGCTAGAACATTTGTAAGGTCATTATTTTCTGGTGCAACAGATGCTTCTTTAGATAAATCAGGTAGAATTGTAATTAATGAAATGCAATCTAAATATGCTGGTTTGATTAAAGAATGTGTTATAGTAGGAGTTAATGATAGATTAGAAATATGGTCTAAAGAAATTTTTGATAATATTATGGAAAGTTCTTCAGAAACCCTTAGTGATATAGCAGAACATTTATTTGAGGTGTCAGATGCATTATAGTGTAATGAAAAATGAAGTAATAGAAAATTTGAATATCAAACCAAGTGGTATATATGTAGATTGTACACTAGGATATGCTGGTCACAGCAGTGAAATTCTAAGCAAAATACCATCAGGAATGTTATATGGATTTGATCAAGATGATAAAGCAATTAAGTACAGTAGTGAAAGATTATCTGAAATAGGAAATAATTTCAAGATAATAAAATCTAACTTTGAAAATTTAAAATCTTCTCTTGAAAAACAAAATGTAGAGAAAGTAGATGGAATAATTTTTGATTTAGGATTTTCTTCTCCACAAATTGATGATGAAAAAAGAGGTTTTTCATTTATGAATGATGGACCACTTGATATGAGAATGGATAATCAAGGTCAGCTTACTGCTAAAGATATTATAGATACATACAGCTTTGAAAAGTTAACTGAAATATTTTTTAAATATGGCGAAGAAAAAATGTCAAAAAATATTGCTAAAAAAATAATTGATAATAAAAATAATATTAATACAACTCTTGAATTAGTAGAGTGCATTAAAAGTGCAGTTGGAGCTAATTATTTTTATAAAAATCATCCTGAAAGAAAAATATTTCAAGCAATTAGAATAGAAGTAAATAAAGAGTTAGATGTAATACATAAAGTTTTACCTGATGCAATAAATTTATTGAATAAAGGTGGAAGAATTTGTGTTATATCATTTCATTCGTTAGAAGATAAAATAGTAAAAACTGTATTTAAAAAATATAGTGACATAGATGAAATGGTTAGAGGATTACCAGTAATACCTGATGAGTATAAACCACTTATCAAATTAATTAACAAAAATCCTCATCTACCTACCCAAAAAGAATTAGAAGAAAATTCACGAAGTAAAAGTGCAAAACTTAGGGTAATCGAAAGGATATAAAATGAAAAAAAGTGCAGGACCAAAAATAAAGTTATTAAAAGGAGAAAAATTAATGTATATTATATTAATATTTCTTGTAATTTTAATTCCAGTAATAAATATATTTAATACTGCGCTACTTTCAGAAACAAATATAAAATTAGAAGAAATTGAATCTAAAATAAATATTCAGTCAAAAGAAAATGAAAGTTTAAGTATGCAAATAAATGAACTTGCAAGTTTGCAAAATATCCAAAGTATAGCAGAAACATATGGTTTATCATATGTAAATGGTAATATAAAAGTATTAGAAGGTGAATAGTAAATGAAAAGAATAATTGTTAGAAATTATAAATTTATATATTTTGTAGTTATTCTTTTTTTATGTGTTGCGATAGTGAGATTATCATTTGTAACACTTTCTAATAATGTAGACGGAATGAACATTGAAGCATTTGCAAATTCCAGAAATACAGTAGATGAAACTTTATATGCTAACAGAGGTCAAATATTAGATGTAACCGGAGAAAATTTAGCTCAAACAGTAAACAGTTATACATTAATAGCTTATTTAGAAGAGTCACGAACAGAAGATGAAGATGATATAAGACATGTCATAGACAAAGCACAAGCTGCATCATTACTGGCGCCTATAATAAATCAAGAAGAAAGTGAAATATTAGAAGCTCTAAATAAAGATAAATATCAAGTAGAGTTAGAACATGATATTACTGAATTAGTAAAAAGTCAAATAGAAGCATTAAATATTGAAGGATTAGATTTTATAGAATCCACAACTAGATACTATAAATCTGGAACATTTGCTTCATACATAGTTGGCTATGCAAAAACAGCAGAAGATGGGCAAACTATTGGTGAATTAGGTATAGAGCAATATTTTAATGAAGAACTAACAGGAACGGATGGATCTAGTTTGTATCAAGTAGATGCTTATGGTTATAAAATTCCAAATGTACCTGAAACAACTATGCCAGCAGTAAGTGGATCTGATATATATTTAACAATTGATAGTAATATTCAACTAATTGCAGAAAATGCAATTAACAAAATAAACAAAGAACATACTAATGAGTGGTCAATAATTACAGTGATGGATGCTAATACAGGAGCAATAGTTGCCTCGGCTACTAATCCATCATTTAATCCAAATGATTTAAATACTATAACTAACTTTTTAAATCCATTAACTAGTTTTCAATATGAACCAGGATCAACAATGAAAACATTTTCATTTGCTGCATCAATAGAAGAAGGTTTGTATGATGGAAATGAAACGTTTACCTCTGGAAGCATAGATGTAGCAGATGTAGTAATAAGTGACTTTAACAAATATGGATGGGGAGATATTAGTTATGATACTGGGTATGCATATTCATCCAATGTAGGAACAACATTGCTTGCTTTAGAACTTGGTTCAGCAACATTAATGGATTATTACGAAAGATTAGGTTTTGGAGACAAAACAGGTATAGAATTAGCTGGAGAAACTTATGGTAAAGTAGATTTTTATTATCAATCAGAGCTAGCAAATGCATCATTTGGTCAAGGTTTGAGTGTAACACCTATACAAATGCTCCAAGCATATACAGCAATAACAAATGATGGCTCCATATTAAAACCATATATAGTGGACAAGATAGTAGATGAAAATGGTGAAATAGAATATCAAGCACAAAGAGAAGAAGTTGCAAAAGTGTATAGTAAAACAACAACTGATTATATGCAAAATTTAATGTATAATGCAGTATATAATGGAGCTAGTACACTTTGGAGACCAGAAAATGTAACAGTAATAGGTAAAACTGGAACAGCCCAAATTGCAAACCCTAGTGGAGGATATTTAGATGGTGCTGCTGATTATATTAGATCATTTGCAGCTATTTTTCCAAAAGAAAATCCAAAATATATTTTGTATATGGCATCTGATAGATATACTGGGCCAGTAAGTCAATTATCGGATATTACTACTACAGCCATTGAAGAGATAGCAAGTTATGCAAAAATAACAGATACAGAAATAAATCATGTAGTAAATGAAAAACAAATACTAAGTAATTACATTAGTTCAAAAACATCAGATACAATAAAAAATTTAGAGGCTATAGGATTAAAACCAATAGTTATAGGGGACGGATTATATATTACTAACCAGTATCCACTAAAAAGTGCAACAGTATTTGCTGGAGATAAAGTATTTTTAAAAACAAATTACATTAACATTACTATGCCGGATATAACAGGTTATAGTGCTAATGAAGTTAAAACAATAGCAAATATTATGGGAATAAAATACGAAATAGAAGGGTATGGATACGTGACTACACAAAATCTTGAAGTTAATAGTTTAATAGCAGCAAACAGCATACTAAAAGTTACGTTAGAATAATATGAGAAAGAAAAAAGAAGTGTTGATAATAATTATTATAATTATTATAGGAATCATTTTAATGTTTAATCAAAGTGACTTGTCAAAAATAGATTTAATTGTTAATAACTTTGTTTCAAACGATTTACAGGAACCATTTTTATTAAATTTAATGAAAGTAATGAGTTTTTTTGCATCATCTGGATTTCTAATTGTAATTTCTATATTAATGCTTATATTTATGAGAAATAAATATTCAGTATATTTAGTTTACAATTTAGTAGCTGCTGTTATGCTAAATACTATATTTAAATTAATAATCCAAAGAGATAGACCAACTAATATGTTAGTTACAGAGCAAGGATATTCATTTCCATCGGGGCATGCTATGGTAGCTACAATTTTCTACGGTATAATTATTTATTTTATTTACAGTAGCAAATTAAATAGAATATATAAAATAATTTATATTACTATTTTAAGTATATTAATTTTACTGATATCGTTTTCAAGAATATACTTATCAGTACACTATTTAAGTGATGTGTATGTAGGTATTTTGATAGGTGTAATATATGTATCTATATTCGTAGGAATAAAAAATAAAAATATAAAACAAATAGTATAAAACTTATTTGTTTTTTTTTTAGCATATGATAAAATATAGTAGAGGTGAAAAATGGAAAATTACAAAGGCTTCAAAACTGGAGCATGGAATAATGAAATAAATGTAGAAGATTTTATTAAACATAATTACACTAAATATGAAGGTGACAAAAGTTTTTTAGAAAAACCTACAAAAAAAACAGAAAAAGTATTAGCTAGATATGAAAAGTTAATTACAGAAGAATTAGAAAAAGGTATTATAGGAGTTGAAACTGAAATAATTAGTGGTGTAGATTCTTTTGATGCTGGTTATATGGATAAAGATAATGAAGTTATCGTAGGTATTCAAACAGATACTTTAGGAGAAAGAATTTTTCAACCATTTGGTGGACTTAGAACAGCAGAGTCAGCAGCAGCAGCATATGGTTATAAATTTAATGAAGATAAATTTGATATACTTAAAAATAATGTTAAGACTCATAATGATGGAGTATTTTCAGCATATGATTCAGATATAAGAAAAGCAAGAAAAGCAGGACTTATTACTGGATTACCAGATGCATACGGTAGAGGAAGAATTATAGGAGACTATAGAAGAGTAGCTCTTTATGGTATAGACAAATTAATCGAAGAAAAAGAAAAAGATTGGAATACATTAACAGGCGATGAAATGACTGAAGATTTAATTCGTTTAAGAGAAGAAATTTTTGAACAACACAAAGCATTAGGCGAATTAAAAAATATGGCTGAAAAATATGGTATAGATATATCAGCTCCAGCAGTAAATGCTAGGGACGCAGTTCAGTTTTTATATTTTGGTTATTTAGCTGCAATTAAACAAAATAATGGTGCAGCAATGAGTATGGGAAGAATAGATGCATTTTTAGATATATACATTGAAAGAGATTTAAAAAATGGATTTATTACAGAAAAAGAGGCTCAAGAATTAATTGATCAATTAGTAATTAAATTAAGATGCGTAAGACATTTAAGAACACCAGAATACGATGAACTTTTTACAGGTGACCCAACTTGGGTTACATGTGTTATAGGTGGTATGATAGATGATAAGGAAACATTAGTTACAAAAACTAGTTATAGACTTTTACATACACTTATTAATTTAAAACCATCTCCAGAACCTAATATGACTATATTATGGAGTGATAAATTGCCAAGTGATTTTAAAAAATATTGCAGTGAGATATCAATAGTTACAGATTCAATACAATACGAAAATGATGATTTGATGAGACCTATTTATGGACCTGATTATGCCATAGCTTGCTGCGTTTCAGCAATGAGACTAGGTAAAGATATGCAGTTTTTTGGAGCAAGATGTAATGCTGTTAAAGCACTTTTATATGCAATTAATGGTGGTGTAGATGAAATTAGTGGATTAAGAGTAATTGATTCATTAGACAGAATTACTGATGAAGTATTAGATTATGATACAGTAATGAAATCATATGAAAAAGTATTAGACAAAATGTGTACTACTTATGCAAAAGCTATGAACATAATACATTATATGCATGACAAATACGCATACGAAAGTGTACAAATGGCTCTTCATGATTCAAATGTTCATCGTTATATGGCATATGGAGTAGCTGGATTATCTGTAGTAGCAGATTCATTATCAGCAATTAAATTTGCAAAAGTTAAACCTATAAGAAATGAAGAAGGAATAGCTATAGATTTTGAAGTAGAAGGAGATTATCCTAAATATGGAAATGATATCGATGATGTAGATAATATAGCGTTAGATGTACTAGATAAAGTATCTAAAGAATTAAAAAAACATAAATGTTATAAAAATGCAGAACCAACTTTATCAGTTTTAACAATAACATCAAATGTAGTATATGGTAAGAAAACTGGTGCAACTCCAGATGGAAGAAAAAAAGGAGAAGCATTTGCTCCAGGAGCAAACCCAATGCATCAAAGAGATGAACTAGGAGCTATCGCTTCATTAAATTCAGTAGCAAAAATCAAATATGAAGATTGTTGTAAAGACGGAATATCTAATACATTTACAATAACTCCAAATACATTAGGAAAAGATCAAGAAACGCAAATCGATAACTTAGTTAATATTCTAGATGGTTACTTTACTCAAGGAGCTCATCATTTAAATGTTAATGTTTTAAATAAGGATACATTAATTGATGCGATGGAAAATCCTGAAAAATATCCTTTGCTTACAATAAGAGTATCTGGGTATGCAGTAAGGTTTAATAGATTAACAAAAGAACAACAAAAGGAAGTTATCGAAAGAACATTCCATGAAAAAATCTAATTCAGCCAGTATTGATTCTATAGAAAGCGCTGGTATGGTGGATGGACCTGGAATAAGAACAGTAGTATTTTTTTCAGGATGTATGCTTAGATGTAAATATTGTCATAATCCAGAAACTTGGAAAATGTGCGAAAAAAACTATACAGTAGATGAATTATTTAACAGAATAATTCGTAATAAGAGCTATTTTAAAAATGGTGGAGGAGTTACATTTTCTGGAGGAGAACCTTTATTACAAAGTGATTTTCTTTTAGAATTATCTAAAAAATTAAAAGAAGAAGAAATACATATTGCTTTAGATACTGCAGGAGTATCTAAAGCAGATTATACAAAACTACTTCCTTGGATAGATTTAGTAATTTTAGATATAAAACATGTAGAACCTAAAGAATATAAAAATTTAGTAGGATATGAAATAAATGAATCTATGAATTTTATAAATAAACTAAAAGAAACAGGTAATAAACTTTGGTTAAGACAAGTAATAATACCAACTATTACTGATACAAAAGAATATGTTGAAAAATTTAAAAATTTTATAAAATACATACCAAATATAGAAAAGGTAGAATTTATTCCATATCATACATTTGCATTAAATAAATATAAAAAACTTAATATAGATTATCCACTTAAAGATATTGGTGATATGTCTAAAGAAAAAACCGAAAAGTTATATGATTATTTTAATAGTCTATAACTTTTTTTATACATTAATTTAACAATTGAAATTTTATTTTGTAGACATAAAAAAAATAATTTGATACAATGAAAGCAAAGGTAGGGATTTAAATTGAAGGATATTAAATTTTTAAAAGAAAATGGCGTTGACGTAGATAAAGCAATAGAACTTTTTGGTGATATAGAAATTTATAATGAAACTATGAACGATTTTATTAGTGGAATAGATGAAAAACTCAGTAGATTAAAAACAACTTTTGATAATAAAGATTTACCAAACTATGCTATATTTGCACACTCAGCCAAAAGTGATGCTAGATATTTAGGATTTTCAGGTGTTGCAGAAGTAGCTCTTAAGCATGAAATGGCTGGCAAAGAAGGTAATCAAAAATTTATTGAAGAAGATTACAATAATTTAACTATAAGTATAAACAATATGATAGACGTAGTAAAAAGATACTTAACAGAAAATCCAGATAATATAGAATATGAATCTGCAGATAATTTGCAAAAAACAATAGTAGTAGTGGATGATTCACAGTTAATTACAAATTTAATTGATAAAACATTAAAGGAAAACTATAAAGTAATAATTTTTAATAAAGGAACAGATGTTAAAAATTATTTGCTAGATAATAAAGCTAATATAAGCGTACTTCTTTTAGATTTAAATATGCCAGAAGTAAATGGTTTTGATATTTTAGAATATATGAAACAAAATAATTTATTTGAACATATAAAAGTATCAATAATAACTGGTGATGAAAGTCAAGCAACAATAGCTCAAGCTTTTTCATATCCAATAATAGATATGTTAAATAAACCGTTTAGTGTAACAGATTTAGAAAATGTAGTTCAAAAAACTATAGACAGATAAAAAAAGCACATATGTGCTTTTTATAATGTTTCAATATTATCTTCAGTTTTACCTAAAAAAACATTTCTTAAATTATCATTTTGCATATCAATATCATTATCAATATCTATTACTCTCATAATTTCAGCCATACTAGTATAACCATTTAAAACTTTCATAAGTCCATCTTCTAAAAGAGTATCAATTTTTTCTTTATTATAAACTAATTTAGCTAAATTTTTCTTACTTACTTTAGTTGATATAGCTTCTTTAATATCATCGTTAAGAACTAATACTTCTTGTATAGAAATTCTTCCAGAGTATCCTTTAAAACAATCAGAACATCCACATGCTTCATAAACAGCATCAATATCTTTAGCTAAAACTTCTTTAAATAACTTCTTTTCGTAATCGGTAGTTGCTCTAGATTTTCTACATTTAGGACACAATTTTTTTACAAGTCTTTGAGAAATAATACCAGATAAAGCTGAGCCTAATAAATATCTTTCAATATCCATATCTAGTAATCTTTCAATAGTATTAAGTGAATTATTAGTATGTATAGTAGATAATACTAAATGTCCTGTAATTGAAGCTCGAACAGCAATTCTTGCAGTTTCATCATCTCTAATTTCACCAATCATAATTACATCTGGATCTTGTCTTAAAATACTTCTAAGAGTACTAGCAAAATTCAATCCAATTTCACTTAAAACTTGAACTTGATTAACGCCATTAATTTTCATTTCAACAGGGTCTTCAACAGTAATTATATTTCTAGAAGGATCATTTAATTCACCTAACATTGAGTAAACCGTTGTACTTTTACCAGAACCAGTAGCTCCGGCAATTAATATTATACCGTTAGGTAAACTAATTAATTTTTTTACTTTTTCTAAATTTTCATTAGAAAAATATAATGTATCTAAACCAGCAGAACTCATATTATAATCAAGTATTCTTATAACAACTTTTTCCCCGTTAGTTAGAGGTAATGTGGATACACGTAAATCAATATTATTTATATTATTAATTTGTTTTATAGCTCCATCTTGCGGTAACCTTGTTTCCGTAATATTCATACCAGCAATAATTTTAATTCTAGTAACTAAATTTTTTCTGACATTACTAGGTACAGAAGCGTAATTAGTTAATTCTCCATCAATTCTAAATCTAACATTTAATAAATCATTAGTAGGGTCAAAATGAATATCAGATGCTTTTTTATTTATAGCTTCCATTATCATTTCATTTACAATATCTACAACAGGTTGATTTTCGTAATCAAATTCTCGGAACATATAAAAACCACCTTTCTATTCTTTAAATATATTATACAATATAAGTATAAAAATAACAAATTATATCGCTATGCTTCGACAAAGTTTACAAATATTTTATGATATAAATATACTGGTGGTTAAATGAAAAGGAATTTGTATGTAATAACTATAGCGTTGACACTTGGAGCAGTTTTTGCTATTTATATTTTTGAAAATCAAGAACTTAGTACAATGCCTGCGGTAGTTACATCAGGAAAAGTATATTATTTTCAGCTTGCAATGTTTGAAAATGAGGCTAATGCAAAAACATATTTAGAAAATATAGAATATGGAATTATAAAAAAAGAAAGTGATTTTTATTATATTTACGGAGCTTTATATTCTAATGAATATTTAGTAGAAAAATTAAAAAATTATTATACATTAAACAATATAAGTTATGTAGTTAAAGAAAACATTATAGGTGATGAAGATTTTCAAGAACTTTTATCTTATGAAAATATATTACTGCAAAGTGATAATATGGAAGTAATACTTAGAAGTAATCAAATAATATTAGAAAATATAGTATTGTCTATATAAAAAAAAACATAATAGTAATATGAAAGAAAAATATAAAAATATAATATTGATATTAATATTAATTACAATTTTTTTTATGAAAGATAAAATATACTTATTAATGGATAATGAGTTTTTTTACCCTGAACAAATATATAAAGAATATTGCCCTGTAGAGTACAGTGATGAATATAAATTAGATTATGATTATATTTTAACTAGAGTATTATATAAAGATATTTATAATTTCAATAAAGAAATAACTATATACAAAGGTTCTAATTATTTATTTAAAGAAAATATGGCCATCACTGATGAAAATGGTTTAGTTGGTATAATAAATAATGTGAATAAAACAACATCACAAGTTACACTTTTAACAAATAATTCAATAAATTTAAGTGTGAAGGTAAATGAATCGTACGGTTTGTTAAAATATGAAAACAATAACATTATTATTACAAACTTAACAGGCAATAATATCAATGTAGGAGATGCAGTATATACTTCTGGTTTAGCAAACTTATATCCTAATATTCCAGTTGGAAAAATCATGAAGGAAGATATTTCATATAAAAACAAAACTTATATTATTTCACTTTTTTCCGATATGAATAATATGGATTATTTGTATGTATTAAACGGAGTGAAGTAATATGATATATATAATTATAGATATAATATTAAATACTTATTTTAACATCCCTAGTTATACAGTAGTGATGCTTTTTTCTCATGATAAACTAAAAAATATAGTAATAACAGGTTTAATTTTAGATATATTTATTTTAAATTCATATATCATAACCTTGTTATTTGTTATTATCTTTTTTATAAATAAATATATATTTAAAAAATTAAATAAATTAATAATAAATATATTTAACTTATTAATATTAATTGCAATTATTTATTTAGTAAGCGATATTCAGAACATTATAATAATACTATTAATAAATATAACTATATATACATTATGTTATATTACACAAAAAAAGGAGATATTATTAAAATGGGATGATAAAATATGGAAAATGTAGAAGATATAGTAAATAGATGTAAAAATAAAAAACAAACATCAAAGAAATATATTAATAAAAATAGTGTACTTACTAAATTATTATTGAGTATAATGTTTTTACTTTCTTCACTTATTTTTACAAAAGTAAGTGAAGAAAATAAAAATTTCTATAAAGAAACTTTTTTGACAAATAGTTTATCTTTTAATAAGATAAACAACATATATGAAAAATATTTTGGAGAAGTTATGCCTTCTTATAAAACAGAAATAACTGTTTTTGACAGTGAAATAAACTACAAAAGTATTGAAAAATATAATGATGGGGAAAAGCTTGAGTTAGATCAAAATACATTAATATCTAATTTAAGTGGTGGTTTAGTAGTATTTGTTGGAGAAAAAGAAAATTTAGGAAATACCGTAATTATACAAGGAAATGACGGATATGATATATGGTATAGTAATTTAGCGAATATAAACGTTAAATTATATGATTATATAGAAAAAGAAGTTATATTAGGAGAAACAGTTGATGAATATTTATATTTAACGATAAAAAAAGAAAATGAATATATAAAATATGAAGATTATAAAAATTGATTATTTAACTTATTATTTTATTATAATATTTTTTATTAGTGGTTATATAAAAAATGCATTAATAATTTTTTTTATTGTATTTGTGCATGAAATGGGACATTTTTTTGTTGCAAAAATTAATAAATATGAAGTGTATAATGTTAAAATTTATCCTTTCGGAGGAATTACAAATATTCATAAAGAATTAAACTCAAATTTAAATAAAGATTTATTATTAGCAATGGGAGGTTTTATATTTCAAAGTATAGTATATTTAATAGTGTTAATATTTTATAAAAATAATATATTAACGGCACATACATTTGATTTATATAAAACTTATAACTTCGCAATATTATTTTTTAATTTTTTACCGATATATCCGCTTGATGGATATAATTTTTTTAATAATATTTTAAATAGATTTTTTTCTTTTCAATTAGCTTATAAAATAAGTGTATTTATATCATTAATTTTCATAGTAATACTAATTTTTATATCATATAAAAACACACTTAATATTATAATGATATTATCATTTTTAGTTTTTAAAATAGTTAAACTAATAAAAAACAAATCTATGATGATTAATAAGTTTTTTGTTGAAAGATACACTAATACTTACACATTTAGTAAGATTATTAATAATAAAAGCAAAAATTTGAATTCGTTAAGAATAAATAGATTTCATTATTTTTATAGAAATGGACACTGGAACAGTGAAAAAACATTATTAGAAGAAAAATATAAACAGTAAAGAATATCAAAAAACATTGAAAAGACAAGGTATATGGTTTATAATTATATATAGTATAGGAGAATGTTTTATGATTAATAAACTAAAAAACATTAGCAAAACTCAAAAAATTATTTTACTAATTACATTTATAATAATAATGATTTTAACTTTTTTACTTTCATATTCTTACATAGCACCACTTGTAGATGATTCAGCTAAGGAAAATATTCAAATAGAAGGTGTAGGAACAGAAACGTTAACATTTGAAAAAGGAAACGATATATCGCTTAATATTAATCCGGAAAATTTTGGACAAGGCGCAGGTAACATAGCTTCTGAAACAACATTAGTTGTTAAAGCAAGAGCAAACAAAAGTGGTGAAGCATATAATGCTAAATATAACGTTTTTTTTAATATTGGAATTAATGACTATGAGTATTCAAGTGGAAATATACCAGAGCTTATCTTGACTATTACAGATCCAAATGGAAATATGATAACTTCATTACCAGGTATGACGTATACAACTCAAAATGGCGTTTCGGGTTTTGATATTACAACAAAAGCAGGAAATATAAATGTAGCTACTGATTATGAAATAACTTCGCCTAGTTATGATGTAGTAGAAACCCAAATATGGACTTTTAAAGTAACAATGATAGCACACACTTTCGATCAAAATGTAAACCAAGGTAAAAACTTAACGGCTCAATTAGAAGCTACTAAATCTTCTACTGCAACAGAAGTAACAATAGGCCAAACTTGCATTGGAGAAAAATTAGCAGAATGTATTACACAAAATAGTGAACTAGATCCAAGTATAGTGCAACATACTCCCCAGCTAGCAAATAGTGCAGGAGATTATAACTATAGATATACAGGCGGAAATGACGTTGTAACAAATAATTATGTTATGTTTAACAACGAATTATGGAGAATTGTAGGAATATTTAATGAAAGTGCACACGGTATAGAAAATGAAAGTTTAATAAAAATTGTAAAAGAAGAAGGTTTTAATTATAAATATAACATAGATAATTCAAATAAATGGGAGTCTACCGATGGATCAGTAGCAGATTTGAATGAAATTTATAATAATTATTATTACAATAGGACCAATGGAACGTCATTTGAAGGGTGTAAAACAGGGAATTATATTCAGGATATAGATGCTGATTGTGATTTTACTGATATTGGATTAACTGAAGAATCCAGAAATATGATTCAAACTTCTAGTTGGCATTTAGGTGCAGGAGCTTCTGCTGCTGTTACATCAAGAGAAATGTATGAAATAGAAAGAAGTTTAAGTACAACTTCAGGAGGAAAAACGATAGCTAATGATAATATAGGTTTAATTTATGTAAGTGACTATGGTTATGCATCTTCAGAAAGTTGTTGGACAAAAACTCTAAATAATTACAACGCTGATTCATGTCAAATAAATAATTGGTTAAACTTTAATAATTTAACTCAGTGGTTAATAATGCCTGTAAAAAATTCCAACGGATATGGTGCTGTATTTCAAGCAAATTCACAAGGTATAGTTTACGCAGGTAATGGAGCACACAATGCCCCCATTTCAAGGCCAACAGTATATCTAAAAAAAGATATTATATTAAATGGAGGTGCTGGAACAATGACAGATCCATTTATAATAAACTTCTAAGCACTAATCGTGCTTTTTTCTTGGAAACAATTGACATTCAGATATATATTTGATAGAATGTATATGTTTTAATTCATTTTATTAAAACCGCACTAAAAAGGTTATAAAAGTTTAACTTACCTTCAGGGCGCGACTTAAAGAAAGAGAGGTATGAAATGAAAGCTATATTTGAA
>CAYJNH010000026.1:0-14384 GCA_964371705.1 uncultured Muribaculaceae bacterium
TGACGATTGCTTAGGTGGTACACCTCTTCCCATTCCGAACAGAGAAGTTAAGACCTAACACGCCGAAGATAGCGTAAGCAAAAATAGGTAATCGCCAATTTTTTTTTTGAAATAAAATAGTAAATATTTGTATTTTTATACGAAATATATTTACTTCTTTTTTTTTGTCATATATAATTATATTAGGTGATAAAATGGAATATAAATATACTTCGAGAAATATTGAAGATACAATTTATTTAGCAGAAAATATAGAAAGTGAAAAATTTCAAAATATGGTAATATGTTTGAATGGAGAATTAGGTTCTGGAAAAACCTTGTTTACTAAAGCTTTTGCAAGCTCTCTAGGTATTGAAGAAACTATAACTAGTCCTACTTTTAACATTATAAAAGAGTATGATATGGGAGAATTGCCACTTT
The DNA here is from genome assembly GCA_964371705.1 of uncultured Muribaculaceae bacterium. GTDB lineage: Bacteria > Bacillota_I > Bacilli_A > RF39 > UBA660 > CAKOSP01. Next base: position 421 of record CAYJNH010000026.1, read on the forward strand.
ATCATATGGACGTTTATAGATTAGAAGAAGAAAATGATATAGGTATTAGTGATTATTTTAATAAGAATGGTATTACCATTATAGAGTGGTCAGAGATTATTAAAGACACATTACCTGAAGAAAGATTAGAATTAGATTTTAAAATTACAGGAGAAGACAGTAGGATAATAGTATTAAAACCATTTGGCAAGGCTTACGAAGATATTTGTGAGTCGGTGTTGTAATGAAAACTTTATATATTAACACATGTTCAGGCGATGTAATAATAAAATTATTTAATAAGCATAAAGTAATAACAGAAGAAACAATAGTAGGACAAAAAAATAATAGTCAATTCATAATGCCTACTATAAAAAAAGTACTAGACGAAAAAAATCCTGAAGCTATAGTAGTAGTTAATGGCCCAGGATCATTTACTGGTGTAAGATTAGGTGTAACAATTGCAAAAACATTTGCCTACGTACTAGATATACCTATATATACTTTAACTACATTAGAAGAAATGGCTTTTTCTATTGATGAAAAAAAGGAAATTCTTGGTTATAAAGAAATTAACGGTTATTATATTGGTTTATTTGATGAAAATGATAATTTAATTGGAGAGTATAAATATTTAAAAAACTCTGAATTTACAGAATTTAATAGTAAATATAATATAATAACAGATGTTACTATAAATTATTCGAAAGTAATGAAAAAAGTTTTAGAAAAAGAGCCCATTAATGCGCATACAGTGAAGCCAGTTTATATAAAAAAAATAGAGGTTGAAAATTGATTCGGTTAGCAACTAACAAGGATATTGACGAATTAAATAAAATAGTAGACCCAAATATATTCGAAAAAATAACAATATTTGATTTTGATAACGAAATAAAAAAAATATTCTTAATAGAAGAAAAAGATATGATTATTGCATATATATATTTACATGTATTTGATCATGATTCAATTAATATACTTGATTTTTTTGTAAAAGAAAATTATAGAAATAAGGGATATGGAAAAAAATTAATAGAATATATAATATCAAAATACAAACAAAAAATATTTTTAGAGGTTAGAGAATCTAATATTAACGCAATTAAATTATATGAGAAGTTTGATTTCAAAACTATACATATTAGAAAAAAATATTATAAAGATGAAGATGCTTTAATAATGATGAGGGATTTTAAATGAAAGATGTACATATACTAGCAATAGAAACTACTTGTGATGAAACTAGCATAGCCATAGTAAAAAATGGGAAAGAAGTAGTATCTGATACTATACTAACACAAATGAAAACTCACGAAAAATTCGGAGGAGTAGTACCAGAAATAGCGTCAAGAATGCATTGTGAAAATATTACAATGGTTTTAGAACAAACACTAAGACTATCGAAATTTAAATTAGAAGATATAGATGCAGTAGCTGTTTCATATGCTCCAGGATTAATGGGATCACTTTTGGTAGGAATAGAATTTGCAAAAACAATTTCGTATATACTTAATAAACCTTTAATAAAAGTTAATCACTTAATAGGTCACATATACGCATCAAAGTTAGAATACGAATATACTTATCCTTTACTTGCTTTAATAGTTAGTGGAGGACATACAGAACTTGTAAAAATGAATAATGATTATAATTTTGAAATGTTAGGAGCAACAACTGATGATGCCATTGGAGAAGCATATGATAAAGTAGCTAGAGTTTTAGGCATTCCATATCCAGGAGGACCTGGTGTAGAAAAGGCGGCATTAGAAGGGAACTTAACATATGATCTTCCAAAATCAGTAAAAGATGATACATATAATTTTAGTTATAGTGGACTTAAAAGTAGTGTTATTAATTTAGTAAATAAAGAAAAAATGAAAAATAATGAAATCAGGGTTAATGATTTGGCTGCCAGTTTTCAAACTGTAGCAGTAGAGCAGTTAACTAGAAAATTAGATTTGGCTATCAAAAATACAAATATAAAAACAGTAATAGTAGCAGGAGGAGTTTCTGCGAATAAATACTTGCGAAGTGAAGTACAAAAAGTGGTAGATGAAAATAATGGTAATCTACTAGTTCCAAGTTTTAAATATTGTACAGATAACGCAGCTATGATAGGTGTAGCAGCATATCCATTATATTTAAATAAAGAATTTACTACATTAGCGTTAAATGGTGTAAGTCATATCAACATAGTTAATTAAGTACAAATATAGAGCTAGATAAATATAATGCTATACATAACCATAATATATAAGGCAGATTTAAATAAGCTGCTTTTTTATTTTTCAAAATAAATGTTAATAACATGTTAGTAACAAGAATAATTAATATAATAATCCATAAAACTGAGAGTAAATAATTATTAAAATTAAAAAATATAAAAGACCAAGTTATATTAAAAATAAATTGAATCATAAAATTTAATACGCATTTATTGCAGTCTAAAACAAGATATAAAGAATATCCCATGATCAAGTACAAGATAGACCAAACTATTCCAAAAACATATGCTGGAGGCATGTAAGGTGGTAATACTAGGTTATTTAAGTCATTGTTAACAAACAAAGAAGACACAAAACCAATTATTAATGGTAAGAATATAATTATTTTATTATTTTTCATATAAACTCCTATATATTATATATTATGAAATAACTTCTAAAATATATTAAGTTATGGTCAAATAGACAAAAACCTAATATTATGGTATAATTCAAGTATGGGGCAGTATGGTTTCGACATATATGTATGGGCATGATTGCAAGTAGTAGGCATACTTTAAATGCAAATTAAAATTAAATGACAAAACTGAAACAAGTTTTGCTCCAATGAATTATTCATTCGCCTAATAGAAGGTTAACGGAGCTCTTCTACTTAAATTTTTTGTAGTTTAGGATAGAGGATAATAAATACAAAATATAAGTGGTGTAGTGTTTGGATATACTGCTTGAATAATTTCTAAACTTACTTTTTAATTAGGTTAGTCTTAAGCCATTTAAAAAGGAAATTTAAGTTAAGCTAAACTTGTAGATATTATGCACTCATAGTATATTGGACAGGGGTTCGATTCCCCTCTGCTCCACCATAGGAAAGTAGTCGAACCTTTTAAGATGGTTCGTTTTTTTATTCAAAATATTTAAATGTAATATAGCATATAAAAATATGGTATAATACCTAATATAAGAGGTGAAAAATATGATTAATAAAACTCTAAATATTTTAAGTTGTGAAAGTGCTTTTTATGCTATAAAAGATTTTAAAAATAGTGATGATTTTTTTGATAATGACGATTTTTTAATTGTTGATTTACCACTATTTGTCGGAGATATCAGTAATTTAGAAAATGGTACTATTCGAGAATTTAACAAACATAAATTTTCTATCAACCATGATATATTAAATAATTTATCTTGTTATAATTCGATTAGAATATGGAGTAGTAGATTAGATACCGGAGATTACTTATCAATGTTATACTGCTTATCGCTTATTAAAGATAGAGATATTGATATAAAAATAATATTTACTGATGATTTAAAAATAAAAGAAAAAAATGGAAAAGAATATAAAATAAAAACACTGTCTTGTTGTTTAAAAGAAGAGGTAAGTAGGTTGTTAAAATTAGAGAATTTATTATCTTCAGAACATTATAAAAAATATATAGATGAGTGGAACAAAGCAATAATTGAAAATGCTTCATTAAGAATAATGCACAATGGTGTACTTATAGGAACTGATTATGATTTTTTAGATAAATATATTTTTGAAGTTCTTAAAGAAAAAAAACAAATGACAAAAATGCAATTATGTGTAGAGGTAATGATGAAATATACAACAGAGCTTGGTAACATGGGAGATATAATTATTATGACCAGAATAGATCAATTAATAAATAATAACAAAATAAAAATAACAGAAATAAGAAAGCCAGAGTTTTATAGAATGTGTGAGATAATATCAGAAGAAAATTATAGTAAAAATTGTAATACTGTTGTAGCAATGAAATAATTATAAAATAATCTTAAATGTCAAAAGAGTAACACACTAAGCAATCGGCAGATCAAATATCAAGTGTATAAAGAGAAAAATCATTTAAATACCCCTTTATACCCTATAAATATTTTTTGAAAACCCTAAAAACTATGTAGGGTTTTAATTTACATTAGTAGGCAAATTAAAAATAACTCTATCGTCACTTTCATTTTGCAATGCAAAACAAATCGTACCACGAGTTATTTTTTTTAGAATTTTTTAGATTTTTAGTAACTGATATTCATCTACTTTCTTACGTCTATTAATAATATCAATATTAAATAAAGATAATAGATTTGCATTATGATATAATAAAGTTTATTTTCAAATTATTTGGTGTATAATTCTTTAGTGCGAACTCTTGCTATAGTATTGGAATTATTATTCCTATTTATTTTTTCACTAGCAGCAGCATTAATTTTATCAACCGTATCTTTAGATAGATAAAATTTTTCCCACCCAGCAAATACATCTTCCTGTTTTACCAAATATTTTTTTTTAAGTTCTTTATCGTATTTCATTACGTAGCTCTCTTTCAATAAAAAATATTATATCATAAATTACTGCAATAATTCAAATCAAATATAATTTCAAATGTCATGTATTTAGATACCATAAAAAAAGTAATAGAAACATTTTTTAGTTTCGTTTTTTTGTGAATAATTTTAAAATATAATCTGATTTTATATGATATAATATATAGTAATAAGGAGTAAAAAATGAAATATAAAAAAATACTAATTTTGATGTTTGTTTTATTAATAATAACAGGTTGCGGTAACAATGAAAGTGCAGTAGTAGATAATGAAGTAGATAGCGAGATAGAATTAATTAATTATGAAGAAGCACTAGAGTTATTTAAAGAAGGAGATACAGCAAGTGTACTGGACATAGAAACAGGAATTACTTACGAAGTGAGAAGAATTGAAGGTGGATTTACAACTTTAGCTGATATAGAGACTTTAACATTAGAAGAAACTGATAAATTATTGGAAACAGCAGGAGGCAACTGGAATGTAGTAAGAAGAGCAGTTATTGTTACAATAGGAGAAATTAAAATTGCAGCTTCTATAGCTCCTTTTGAACATTCTGGTGATGAAAATTATGATTACGGAGAAATAATAGACAATAGAAGTGGAGCAACAGGAACAGGAATTAATCTAGATAGTATAAGAGATAACGGAATGATTGGGGTAGCAGATATATATTTTTATAATAGTTTAATTCCAGGAATAAATAGGGTAGATGAAAGACATCAAGAAATGGTATTAGAAGCTTATGAATATAAAAATTAGTATATTTGTAATATTAATTTGCCTAGTAATTCCATTAAATGTAAATGCAAATAGTAACTTGAGTGAAGATTTTCAAACTGAATTACATAGTGCAAAAGTTATAGAAATAATAGAAGAAAAAAAATATAACGAAAGTACAATTCAAACATTAGAAATAGAAATAACAAAAGGGGAGTATAAAGGTCAAAAAGACATAATAAATAATACTCTTACAAATAATGAAAATGATATAGATTTAAAAAAAGGTGATAATATTAACGTTATATTATCAATGGATGAAGAAGAAGTAAATTTTTATTTTCATAGCTATGATAAAACTAATTACTTGATATTGTTAATTTTAATATTCGTAATTTTTATATTAGTAATAGGAAAAATCAAAGGATTGAAAGCGCTAATTTCATTAATAATAACAATATTATTAATTATTTTTGGATTTATACCATTGTTATTAAATGGTTTTAGTCCAGTTTTATTATCAATTTTAACATGTATATTAGCAACAGTTATAACATTCACCATAACAAATGGATTTACAAAAAAAACATTTATAGCCATTATAGGGGTTATTGGTGGCTTATTAGTAGCGGGAATAATAACGTTTATATTTTCAGAAATAATGCATCTAACAGGAGTAGCTGGTGAAAGTGAACAAATGTTATATTATATTCCAGGAGATATAACATTTGATTTTAAAGGATTATTATTTGCAGGAATAATAATAGGTGCTTTAGGAGCATGTATGGATGTAGCGATGGAAATAACATCATCATTATATGAAATAAAATATCACACACCAAAAATTAAAGATAATGATTTAATAAAATCAGGATTCAATATAGGTAAAGATATTATGGGAACAATGGTTAATACACTTATTTTAGCTTATACAGGAAGTTCAATTCCAATGTTATTATTATTTATGGGTTTTGAAAAATCTTTTAATGAAATAATCAATTTAGAATCAATTACAACTGAATTATTAAGAGCAATATCTGGAAGTATAGGTCTTTTATTAACTATTCCAATTACTATATATATATTTGTTTTATTTAATAAAAAGAAAGGAAAAAAAACAAATGAAAAAGCTGAGTAGTATATTAATATTATTATTAATTATACCTATAAATGTATTTGCATGCCCTCATGTTGATAGAAATGGTGGAGCACATATACAAACATATAATAATGATTACACAGAAGCAAATATGATTTATCCAAAAGAAAATTACTTGTATGTCAAAGATGTAACTATGGAAATAGACGAAAAAATGTTTACCAACATAGATGAAGATAATATCTTAAAAGAAACTTATAGTTTTCCAGTGTTATTAGATTTAGGAACGTATGTAATGTATTATTGGTTTTTAGATGAATCACTTGTTACTGGAAATTATAAAGAGGGAGACATTGAAACTACAATAGCTAATTTAGATAAAATAAATGTTGATAACATTAATTACAATTTATCCATCAACCTTTCAAATACATACACTAATGGGTTAGAATACGAAACTAATAAAACACAAGAAATATATTATGATGTAAATATAGATTCAAAATATGAAGATAAAAAATATATTAACTTAATTGAAGAAAGTGGTATAGAACTTGTGTCTAACGATATTTTAAATGTTGATGCAAAATATAAAATAGTTAACAATGATAATAATGTATATGAAACTGTTCATGAAGAGATCAAAGATCTATATGATAAAATCAATATGACACTCATAACTGATAGTGAAGAAGAAGATATAATAGCTATAAATTTAGATGAAAAATTAATAAATGAAAATTTTATAGAGGTGGTTAAAACTGAAGGTGGATATAGTTTTGATATAGATAAGGATGGAACTTATATTTTAGCTAAAAACAGTGAAATAAAAGAAGTTGAGATAGAAGAAACTGTTGAAATAGAAGAAGATACTCACGTTATAAAAAAACAGGATGAAAATGTTAATAATATGTTAATATATTGTGTAACAGGAGCAGTAGTAATAATTCTAATTTGCTTCATAGCAATAAAAATATTTAAAAAAAATAGACAAAAGTAATTTACTTAGTCTTTTTTTTTGAATATTTTACTATGAAAGGAGAAAAAAGAATTGGAACAAATGATAACATTATCAACAATGATAATAACAATGGTATGCGGGTATATTTCAACAAAAATACCATGGTTTAATAACAAATTAATACCTATACAAAACATATTAATAGGTATTACAATGTCAGTAATATATTATTTATATTCTAAGGATATATCGTATTCAGTTACTATGGCTGGTATATTTTCTACAGGAATATATAGTTTATCTGATAATTTAATGGAGCTAATAAATCAAAAAAAGGAGGAAAGCAAAGATGAACTATTTAATTTATCCATTTAAAAAAATGGCAATAACTCAAAGATATGATGAAACATTTTCTCATGGGGGTAATTATAACGGAAATCCTAGAGATTATTCTATAGATGACAATGGAGGATCAACAGCAAAAGATTCATATTTTTATTGTCCATGTGACAAAATGACAATAAAAAAAATATATGGAGTAGGAACTAGTAGCACAAATACAGTATGGCTAGAATCTAATGATGTAGTTAAAACTCCAACATTTGAAGATTATGTAACAATACTTTTAATGCATACAGAAGATGAAGATTTAAAAAATATACAAGTAGGACAAGTATATAGTAGAGGTGAACAAATTTTATTAGAAGGAAAAGATGGTTATGCAACAGGAAATCATTTTCATATGTCAATAGGAAAAGGTAAATTTAATAATAATGGATGGCTTAGAAACACTATGGGAGCTTGGGTTATTGATTCCACTAATGGAGCAGTTAAACCAGAAGATTCAATGTATATAGACAAAAACTTTACAACTATTATAAACAGTAGAAATTTAATATTTCAAGAACTTCCTGAAGAAACAATATATCCAAAAGAAGGTATTGTAGTAGCAGATTATTTAAATGTTAGACAAGGGCCGGGAACTGACTATGAAGTATCAGATGTATTAAGCAGAAATTCAAAAGTAACAATAACTCAAGAAAAAAATTTGTGGTATGAAATAGCAGAAAATAAGTGGGTAAGTAAATACTACATATCTTTAGAAGATAAAGAAGAAAATACTGGTTATGTAATGGCAACTAACTTAAATGTAAGAGACGAGCCAAGTTTAGATGGTAATATAATTAATATGCTACCAGAATTTACTAAAGTATTAATTAAAGAAGAAAAAAATAATTGGTGTAATATTGGAGATAATCAATGGGTAAGTAAAGATTATATAGTCAATAATAAGCCTGGTAAATATTATAATTACAAAGAAGTAACTGCAAATTATTTAAATGTAAGAAAGACTCCAAATGGTGAAAAATTATCACTTTACGCACCCTTAAAAAAAGGAACTATAGTTGCAGAATTAGAAGTTGACAATGGTTGGACAAAAATAGGTAATAACAGATATGTTTATGCTTATTATTTAAAATAATGTTGATTAATATCTAAAATAGTTATAAAATAATAGTAGGTGATTAGAATGGGAATAGTTCAAGACATGGCTGTCATGTATAAAAGTAAGCATCCAGGGGGAGTTGTATGGAGAATTAAATCCCATGCGAAAGTAGTGGAAAAACATTTAAATGATGACGAGAAAGTAATATATGTTTTTGCAGGACAAAAAAATGACAGATTTTATGATCTTTTTACATCATGTGTAGTTACATTAACAAATAAAAGAATCATAGTAGGACAAAAAAGAGTTGTATGGGGATATTTTTTAAAATCGATTACATCGGATATGTTTAATGACATGCATGTTTACAGTGGTTTATTTTGGGGAAAAGTAACTATAGATACTATGAAAGAAGTAGTAATATTGTCAAATATAGCTAAATCAGGATTAGAAGAAATAGAAACAAATGTTTCTGAACAAATGATGGCTGTAAAAAAAGGACCAAAAGGAAAAAATAATAATAAATGAAACTTAAGTTAGTTGTTTTTATAATTATGCTTTTAACAGTATTTGTTATTTTCATATATTTTTATAATAAAGAAAGTAATTATTTGTATAATTATGAAGTTAAAGAATATGAAATTTCAGAAGAATATGATACTAAAACACAAAAATATTATTTTTTATTAAAAAATAATGACATAGAGTATCACATGGAAGTTAATGGAGAATATTCGAATGCTAGGGGATTAGTTGAAGATATTAAAGAATTTGAAGATGAAAAAAATCCATGTATTACAATAAGTGGACAGCTAGAATTTTACATAGTATGTAAAGATGTAGAAAAACAGTATTTTTTTCATGAATTAAAAGATGATAAAATTATAGAAGAATATAATGGTATAGATATATATAATTATCCAAACAAAAATTTTTTGATATGGAACTATAAAGGTTTTTATTATATTAATGAAGAAAAACAAACTGAAATAAATTTGTTAAAAAATGATAAATATTTGCCAAATCTTAACTTGATAGTAGATGGAAAATTATTTATGCCAAATTACGATGATTTATATTATTTTGATAAATACTATCTAATAGATTTTCAAAATGGAAAATATAGTGAGCATGAATTAAATAAAGAGATTAGTTTAGATAGTAAATATATGTCTTATGAAGATAACATATTAAGGTTATATGACGATTTATTAGGTAAAGCATATGATATAACAGTAGGAACTGAAGAAGTAAAAACAATAAATGGTATAGATTACGAAAATCAAGCAGATTCAAATAATAAATTGTATTATCAAGAAGATGATCTAATATATTATAAATATAAGAATAAAAAAATATATATAAATTACAATGAAGTTACTGAAATTTTATATCAAAAAGAAGAAGAAGTTATTTTTTTATCATCAGGAAAAGTATTTTTATTTAATCCATCGACGGGTTTAAAATTGCTGTTTGAATCAGAACAGTGGAAATTTAATTATAACGAAATATTTTACATAGATTAACAAATTTAATTTTATTACATACTTTATATTAGGAGTGATAAAATGTTTGAAAGATATAAAGTACAAGATGGTGATAATTTGTCATATATATCAAAAAAATTTGATACTAATATAGAATTTTTAAAAAATATAAATGATATATATTTTTTGGATAATTTAAGAGTAGGTAATGATATTATAGTTCCTAAAAATAAAGAAACATATTACGAAGTTAAAAAAATAACTAAGGGTATGAAATTGTTAGAATATGCATCAAAAAACAATATAAATCCGGCATTACTTGAAAGTTTAAACGGTTTAGAAAAAGATGATTATATATATGAAAATCAAAATATCATAATACCAAAAAACAATTATAGTTACTATATTACAAAAAATGGAGATACACTTCAAACAGTTTCAAATACATTTGGAATTACTCAAGATAGAATGTTAGCACAAAATGAAACTATTTATTTATTGGAAGGACAATTAATTGCTAACAAAAAAATAAATTAATAAAATAAAATTTATTAATGTTTTTTTTTGTGATATAATTACAATAAGAAAGGGTATAGTTATGATATTAAAAAAACCATTTGCATTTCTAATAAAACATTTTAAATTAATTCACGTAGTGCTAGCAGTATTATCTATTTATTTAATAAATTCATCTGGAAAAATATATGCCTTTTTCAGGGAATTCATTGAAAACGATTACTCAGCTGTTATAGAAGAAAATTTTGTTTATACTTTTATAAATGCGTATACTCATTTAGCGGCTGTAATAATAATATTAATTGTGTCACTGGTAATTATTTTATTATCTAGTAAAAATAAAAAACATAAACTATATATATATAGTTTAATATTTTATGTAATAACATTAGTAATAATAATATTCTATAGTGTTGTAATGAAAAATATGGAAACAGAACTAGTTTCTGCTCAAACAGCCAGAGTATATAGAGATATTATTTTATTAATATATGCAGTGCAATATATATTCGCAGCATTTTTTATCATTAGAGCGCTAGGCTTTAACCTAAAACACTTTAATTTCAATTATGAGTCAGATGAACTTCAGTTAAATAATAATGACAATGAAGAAATGGAAATTAATTTTAAATTAAATACTGAAGGAGTTAAAAAAGGTTACAGAAAATACATTAGAGAATTAGGATATTATTTCAAAGAACATTACTTAATAATAATTTTATTATTCTTAGGTGCTATAATATTCGTAGGATATTCAGTATATATAAGATCAGATGGATATAATAATGAAACTTTATCTGAAAATCAAGTATTTTATCATAATGAATTAGAAATAAATATATTAGATTCTTTTATAACAAAATATAATCAAAGTGGAACTGAAATAAAAGAAGATACTACATTTTTAGTATTAGTAGTAAATATCAAAAATAGTAAAACAATTAATATAGAATTCAATAAAAACGAACTAAAGTTAAATACAAATTCCAAAGAATATATTCCATCATCTGGATATAGTAATAGTTTTTCTGATTATGGTAAAGCACTTCCAAGTAACGTTCCAAAAAATTCAGAAAATATTTATATTATTCCATATATTATAGAAGAAGACGAAATAGAAAATTTCAAAATAGAAATTTACAAAGGTTCTACTAATATTAATGATAGTGAAAAATCAGTATATACTATAATTGACTTAGATCCACATGAAATAGCAGAACCAGTTCATATAGCTAATTATGAAATAGGAGAAACATTAGATTTAAAAGATACTGAATTAAAAAATTCTAACGTGTTAATTAATGATTTTGAATTGACGCAAAGTTATTATTATGATGCAGAAAAATGTGACGAAGATCAGTGCACTACCTATAAAAAAGTTATTAGTTTAAATTTAATTACGGACAGCGGGAAAAGCATTTTGGTTTTAGATTCTATTGTAAATATAGATCAAAATACAGTTTATTATTCAAACAATAATAATGATTACAATATAGTGGATAATTTTATGTATGTAGAATATACTTTAAATGAAACAATATATAGAGAAAAAGTGAGTGCAATTGAAAATGATGAGGTTGATAACAAATTATTTGTTAAAGTTTCAAGTAATGCAAAAATTGCTGACACGCTAAAATTAATAATAGTAATTAGAAATAAAGAATATCATTACATATTAAAATAAATTGACATATACAGAAAAATATATTAAAATAATATTGCTATCAAGCAGTATTTTTTGGAACCGTAGCCAAGTGGTAAGGCTCTGGTCTGCAACCACTATGTCGCTAAACATAAAAATCTAAGTAAATAAAGGGTTTGTCGTTATGATAAACCCTTTTTTTATGGAAAATGTCACAAAATGTGTCACAACCTTATTTATCATTTTTAAAAACATTTGTTACTTCGGAAATCTTATCATATACAGTATCATAAGACATAGTATAATATTTTGTTGTAGTTCTCGTTTCAGAATGCCCTAAAACATCAGCAATCTCTTTAATCGGAATATTGCTATAAGATAGAAAGCTAGCAAATGTAGCTCTTAAACCATGATAACTAACATCTTTTAACTTATGTTTTTGCTTAAATCGTTTCCATCTATTACCTATGGCATTAGGGGTAAGGTTAGATCCATCTTCATTAGTAAAAATAAAATCATTATCAATATATTTAATCCCCATATCATTAATAATAGTTTCTTGTTCTAGTTTTAACTTAAATAAACTTTCTTTTAATATATCATTAATAATAGTAGTTCTATTTCTATTAGTTTTTGTGCCTTTTAAAGTAGCTCCTTTAGACTTTGTGTTTGAAAAAGAATACTCTACATATATTGTATTTAAATCAAAGTTGATATTGCTCCATTTAAGAGCAGATACTTCTCCTCTACGTAGACCGCTAAATAATGGTATTAAGTAAAGACATTTTGTTTGTGTATCTAAAGACGATATCAATTTGATTAAGTCTAATATCTCATTATTATCAAATACTGTCTTATCTTCTTTTATTACTTTAGGCAAATTTATATGCCTACAAGGGCTAATAGACAATATACCAACATCTTCATGAGAAGCCCATGAAAAGAATGCTCTAATAATATTATAAATATTTTTAATAGTAGTGGGGGAGAGTTTTTTTATCTCACCATTTCTATTAATGTTTTTAGAATCTTTGTTCTTTAGTAATGTTATTAGTTCTTGTATATCAGAACGTTTAACATCAATCATTCTTTTATTCCCTAAATGAGGTAAAAAATGATTACTAAGCTTTGACTTCTTATCATCAATAGTGGTACCTTCTTGCTCATTATCAGCAACCTCTGAAAAATACTTATCTAAGCAGACACTAACTTTCATAGTGCTATCAACTTTACCCTTTTCGTAATATTCTAATAAAAGTTTGTTGCGTAGTAGAATAGCTTCATCAATAGTAGAATTACTAATTTGTTTTGAAACATAAGAATTATTCATATTTAAACCAGAAGCAACTCTAAATCTAATACGAAATTTGCCGTTTCCTTTATCCTCAATGTATTTATTATCTTTTGGTAAATCCATATTACCAACTCCTCTCTAGTATTTATTGCTTAAAAAAAGTATATTAGCAATACTTATATACTTTTATTGAATTCTTTATCAATCCCCGCTTCTATATCACTAATTCTATAAAATCTATGTCGACCGTG
>CAYJNH010000026.1:14394-16046 GCA_964371705.1 uncultured Muribaculaceae bacterium
TGCTTCATGAACTTGAGACCTTTTTCAGTGGCTTTTCTAAGAGAACTATCATTAAAGCACTTATATAAAGTACACACCTCCACTGGAGTTAGTAACATTGAAATATCAGCAGTAATTTTATTAATATTATCTAAACTATTCATAACAATCTTTCTTTCTATTATTGTGAATGTAATTTATTAAAGAAGTATCTACAATAGTTCCTTTTGAAACTCTATTACTTTTTAATGTTTTGAAAGAAACGGGTTTATATGAATTAAAATAGTCTACATAATTAATATAATTAGAAGTGCTGCAAAGGTCATTATCAGTGTGTATTTCTATAATAGTTTTTGAACAATAATTAAGATATTTTAATCCTCTGTTATTTATCCAAGTTCCTGCTTCCTTATCATAATTGTGATATTTATTAATTACAATAAAAGAAACACTGTATAGGCTAGCAAGTTCTTTACATTTAGTAAAAAAGTTAATTAAATTTTCATTCATATTAAAATTAGAATTTGCAAGATGTGGTTTACTCAATGAACTCAACGAATCAATAATAACAAAATTAATTTGTTTGGTTTTAATAGTTTCTATGATCAATTTTTCTATTTTATCAAATTCAGATTCGTTTGAATAAAAAAATGTATTTTTTCTATCATTTATAAAGTTTGAATAAAATATATTATCAGTTTTAATATTCTTATCGCTATTTAAGTACAATACTCTATGATTTTTTTCTAAAAATAGTTTCGCCATTTGCAATGTAATTATAGATTTTAAATGCATTGTTTTAGATACTAATTGAATAATAGAACCTAGTTCAATTCCTCCATTAAATAACTGTTCTAAACAATGGTTATCTGTATATAAAATTTCTTTTTTCTTAAATTTTTGTGTATTATTATTCATTATAATTCCTCCTTCTTTATAACTCTATATTTCCATCGTATCTAATTATTGATTATTGGCTCAACAAATATAAATTCATCAGGTAATGCTTCAGGATCCTTTTCCTTTAATATTCTTTCGATTTGTTTATCAGCATTATTTACTCTTGCACTAAGAAAATCGTTTGTTTCCTTTAAAGTTTTATTCTCTAATTTAAGATAGTTGTTATCTTGTAAACTATCATTGCAGTTATTAATTCTGTATCCAGAAAAATCTATTTTATGAGATATACTTCTTTCCATTGTTTTACCCTCGAGTGATTTAACAACCTGAACCTTGGCATTTTCTTCACTTTCTAAGCCACTAGTGTAAATTGATAAGATATTATCTGCATGAAACAAAATTTTCTCATGTATCTGTTTAGTATTACAATTTCCATTATTAAGATGTAACATTAACCCATTGTCTGACGTATTGTTGCTACAAACAACAATACACTTATTTTTCAAATTGAACATGTCATTTGAAAAATTTCTTAAATACGTTAAATACTCATCTATAACAAGATTACTATTAGTCACATTCTTCTTCCCGTTATAAAATGAAAATTTATCTAGGCCATCGATTACTATTAAATCGATATCTTCATCATATCCATGGAAATGTTTATATGCACTTGCTAGTAGTCTTCTTAAAGAAGCAGTATTTTGTACAATCATATCCTTGATATCATAAAATACTATGTTCTTTAGTAAAGTCTCATTAAAATCAGTCTG
>CAYJNH010000027.1:0-15218 GCA_964371705.1 uncultured Muribaculaceae bacterium
TCTTTAGGATCATTACCTAAAGCATTACCACCAAGCGCTATAACTATTTTCATTTTTTCTCCTATCATAATTAAATTATATCAAAATAAAAAAAATAATTCTATTTTAGAACTATTTTTTAACAATATCTTTACGTTTTTCTTTAATATCACTAACAATAATTTCTTGAATAATAAAAGATATTATAATACCAAAAATAAGTGGAAGATTACTTATAATAGATTCAAAAGTAAAATCAATAAATAATGTAAAGGTTAAGCAAAGAAGTATAACAACAAAAGGTATAATACTAATTAAGTATATAAAAAATTTATTACCAGGAACTTTGTATTCTCTTTTTGTTTTATCTGTTTTTCTCAGTTTTAAAAAAGCAAAAAACATTGGAATATGACTGATTTGATGAGTTACTACTGATAAAGAGAAAAATGTCCAAAATAAATTTGTGATATTGTCAGATAACAAACTTAAAATAAGACCTATTATTAAAACTCCTGAAGCAACAACACCATTCATAATTGCTGACATATAAGGTACTCCTTTTTTGTTAGTTTTAGCAAATATTTTAGGTAAACCATCATCATCTGCGCTAAATTTAGCAACAGAATTTACTCCAAATGACCAAGAGGCAATATTAGCAACTAGAGTATAGATAAACATAATACCCACACCAATAACTATTATTCTTATAATATTTGAACTTACACCTAAAGTAGTTAATAATATAGCAAAACTTTCTGTGATTCCAGCTGATGCTGCATCTGCTGCAGGCATAGCAATATTAATTCCAGTCGCTGGAAGTAAATAGAATATAGCTATTAAAACAATTGCTATTATAATAGCTTTAGGAATATCTCGTTTAGGATTATCCATATCTTTAGCAAATGTAGCTACTACTTCTAAACCTAAGAAATTGAATATAATAACTGATATGAATGACAAATTTACTAAATCCATAGTTGGTAATAAATCACTTACACTATTAATTGGATTAGCACTTTCTCCAGTAACTGAATAAACATATATACCTAGTACACCAAGTCCTACCATAAATAAAACTTTAAATAATGTACCTAAATTAATTAAAATTTTATTTTCTCCAATACGATTACTTCCTAAATAAGTTACTACCCATATATATCCTAATTGGATCAATATCAGCCACATAATAGATAATTCAATATTAAATACACCCATTATTATATCTGTCACAGCTACAGCTAGCGATGACATCCATAATGGAAAATTAATCCAGTAGTTCCAAGCAACTCTTGATGCCCATTTAGGCCCAAATGCTTTCTTTACCCAAGTATACATTCCTCCTTCAGAAGGATAAGTAGATCCTAATTCTGCTGTAATAAGACCATATGGTAAACAAAATAAAAATATAATAAATAAGTACCAAAAATACTGACTATTACCAATTGATGCAGTAGGTGTAACTGCTTCAGCAACTAAAATAATACATACTGCAGCTAGTATCGCATCAAATAGTTTAAATTTTTTCTTTTTCATAAACACACTCCTATTATAAGTTTAACATAATATTTTTAATATAAAAGAAAAAAGAAGACTTTTTACATCTTCTTTATGTTATGCTTCAGGTATTTGTTGAGTAATACAATGAATATTACCGCCACCTAATAATATTTCTCTTGCATAAATTGGTTCTACAACTCTATCTGGATAAAGTTCTTGTAATTTTTTAATAGCAAGATCATCATTAGGATCTCCAAATATTGGAAGAGCAACAAAACCATTTCCTACGTAATAGTTACAATAAGAAGCAGCAAGTCTATCTCCTTCATTTCTAGGAAGAGTACCATCAACAGCGTCTACTCCACCACTTTCATCTTTCGATATTAAAATAGGTGTTGGAGTATATAACTTATGTATTTCAAGTTTTCTACCTTTTGCATCAGTTTCATTAGATAAATATTCATATGCTTCTAAACTTTTTCTATATTGAGGATCATTTTGATCATCAGTCCAAGCAAGAGTAATTACACCTGGTCTAACATAATTACATATATTATCTATATGTTCGTTAGTTTCATCATTATAAATACCTTCTTTTACCCATAAAACTTTTTCTACATTTAAGTATTCTTTTAAATATTTTTCTATTTGTTCTTTATTTAAATGAGGATTTCTTCCTTCTGATAGTAAACACGCTTCAGTAACAAGTACTGTTCCTTCACCATCAACATGAATTGATCCACCTTCAAGAACAAAGTCTTCTAAAGAATAACAATCAGCATCCTCAAGTTCTGCCATTTTACAAGCTACTTTATCATCTTGATCCCAAGGGAAGTACAACCCATCAACAAGGCCTCCCCAAGCATTAAATCTCCAATCAACAGCTCTTAAACTACCTTTGTCATCAATAACAAACGTAGCTCCACAGTCTCTAAGCCAAGAGTCATTACTACTCATTTCAACAACTTTTACTTTATCATCAAGTAAATGTCTAGCATTACTATATTGTTCTTTTGAAACTAACATAGTAAATGGTTCGTACTTAACTATAGTATTTGCTACATTAACAAAAGTTTCTTGTGCAGGTTTACCACCATATCTCCAGTTATCTGGTCTTTCAGGCCATATCATATATGTACCTTTATGTGGTTCAAATTCACCAGGCATTCTAAAGCCATCTGCTTTAGGTGTTGAATTAATTTTTTTCATATAATTATTTTTTCTCCTCTTTGATATCTGCTACTACTATTTCCTGAATAATTAATGAGAATGCTACCCCTATTATTAAAGGTAAATTAGCAATAATAGAATCATATGTAAAATCAATAAATAACGTAAATATTATACTAGCAATCAATAAAATTGCAGGTACATAAGTCATTAACGTTATCATAAAATTTCCACCTGGAACTTTATAGGCTCTTGGCGTTTTATCAGATTTTCTTAATTTTAAGAACGATAAGAATAATGGAATATAACCTATTAATAAAGTAACTAAACTAAGAGAAAAGAATGTCCAAAATAAGTTGCTAGCCTCTTCATTTATAATACCTAAGACTACTCCTAATATTATAATTAAAGTAGCAACTATACCATTCATCATTGCAGCTCCTGTAGGAACCCCTTCTTTATTAGTTTTAGCAAATATTTTAGGTAAACCACCATCTTCAGCACTAAATTTAGCAACAGAATTAACACCAAATGACCAAGATATAATATTAGCAACTAATGTATAAATAAACATTAATCCTACTACTATAACTATAACTCTTGTTATATCAGCGTTCACTCCTAAATTAAATAATAATGCTGCAAAAGCATCTGTTATACCAGCTGACTCAGCAGTAGTTAAATCCATAGCAATATTTATTCCTGTTGCAGGTAATAAATAAAATACTGCAGTAAGCAATGCTCCAATTATAACAGCTTTTGGCATATCTTTTTTAGGTTTTTCCATATCTTCAGCAAATGTAGCTACAACTTCTAAACCTAAAAAATTAAATATAATAACTGATAAAAATGACAAACTAACTAAATCAGTAGTTGGTAATAAATCAGATACACTTTGAATAGGATTAGCTGATTGACCTGTAGTAATAAATACATAAATACCTAAAACTCCTAAAGCAACCATGAATCCTACTTTACAAAAAGCACCTAAATTAACTAATAATTTACTTTCTCCAATTCTTTTAGTACTAAGAATCGTTACGATCCAAGTATAACCTAATTGAAGAATAAGTAACCATAAAATAGATAATTCTACTTCGAATATACCAGCTACTACATCTGTAAGTGCAACAGCAAGTGAAGCTATCCAAAGTGGGAAATTAACCCAATAATTCCAAGCAACTCTTGATGCCCACTTAGAACCAAAAGCTTTTTTTACCCAAGTATACATACCACCTTCGCTAGGATAAGTTGATCCTAGCTCGGCAGTAATAAGTCCATAAGGTACACAAAAAGCTATTATTAAAAATATCCACCAAAAATATTGACTATTTCCAATGGCAGCAGTTGGAGCAACAGCTTCTGCTACAAGTGTTATACATACAGCAGCAAGTATTGCATCAAAAAGCTTAAATTTCTTTTTAGACTTCATAAATTTTACCTTCCTAAATTTCTATTACATATTAACGTTGTTTCTTCAGTTCTGTCCATAAAATAAACAAGTAAAGCTCTCATAGCTGTTAATCTATTTTCTGCTTCATCTATAACTATAGAAATTTCAGAATCTAATACTTCATCAGTAACTTCTTCACCACGTGTAGCAGGAAGACAATGCATGAATTTAACATGAGGAGCAGCTTTTTTTATCATATCCATATTTACTTGATATTTAGGATAAAAAACATTTTTTCTTTCTTCTTCAGATAGTTCTGCTTCATATAATCCATACCATACATCGGTATAAATAAAGTCAGCATCTTTAATAGCTAATTCTTCATCTTCAGTTATTAAAAAAGAACCACCGGATACTTTACAATTTTCTTCTGCTATTTTTTGGAAATTTTCTTTAAGCTGGAAACCTTTTGGTCCATAATGTACAAAATTACCACCTAATTTAGTAACTATCATCATTAGTGATGCACATACTTGTGTAGCATCCCCTACAAATACTACTTTTAAATCTTCAAACTTTTTACCTTCAGGTAAATGTTCAAACATAGTAGTAGCATCCCCTAATTCTTGAGTAGGATGATTATAATCACTCATACCATTAATAACAGAAATAGTAGAATATTGAGCTAATTCTTCCACAGAAATATGTTTTTGTACTCTAGCCATTAAAATATCAACTAATCTTGATAATACTTTAGCAGTATCACCAAGAGATTCATGTGAACCTAATTGTATTTGACCTGGAGCTAAATACTGAGCATGTCCACCTAATTGTGTCATCGCAGTTTCAAAACTAACTCTAGTTCTTGTAGAAGATTGTTCAAATATCATACCTAAAGTTTTATGATATAAAACATTTAGTGGAAAACCTTTTTTAATATTTTCCTTAATAAGTAATCCTAAATTAATCATATCAAGTAACTCTTCTTTAGTAAAATGTTGTGTATCAACAAAATCTTTTACTCTTGTCATTAACTTTTCTCCTTTCTAAAATAGATAAAGTAAAAAGCACATAAAAAATATGTGCTAAATTAAAGGTGATAAAAGAGAAGAAATATCTAATGTCATTATTCTCATTTTACCACCTCACTATTTTACTTTTCTATTATAAATAAAGTATACCATATATAAATTAAATAAGTAAATATATTTTACAAAAAATTTATTAGTACTATTAAAAAACCTAAAAATATACCTAAAATAAAAAGAGATTTATTATTGTAAGCAAAAGCTTTTGGAAGTAATTTATTAATAACTAAAGTAATCATCATTACACCTATAAAAATCATTAATATATCAAGAGTATTAAAATTAATATAATCACGAAAAAATAAATAAGCAATCAAAGCTCCTAAAGGTTCAGATAAACCGGAAATTAACGCATATTTAATTGCTTTTGTTTTTGATAAAGTAGAATAATATATTGGAACAGCTATTGCAAGTCCTTCAGGGATATTATGAAGCATTATAGTAAAACCTAATTTTAAACCTAAGTCAAAATCTTTATAAGTAGCAATAAACGTTGCAATCCCTTCAGGAAAATTATGTAGCATAAGTGTTATCATACTAAAAATTCCTAATTTATACAAAGAATCATCATTATTAAAATATTTATTTAAAAGTATAATAAATAAGTAGCCACAACTAGCACATACTAATATTATCCACTGACCAGCTGTAACTCCATAATTAAATAGTATATTAAAAAAAGATGATGGAATAAGTTCCGTGATACTAATACCAATCATTACAGCAGATGATAAAGATAAAGCAAATACTATAACTTTATTTATATATTCTTTTTTTATTTTTATAAGAATAATTAATGCCCCTATAACAGTGGATAATCCAGCTAATAAACTAATTAAAAATGCACTTGCCATACAATCACCTATTTAAAAATATGTTTATTTCCTGAAATTACCAACAAAAAAAACATAGAATTTGAATTATATGTTTTTTAATAGCTATACTATTATTAGGAGGAAATATTATGAATAAATCAAGAACAAATAATAATAGTACAATGAATAATAATTCAATGAACAATAGTAAAAATTGTAATAATGGTTCAAGAAATAATTCTAGAAATAACACAAAAAATAACTCTAGAAATAATTGCAAATAATTATATTTGAGCATGTGGATGATTTTCGTAATCATCCACTATTTTTTTGTTTTGTAAATGAGCATATATTTCCGTGGTAACTAAATTTTCATGACCTAATATTTCTTGTATTATCCTTAAATCAGCTCCATTATTTAATAAATGAGTAGCAAAAGAATGTCTTAAAATATGAGGTGATATGTTTTTTGTTATATTTTTTTGCTTAGCTATATTTTTCAATATTTTAAAAAAGCCTACTCTACTTATAACTGTACCAAAGTGATTAATAAAAACATATTCACTATTTTTATTTTTTAGTAAACTATTTCTAAATAATTCTATATAATCTTTTAAATATTTAATTGCATAAGAGTTTAAAGGAGCAATTCTTTCTTTTTTACCTTTACCCATTATTCTTATAATACATTCATTAAAATCAATTTGAGATAATTTCATATTACATAATTCACTTATTCTCATACCAGTTGCATATAATACTTCAAGCATAGCTTTATTTCTATAATCTGTATTTTTCACTAATTTTATATCAAGTAATTTATCTATTTCATTAATAGATAAATAATTAGGTAATTTCTTATCTAATTTAGGCATTTTAATTCCTTCACAGGGATTAAAAACAGTTATATTTTCACTAATTAAAAACTTATAAAAAGAATTTATAACAGTTAAATAATGAGCTTTAGTTTTACTAGATAAATTTAAATTGTAAATATATTTTTTGATATCATCTTTTGTTAATTTAAGAATGCTTTCATTTTTAAAATATTCATAAAATACATTTAAATTATCTTTATAGGAATTATAGGTATTATCAGAAAGTTTTCTTTCATATTTTAAATAATCTAAATATTTATCAATTTCCATAGACACTACCCTTCTATATAATTATAAAACAATATTCAATTTATAACAAGAATTATGTTATAATATTTATGAGGTACATATGGAAATATTAGCAGACAAACTAAGACCTAAAAACTTAAATGATGTCATTGGTCAAAAACATTTAGTTGGAAAAAACAAAATAATAACTAACCTTGTAAATAACAAAAAATTATTTTCAATGATATTTTTTGGTAAACCAGGAATTGGTAAAACAAGCATTGCAAATGCAATTATTAGTGAACTTGAAAAACCCTACAAATTTTTAAACGCAACAATTAATAATAAACAAGATTTTGAATATGCAATAAATGAAGCTAAAATGAGCGGTGAACTTATACTAGTTATTGATGAAATTCACAGAATGAATAAAGATAAACAAGATATATTATTACCTTATATTGAAAATGGACTTATAATATTAATAGGCCTTACAACTAGTAATCCATATTTTAAAATAAATCCCGCAATTAGAAGTAGATGTCAAATATTTGAATTAAAAGAATTAGACTCTGATGATATAATAGCTGGTTTAAAAAAAGCATCTGAATACTTAGATGATATAACTGTAGAAAAAGATGTATATAAACACATAGCTAATTTATCAAATGGAGATTTAAGATTTGCACTTAATCTACTAGAAATATCGTACTACAGTACAATAGATAAAAAAGTTACACTAGACGTAGTAAAAACAATAAATAGTAAGCCGTCATTAGCTGGAGATAAAGATGAATCAGATCATTATGATTTGTTATCAGCATTACAAAAATCAATTAGAGGAAGCGATGTAAATGCTTCAGTTCATTATTTAGCCAGATTACTGGAATTAGAAGACTTAGATTCAATATATAGAAGACTTGCAGTGATAGGATATGAAGATATAGGACTCGCTAATCCTAATATAGGAACTAGAATACATGCAGCAATAAACTTATCTGAACTTGTTGGAATGCCAGAGGCTCGCATTATATTAGGAGAAATAGTTGTAGAAATGGCTAAGAGTCCCAAAAGTAATTCTGCTTATTTGGCTATTAATAATGCAATCAATGATGTAAAACAAGGCTTAACAGGACCTATACCTGAAAATATAAAAATATATAGCAAAACATATGTTTATCCCCACGAATTTCCTAATTCATGGGTAAAACAAAACTACATGCCAGAAAAATTAATTAACAGAAATTACTATATTCCAAAAAATAATATAGTTGAAAATAATTTAGAAAAAGTAGATAAACAAAGAAAAGGAGAAATATAATGAAAATAGCAGTACTAGGAACAGGAGCATATAGTTTAGCACTAGCCTACTCTCTAGCAAAAAAAGAAAACAATAAAATAGTTTTATGGACACATGATCAAAAACATGTTAATGAACTAAGAGAAACAAAAAAACTATCTTCCATATTAGATTTTAACATTAGTAAAAATATTAGTATTACAACATCACTCGAAGAAGCCATGCAAAATGCATCTTTAATAGTAATTGGAACAGCATCTCAATTTTTTACTAGCTTAATAACTAATATGAAAATTTATTACAAAAAAAATACACCTATATGTATAGCAACAAAAGGCATAGATGATTCATCAAAAGAATTTCTATCAAATATAGCAGCTAAAATACTTAAAACAAAAACAGTATCAATATTATCAGGACCTACATTTGCAATTGATATCATTAATAATGAACCTGTTGCACTAGCTCTTGCATCGAAAAATAATAAAGTACTAAAAATAGTAAAAAACAACTTAGCTAACGAAAGATTAAAATTAAGATTTAATAATGATTTAATCGGAGTACAAATATGTGGATCAGTAAAAAACATCATAGCTATTGCAGCTGGTATATTAAATGGATTAGGATACTCTAATTCCACTACTGCATTTTTAATAAATGAATCAATGCATGACATAAAAAACATAATGAGATACTTAGGAGCAAAAAAATCAACAATATTATCCTTTGCAGGAATCGGAGACTTAATTCTCACATGTACTAGTACTAAAAGTAGAAATTTTTCATTTGGTTATACAATAGGAAAATATAACGACCCCTCTAAAACACAAGAATATTTAAATTCTACTACAGTTGAAGGATATTTTGCTATAACTACATTTAAAGAGCTATTAAAAAAACATCAAGTAAAAGTTCCAATAGTTAATATAGTAAATGACATAGTTAACAATGGTAAAAACCCAGAAGAATTAGCTAAATTTTTAATTAAAAAGTAGATTATTTTCCAAATTTATGGTAATATATTAATTCAAAAGAGGTATAAATGAAAAAAAACAAAACTGCATGTATTGCAATATATAAATTAGAAAATGAATTAAAAGCTTTAAATCATTTAAATGTTAATGTATTAAGCATTATAACATTATGTGATAATAATTTATTAGATGCATTACAAAACAAAACAATTGATAAAGATAGTATAGTATATTATTTTAAGATAGATGAAGAAATATTAGATTATGTATTGAATATAACTGATGATAAAAATACAGCTTTAGACTTATTTTATTTAACAGAAGACACAATAAAAATGTTTGAAAAAGATGAAAATAAAATAAATATATTAGTGGATCTTATAAATGAAAGTACATTTATTGAATATGATATACTTAGACAGTTACAAAATGAATCAATAAGATTATCTGGTCAAGAAAATTTACCAGAATTATTAAAAAGTCATTTGGTTACAGAAAAAAATAATATAATGAATAATTTTTTCCCTAATCATTTAAATATTATTAAAACTATAAATGAACAAAGAAAAAAGTAGAATCTTAATCTACTTTTTTTTTAAAATTATATCATTTATAACATAATTAGCAATATAAATACCAGCAGTAAAAGGAACTGACATCATTGATGATATTTTTTTACTTTTAATAGGTAATTCTTTACTGGCTACTACAGGAATATTTAAATTAATATTTTCTTTTCTAAGTTCACTTCTTAATTTTTTTGCAAGAGGATCATTTTCAGTTTTAGATAATTTTGTCATATAAATTTTAGACACATCTAATCTATTACCCATACCACAAGAAACAATAATATTAATATTGTTATTTTTTGCATATTTTATTAAAGCTATTTTAGCATCAATACTATCACAAGCATCAATAATATAATCATAATACCCTAAAATATTAATATTAGCACTAGATAATTTATCATAAATTTTAGATATATTAACATTTTTATTGATACCTTTACATCTTTTTTCAGCTTCATCAACTTTATATAATCCTATATTATTTATATTTGAAATAATTTGTCTATTTAAATTGCTTTCAGAAATAGTGTCAAAATCTGTAATAGTAATGTTTTCAAAACCACTTCTTACTAATACTTCCAAAGCAGTTCCACCTACTCCACCTATTCCTACTATAAGAATTTTTTGATTTTTAAATATATTTAAATTATCAATTCCTATTAACATTTCAGTTCTTTCATACATAATTACACTCCATATAAAAACCTAAAGATAGCTCTCTAGATAAAACCCGCTCGCGCGAGGTGGCAGAATACATACATAGCTTCGGATCCTAGCACACTTAATGGACTAGTATTCAATACCTACTATATAATTAATTCCCCGATTATCTAACTTAGTCGGTTTATTGAGAACACTACCTTTAGGTAAATAAATTATATCATAAAAAAAATACTAATACTAGTATTTATATTTATATTTTATAATTTTATTTAATTAAAATAAGATTTTTATTATCAATACCACCTAAATCATAAACTTCTTCATAACCCAAATTAATTAATATATTCATAGCGCTTTCACTTCTAACACCACCAGCACAATATACAAAAATAACTTCATTTTTATTTAAGGAAATAGTTTCTATTTCATCCAAAGGTATATTAATACTATCTTTTATATGGCCACTTTCATATTCTTCAGTTGTTCTCACATCTATAATCGTTTTATCATCTAAATTATGAATATTTTCAAAGTTATAATTAATATCTTCTTTTTCATTTATAAAAGTACTTATAAACATTATTATCAGTATGACAACTATAATACTTATTAAATAAATTTTTTTCATAATACCTCCAAAACTTATTTTAATAATAATAAATCATGTATATCAGTTACCGTAGCATTTGTAAATAAACTTAAATTACTATTTACTTTAATAACCCAAGAAGGACTAGCAATTTTAATCCCATTTTCTATAACAGGATTATATTTGTAGCCTATACTTTCAACTGTAGTTAATCCTAGTGAAAAATACCAATCATTTAAAAGTTTTAAATAACTATATACTCCATATTCAATAGTTTTATAAGATATTAAATAACCGTTACTTAAACCACCAAATATATTATTCTTATCAAGCATAGTGCGAACTGTATACCCAGATTCTATATTTGCAATCGATTTAGCAATTGTGGTGTCGACACTAGGAAAATATTTAGCAAAATAATCTATTAAACCTATAATATATTCTTTAGAATTATATGTAGGTACGATATTATTGCTAAACACTTCAGAATTAGTATTCATCAAAGACATAATATAATGAAATAACTCTTCATCAAAGTTTTCATATGTAGTTCCAGTATTAAAAATATCATCCTTACTAAAAATACTTTTTTCGTAATTTAATTCTTTAATTTTATCACTAATAAAAGTTTCAGGTAATAAAAACGCTGAAGTATAAAAATCAATAACAGTTTTATTTTCCAATATATAATTATCAACTAATTCAGTAACATTTAAAGAGTTATCTACTACAGGAAGTTCAATACCCGGAGAAAACTGGTTACTATCATTATTAGTAGTAACATAAAAATTTTTACTTTCAAAATCTATTTGATATGCTGGTTTTTTATTTAAAATAAAATAACTAGATACCGTCATTGTAGTAATAATCAAAAGAAGTACACATGAAATAGTTTCTACCACAAAGAGTGTATGCTTTTTTTTCATCATTTCATCCTTTACGCTGTATAATTATACCACATATATATATAATGTCAAATTTCACAAAAAAAAGCTCTATGAGCTTTTTATACATTATTAGCAGCTGTTATAGGCACTTGAGACATATTAACCATATTATTAGGTTGATTACTTGAAACTGTTTGATTAGTTCCCTGTACTGGAGCTACTTTAGCAGCTGGAGCCACTGGTACGTTAATATTAGTCACAGTATTCCATGTAGCAGTTACATCACAACTTGATGAATATGGTGCTGGATCAGGAAGTTCTAATTTAACTATCATTGGTATTTTAAATGCTGAGCCAAAAGATACACAAGTACCTGGTTGTAAAGTTTTTTGCTTTTCAATAATATCTCCAGAAACACCAGGAAGCATCTCCTCAATATATTTTATATCTTTAGGGTGTGTCATTTTAAAGATTAAAAAGTTAGATATCTGAGATATAACAGTTTCACTCATTTCTACTGGCCTTTGAGAAATTATATTTAAAAGTATTCCATATTTTCTTCCTTCTTTAGCAATACGATCAAATATATTATATCCAATTAAATATGTATCATTATCATTTTGAACATATCTATGAGCTTCTTCTAAGAATAAATGAAAAGGTATACTAGCTCTATCATCATTAGCTTTTGAAAACTGAAATAATAATCTTGAAAATATTTTAACTATTACTTTTGCAACATGATCATCAATTTCTTCTAAATTAATATTAACCACTTGAGCTTTTTTACCATTAAAATATGTTAAATCTTTAATAAAAGCTTGTAAAGAAAAATCCGTTTTAACAAAAAATTTATTTAAAACACTATTAATTATAGAATTAAGTCTTACTTTAAGAATTATAGCGATATCATATAATGTTTCATTATGTAAAAACCCTTCACTAATCAAAGTAAATTCCAAAGCACTTTGAAATTCTTTTAAATCAAATGTTGTATTAGAAGGAACTTTGATACTTTCAACATTCTCATCTACAAATTTTAATATATAATCAGTAATAAGAACTGATTCACCAAATTGTCCTCTTGAATCTATTTCAAAACATTCACTAAATGTCCTTGTATAACCTAATCCAGGAATTTCAGAATCAAAATTAAGTTCACTAGTGTGACATACTTCAATAACTTTAAATACTTCATTTTTTTTAGTTTGAACAGTTTCATTACTAAATAATATACTTATTAAAGCTTTAGCTATTAAATGATTTTTAAACTTATTACTTTCTTCATTATTTAAAGCAAATATTTTTGCTAGTTTTATAGTGTTTTCAATTATAGGTAACTGTGCATGAGAATCTGCCTGAAGTAATAATGTAAAATCATCTAAAGTCATTAAATTAAGAGGTATTTGAAGTGGTAAATCAGTAGATTCAGTAACATTAGATGTTATAAATTTATAGTAATAATTAGGATTATATGTATTTATTTTAGAAAATGCTGTTTTATATTCACCAAAGGAATCAAATATTATAATATTACTACCAATAGAATTAACTTTATCATTATTAAATATATTCTGCATAATTCTAGAAGTACCATAAGATTTACCTGATCCTGAATTACCAAATATAGCTAAATGATTAGCAAATAAACTATTAAGTTTAGGGCATACTTTAAAACCCTTATAAATTGCATGGTCCCCTAGTACTATAGAACCATTATCTGCAGTACCAACAAGTTCTTGTAATTCTGCGCCATTAATAATTCTGATTGAACTACTAAGTAATGGTTTTCTTAAAATACCATTTAAATACCTAGTTCCTACAAATTCACCTAATAAAGCAATTTTAATTATTTCTTGATTTATTTCAGATACTTCACCAAGTATTCTTTGTTCTCCTGCTTCAAATATAACGTGTAAATTCATTAAATCAGTATTAGTTCCAGCAGCTATTTTATTTTCTACATGAGCAACACTTTCTCCAATATATAATATTTTTCCAAACATAAATGCACCCTCTTATTCTTATTAAATTATATCATATAAATAAAAAAAGTGAAATAAATTTTCACTTTAATTTAATATGAGTTTGTTTAAGTTGTAAATCACTAACTGCTGATGGCGCTTTAGTTAAATTATCTACACCACTAGCATTAAGTGGAAACGCTATTGTTTCTCTTATATTTTCTTCATTTTTAAGCAGCATAAGTATTCTATCGATTCCAGGAGCCATACCTGCATGAGGAGGAGCTCCATATTTAAATGCTTCATACAATGCAGAAAATCTTTTTAATATTTCATCTTCAGTATAACCAGCAATTTCAAAAGCTTTAAGCATTACATTAGGATTATGATTTCTAACAGCTCCTGAAGCTACTTCAATACCATTACATACAAAATCATATTGATGAGCTATTATTTGCTCAGGATCTAAATTATTAAGCGACTCTATTTCACCTTTAGGCATACTAAAAGGATTATGTGTAAAATCATATTTTTTATCTTCCTCGTTATATTCATACATAGGAAAATCCTTAATAATACAAAAAACAAACTCATTATCTTTTATTAAATTAAGTTTTTTTCCAAGTTCATCTCTTATAAGTGAAGAATATTTATAAGCATGTCTTTTATCAGCTATAAAAAATATAACATCTTTTGCTTTTAATTCACATTCTTGAATTAATTCTTCTTTTTCTTCATCAGATAAAAATTTTTCAATAGGTCCTAAAAATTCAAGATTTTCATTTACTTTAAAATAACCTATACCTGGCATCCCTATACTACTAGCATAATCAACTAATTCATTATACCAAGAGTTTGGTAAATCATATATATTTTCGATTTTAATAGATTTTACAGTCACTCCTCTAAAAGGTCTAAAACTAGATTTTTTAAATACTTTAGTTACATCTTTTATTAAAAGTGGATTTCTAAGATCAGGTTTATCAGTGCCATAAAGTTCCATAGATTCCTTATAAGTCAATCTTTTAAAAGGTTTGTCAGATATAATGTTTTCTCCACCAAATTTTTTAAAAGTATTATAAAATATACTTTCTCCTATTTTAAGAACATCTTCTTCTGTAGCAAAAGCCATTTCTAAATCAAGTTGATAAAATTCTCCGTATACTCTATCACTTCTAGCATCTTCATCTCTAAAACAAGGAGCTATTTGATAATATTTAT